>NZ_CP152049.1:511666-833333 GCF_038630985.1 Paenibacillus sp. FSL H8-0548
CTTTTCTGTCATGAAGGATGCGATGATTCAATCTGAAATTGAGAAAACAAACAGCCAGCAGTATAACCGTGCAACCAATCTTGCTTCATGGATGGCGATTCGCAAGGCAGAGGTTTTTGTGATCAGCCGTACAGAGGTTGTGCGATTTGGTACAGATGCGGAGCGTCTGCGGTATTTTGGACGTGAGCTCGTACGAGGCGGTTTTATTTATCATGCAATCGGATATATAGATGAGAAGGGGCTCGGGCTGCGTACCGATGGGGCGCGTGTCAATATGAGATTGGAGCCGTTCTTTCAAGAGGCGATTAATGGGAATGTAGTGATTACGGACCCGTATACGCCCTCATTCTCCGATACTAGGCAATCGCTTATTATCGTACCTGTTTACGGAGAATCGAATGAATTAAAAGGTTTAGTGTATGCTTCTATTGCATTCTCGGCGCTGAAGCCGTTTATAGCATTTGGAACGGAGCAATCAACGGCTCTAATGTTTAATGATCAGGGTAATCTTATTTATTACTCTAAGGCTGAGCAGCTGCCGGGCGCAGGCTTAATGGATGAGGAATGGGGCTTGTCTCCGATTGCTGACAAGCTGCTGGAATCAGAGCAAGGTGCAGCGAGCATAACTATCGAAGGCAAGCGTTATTCTGTTTTTCAAATGAAGATTAAAGAAACGCCATGGCGTTTTGCATTGCAAGTGCCAATGTCAGAGCTGCAGAATGAAGTTAAGCCGATTTTTTGGCGTATTTTCACGTCGATTGCTTTCTCTGAATTAATTATTGTCATCTTTTTCTATCTTTACTTTGAAAGGATCGTTAAACGTCTGGAAGGCATACTTGGCGTAACCGAGCAAGCCGCTGCCGGCCGGTTCATGGCAGAGCATCTTGAAGTCGAGCCGCATGATGAGATTGGCCAGCTGGGCCATTCGGTCAATGGAATGATGGAGCATTTGCAGGAAATGTTCGATCGGCTTGAGGCAATTATCAATCAAAATCAATATGCTTTTATCGTTCTGGATGATCAATATAAAGTTACTTATATGAATAAAACAGCAGAGGGGATGCTGGGCTACAAATCCGAAGAGCTGGCTGGTATTGCCACCCCGCTCATGTTCATTGATCTGGATGAGATTCACTTGGAAGCAGAGAAGCTTTCGACCCAGCTAGGTAGAGAAGTTAAGCCCGGGCTTGAAGTATTCAAAGAGCTTAGAGCCTTAAACTTTTCCTATGAGCGTGAATGGACGTTTATTCATAAGGATGGGACTCGTATTCCTACACTGCACAGCACGACAGGGCTGCGCGATCGAAATGGGCGCTTCTCTGGTGTGGTTGGCATGGCTCTTGATATCTCTGATCGCAAGCAAATAGAGAAAACGCGTAATCGCCTGCTCGATATTGTGGAGTCAGGTAAGGATCTGATCGCTTCAGTAAGTGCGGAGGGCAAGGTTGTTTATATCAATCGTGCAGGCAGAGAGATGCTGAATTTGCCGGATGAAATAGAAAACGAGCTTTTCGTTAAGGAATATTTCAGTCAAAGAATGTTTTCTAAGCTTAAGAAGGGAGCGGAGCTGGCGCAGCAATTTGGTTTCTGGGAGAGTGGTGCCCAGCTGCTGAAAAGCAATGGGGAAGTGGTCTATGTGTCTCTGGTGGTCGTCGCGCATCAGTATGAAGATACTGGAGAGCTTTATTTCTCCTGCATCGCACGTGATATATCAGAGCAGAAACGTATTCAAGAGGAGCTTGTACGTGCGAAGCAAGAAGCCGAGGAAGCTAATCAGGCGAAGAGCAGCTTCCTAGCGCTTATGAGTCATGAGATCAGAACTCCGCTAAACGGAATTATTGGCTTGACGCAATTAATGCGCAAAACAGGGCTCTCTGCATCACAGAAGGACTATATGGATAAGATGACCACATCCTCGGAGACGCTGCTTCGTCTAATCAATGATATTTTGGATTTCTCTAAAATAGAAGCAGGCAAGATTGAAATTGAGCACTTGCCGTTCCAGCCCGACGAGCTGTTGCACCGAATAAGCGATCAATTAAGTATATTTATGGGTGGAAAGGAGCAGTTTGAATTTATTATTGCAACTCCTGAGAACCTGCCGCAGACGATCATCGGGGATGCTTTGCGGCTGGAGCAAATTCTTCTCAATTTATGTATGAATGCGATTAAGTTTACAAATAGAGGGCGAGTCAAGCTGGAGCTGGATTTTGTAGAGGAGACCGCTAGTCAAATTAGTCTGCGCTTTACAATTCTGGATACGGGTATTGGCATGACGGTGGAACAGGTAGATAAGCTCTTTAAACCATTTACACAGGCGGATGGATCGACGACGCGCAAATTTGGTGGAACCGGCCTTGGCCTTGTCATCTCCAAGTCTTTGGTTGAGCTGCTTGGAGGCAAGCTTGCGGTATCCAGCGTTTCGTTAGTGGGCAGTCAGTTTTTCTTTACGCTGCCGTTCAGCGTTATTCACAAATATCCTAAGCAGGCCTGGAGAGTTCGGGAGGATCTGAGGGAGCAGCCGGTGTGGATCGTTGAGGACGACGATGAGATGCGCGGGCATTGGAGCGACACGATAGAAACATACGGCTTAACAGCGATCCCATTCCATTCTTGGAGAATGGCCCGGGATCGTCTCCGCCGAATAGGGGAAGGCGCATTGCCGAAGCTAATTATACTGGATATGGAAATGCCGGATATGTACGGAGCGGAGACCTGGCTCGAATTCCATCGCGATGCGGAAGCGGTCGGTGTTAAGACGATTGCGATGACGACCTCCTATGGCCGAGATGAAATGATGCAGCTCTCAACAGAGCAAAGGCCGGTCACGCTGTTAATTAAGCCTATTATGCGTACGGGCATGCTTCGCGCAATTGAAAGTGTTTTGGAGCAGAAGGACCCCTATTCGTATGAAGCGGAGAATTTAGAGCCTGCTGCTGCAATTACGAAGAATGAATCCGCTACGCGTATTTTGTTAGCTGAGGACAATAAGATCAATCAGCTAGTCGCGATCGAGCTGCTGAAGGAGCAGGGCTACGAGGTCGGATTAGCTGAGAATGGCGAGGAAGCGCTCCAGAAAATTTCAGAGGAGCATTGGGATTTGATTTTAATGGATATTCATATGCCAGTTATGGATGGCCCGGAAGCCGTTCGGTTAATTCGCAGTCAATCAAAGTACGATAATATTCCTATTATTGCAGTGACTGCAAATGTGCTTCGCAATGACCATGAGCGTTATTTGCGGCAGGGGATGAATGATGTAGTGACCAAGCCCGTTTCCTCGGAGCGGCTTCATGCCGTTATTGCTTATTGGTTGAAGCAAAGCTCTTCATTTCAAGTGAACTCAGCCGTGCGGCATGATAGTTCGGAAGAGGGAATCAGAACCGAAGCTGCGGAGCCAGCACCCAAGACCCTCATGCCATCCATTGCAGGCATGGACGTGGAGAGCGCCATTTCTAGAGTCAATGGGAAGCTGCCGATCCTGCAGCATATGATGGAGCAATTTGTGCTTGATTATGATTCCTTCGCAGATCAGCTAAGGATGATGGTTAAGCAAGCTGAGCTAACTATTATTAAACGTATGGCTCATACCTTAAAGGGTGCGGCCGGTTATTTATCTGCTTATGAGCTGTTAGAGGCGGTATGCGAGATGGAACGAGTGATTAAGCAGCCTGACGTTAATATGGAGGAGCTGCAAGAGGCAATTACGCAGGTAGAAGCATCCTTGACACTGCTTTTGGATGGATTGCGTCAGGCTAAAACTGTATTTGATCAAAATTCCTAACAATTTTCTAACAAATTGTTGTCCCTTTAATGTTGGTAATGTATAGTAGAGATACAATGAATATTCGACAGAAATCTTCAATCCTCAAAAAGGGTGACGACAATGTATAAAGTTTTAGTTATTGAAGATGACGTCATGATGAGTGATATGCTGTCAATGTATTTAACAGAAGAAGGCTATTCTGTCATGCAAGCCTATAGAGCAGATGAAGGGCTGCGGCTCGCGCTCGAATTTGCTCCGAATTTGGTGCTGCTTGATTTGATTTTGCCTGATCTGGATGGCATGGAGGTTTGTGCTCTCCTTCGAAAGCGCTCTAACGTACCTATTATGATACTATCTATGAAAAGTGAAGTATCTGAACGGGTCCAAGCGTTGAAGGCTGGAGCAGATGATTATATGTGCAAGCCCTTCAGTATGCATGAAATGACAGCTCGAGTAGAAGCGTTGATTCGTCGGTCCAATACGATGCAGACAGACTCGGTCCAGCAAATTGCGGCTGCAGTTGAAGGTCTTGAAGACAGTGATCCTATCCAGCTTGATTTCGAGAGACGATTGCTGCTAGTGCGAGGGGTACTAGTAGAAACTACTTTTTCGGAGTATGAGCTAATGAAGCTATTCCTAGCTTATCCCGGTAAAGTGTTTAGTAGAGAAGAGCTTATTAATACGATTCGAGGCTTTGATTCTTTCGTGACTGACCGTGCTATCGATGTGCATATCGTCAATCTACGAAAGAAAATCGAGCAAAACCCTAAGGAACCAAAGCTAATTCGTACGGTTTGGGGTTTTGGCTATAAGTATACGGCTGAGCATTCAAGTGTTAGGCATAGCTAGCTTTCTTGTCCTGTTGTATGCCTTGGAACCAGTTCGCGGAAGCGGAATGGTTCTTTTTTTTATGCAAAAAACAAAAAACGGTGTGGGATTAATGTTAGGCTGTTAGAATTTCTAACAGTCTTCTAAACGTAGTTCCCTAAGTTTTCTAATGATTGTATGACAAAATTGGGATATATAAGGAAAGGGACGGTGTTTCAACCATATGGATGCTCTGACAGGTTTGCCAGACCGCCAGAAAGCCTTTGCTCAGCTTGAATTAACGGTGAATATTGCACGTGCGGCAGGAAAGCGGATGGTTGTAGCTCTTGTTGACTTAGATCGGTTTTACCTGGTGAACGAGACTAGGGGAACGGATTTTGGCAATGAGGTGCTTTGTATCATTAGCAAGCGATTATCGGCAGCAAGATGGGCCTCTACGACGATTAGCAGAGTGGGGGGCAATCGTTTTTTAATTGCCGCGCCTTTAGAGGCGGATGAGTGTACAGACATGCAGACTGTGGAAGCGATCAAAAATGCTGTTGAGCGTCCCATTGAAGCTGGTGGAACCGAGCTCTACTTAACCTCCAGTATCGGAGCGACATTGTTTCCTCAGGATGGCCGGACAAGCGAGCAGTTAATATACCGGGCAGAAACAGCTTTATATCAATCCAAGGAGCAGGGCGGAAATCGCGCTCGGTTTTATAATACGGAGGATACAATAAGGCTTAATCGGCGCATTGCAATCGAGGAGGCGCTGAGACCTGCATTGTACCTACGGCAGTTTCGTCTAAGCTATCAGCCCATCTATCGTCTGGCCGATGGCAAGCTAAGAGGCTTTGAAACGTTAATCCGATGGGATCATCCCGAGCTTGGCCAAATCTCACCCTCGGAGTTTTTACTGTTAGCCGAGCAGAACGGACTAATCTTGCCAATAGGAGAATGGGTGATTAGAGAAGCATGCAAAATGCTGGCAGGCCTAGGCAAGCACGGCTTAGACAGCGTAATTATGTCGATTAATATATCCCCCCAGCAGCTGCTCGATCCTACATTTTCGCAAATTCTACAAAATATGTTGAGCGAGTACAATATTTCTCCTTCCTCCTTAGAGCTTGAAATCACGGAAAAAACAATGCTCTATTCATCAGATGTTGCTATGGTTAATCTAAGCTGGCTGAGAGCGGCAGGCGTACGTATTGCACTTGATCATTTCGGAGTTGGTTATTCTTCTCTTGCAAACCTTAAGCAATTGCCTATTCAATGCCTGAAGATCGACCGATCGTTTATTAAGAAGATTGAACTGCAAGGAGCAGAGCAAATTATTGTAGAAGGCATGATCAAGCTAGCCCAGAAGCTTGGGCTGGAGGTTATTGCAGAGGGAGTCGAATATGCGGAGCAATATGAGCTGCTGTGCGAATGGGGCTGTAATTATGTGCAGGGATTTCTCCTGGGCAAGCCGCAGGAGCCTGATGTGCTTGATCTCTCGTTGATTCGTCGTTCAGAGCCTACTGCGGCAAGGTATGAAAAATAAAAGACCTGACGGAGCACATGAGAGGTGCCACCGTCAGGTCTTTTTTTTATAGTTATCTAGATTGTTTAGCATACTTCAAGGTACAGCTTGGTGCCGTCGTTATATTGAAAAATAGCGACATCACGCACCATTTCAACAGATTTAATTCTTCTCCATTTTTTGCGGAAATCAAAATCCAGTTCCAACTCGTACAATTTATGATTAAGCAATTCTAAGGATGCTGATTGTTCGTTAGGGTAGTACACAGGCACTGAGCGACTTTTGAAGGTAACGATTTTCATCATTTCCTATTACACCTCCGATCGATTTCCTCCATTCTATCGTAAACCTTTTAGCTCCTTATGAAACAGTCATGAGAATTATGTTTATTTTACTTACAATTGTCTAACATTTCGACATTTTTCGCAAGTGCCTAAATGAATGGGCTGTTGGATTGGACCGAATAAACGATCGCAATGCTTGTGAGATGAAGCGGATAAAAGCTGCGCCATATCACCCTTGGAATCTTTACTTTGTCTGCGCTGCGCATGAAATCAGGCAAATATACGATAAGAAAAGTAGCAAATAAGCTGAAGGCTTGAATGAACCAGCCCTTTACAAAGAAACTTACCACATTTAAGAAGAAGTGAAACAACGTATACTGCTGTACCTGAGCATAGCGATAAATAAGGACGAGTATAATGACATAAGCGCCATAGCTGAATGGAACCGTCTCCAAAAATCCAGCAAAGGCAGCGGCGAGCAGCACTTGCAGGAGAGGCTTGCCGCTCCATTTATCAAGAAGGCGCAGAAGCAGCAGGCAGGCGAGTAGAGAGCCTACCGTATTGACTTCCAGCCTGTGGAAGGCGATTTGATAAGGCAGCTGTGAGAGTAGGGCAATCACAGTCATTCTTCCAAGATATCGATTCATATTACTCGTGCGGGAATAGCCAAGCACGATGCAGTAAGCATAGAATGGCAAAGCCAAACGCCCGATTATTCTCCAAGTCATATTTTCTGGAAACCAAACAAGTCCGATATGATCGATTAGCATAGTGAGCATGGCTAAAAATTGAATCAAAATCACCTACATTCTCTCGATGTTTATATGGTGTAGTATAAGTGATTTTAGGGATAAGGAACAGGAAGACCTCCAAGCCGCTTTGCGCGTGTTAGGAGGTCTTCGTCAATGTCTATGTGCTAAAGGCCAGCGTTCTTCTGAAGCCGACGGGCAATTTGCATAAAATCCTCTTGGGAGATGCCAGGCGCAAATTCCTCCGGCAGCTCGCTTAAATCGGGCATTGGCGCTCCATGCGGAGCCCCCTGAATGACCTCGAGCGGAGCGCCAGTGAGCGGGTTCTGACCGTTCCAAATGAGAACAATATCCTTGAAGTCGTTCTGACTGAAGGTATAGAGCTTATTGCCAAGCCCCATCGCTTCATATTTCCGTGCGGCCTCAAAGCTATTGTTGCTGAGATTAGGAATAGGGATCAGCTTCTTGACATCAACACCTGTCGCAATCTCCAGCGCTTTCGCGTAGGCGAGCACATGAACGCCGCCCCGAACGAGTAAATATCCGATCATTGCACGCGCAGTAGGGTGGTCCGTCATTTCATAAACACGCATCTTATGCGTTCGTGCTCCACATTCCAAGAAAAAGTTATGAAGCAGGTCGAGCACTAGGTTGCCGCTGCTGAATACATTGTCACCCGTCCACGCGCGCCCCATAGAATCGCCAGGCAGAGAGGTTTGAGCGGTTTGGATAAAGAAATAACTATTTCGTTTATTGACTCCTTCCCTTAGCGGAGTGGAGTCTGGATCGCCAGCGCTTGTGGTTCCGGTAAGCACCATATTAATAGCTGTCGAAACAAGCTCTACGTGGCCAAACTCCTCAGCAGTTATACTCGATACGAGATCGTAGAAGGGCTTCAGCTTTTTCTTTTCACGAAAATTAAAAGATTGGTACATGTAGTTGTTCAAGGTCGACATTTCGCCAAACTTTCCTCCAAGCAACTCTTGCACCGCTGCCGCTGCATTGGCATCCGCATAAGGGGAAGGCGGGAGCTCTACCTGAAGGCGGTTTATTCGTTCAATCACGAGCTTGCTCACCTCTTCTCATCAACAATTCAATTTCTTCATATGTATGACAGCTCTCGCAGTCATAGACCGTTGATGTCAAAAAGGGCCAAGCTCTGTCGAATGAACTTAAGCGAAGGGATTAGAGCCTAGAGCAATGAAATGACCAGCAGCTCATAAAGGATGAGCGGGAGTACGGTGTTATACGAATTCATGAAGGCGCGAGGATCGCGCAGCGTACATTCCAGATATAAGACACAGTGATCGATGTGCATAATTCTTCCTTCATAGACATGACCATCGACCATTTGGACACAAACATACTTATGAATATGTCCACCGCACATATTCATTACGCGGTCACGGACCTCCATGACCATAGCGGTATGCTGCGGCTCGGCCTGATAGAGAAGCGGAGCCGCTTTTGGCATGCCCATCGGCCCTGCATTCGCCATGCCCACCGGGCCAGCATTCGGCATGCCCATCGGGCCAGCATTCGCCATGCCCATTGGACCTACGTTGGGCGTGCCCATCGGTCCAGCGTTGGCCATGCCCATTGGACCTACGTTCGGCGTGCCCATCGGTCCAGCATTCGCCATGCTCATTGGACCTACGTTCGGCGTGCCCATCGGCCCAGCATTCGCCATGCCCGTCGGTCCGGCGTTCGACATGCTGCCCAGATTGCTCGTATTCGGCATATTGCTCATCCCGGCTGCATTCGGCGCATTGCCCATGTTTCCGATGTTACCCGTGTTCATCATATTTTCAGCCAAGTCAAAGACCTCCATTCATATGGTATCTCATATAGGTATGCAGGAGAGATGCGGCTCATACAAAAAAAGAAAAGGACAACAATTATCGTTGAACTTATGCACTCGTCCATGCGTAACTCTTAAATTTGCATAGAATATAGTAAGTTCGAGAGAGAGGGGGAATAGAAATGTCCGCAAAAAAAACGTTTAAGGTCAGCAATGTTAAATCTACTAGCCGTGCTCGTATAACTTCTAATTGCAGCTGCAAAGAACATCATAAAAGCTGTGGCTGCGGCCGCAGAGTAGATCCTGCTGTCGAAGCTATGCAAGTGGCAGGAAAAGATTTAAGTGATACTTTCAAGCAATTAAAAGATGAGCACACAGCAGCTAAATTAGTTAAAGCGATTCGTTGTCGTGATGCTAAAGCCGTACAAGATCTGCTTGATTGCAAATGCCGTGTCGTGTGCTTCTTCTGCACGCATGACAAAGATTGTGTCAGAATTTGCTGCGCTTTCGGTAGATCTAGTGATGTTACAGTTTCGTTTGACATTTGTGTAAAAAGAGCACAGGATCAATGTCACCGCAAATCTTGGTTCTAATCGTAATAAGAAGAGCTGTCCCAGCTAACTCTGGGGCAGTTTTTTTGTTGTATAGGAAACTATGGATTCTCCGAACCTGTTAATAACGATGCTGCTCCAGCAGCCGGAGAGGGGATAACGAAAGCTAACGGAAACCAGAGACGCTAAAGTGCCATTTTTGGTTAGCATCACATTTTAACGGAAGTGGGAGACGCTATTACGCAGAAATGAACCGAAATCCGGCATGTAGACTACAAATAGAGGCTCCTGTTTCCGTTAGAATCTTGAAATGAACAATAAAGGCGATTTAGCGTCTCTGGTTTCCGTTAGAGGTCCGAGCTGACGCGTCTGCGATGTGCAATCACCTGTAAGGGTGATTTTGTTCTTTGGGAAACTATGGATTTTCCGAACCTGTTGATAACGAAAGCTAACGGAAACCAGAGACGCGAAAGTTCCATTTTTGCATAGAACAAAGGCGGCGGCAGCACGAGCTCTGCTGTTACAGTCAATCATAAGAATGAGCAGGAGTAGTAGTAGTAGTAGGCTATCCTGCACATTTGCAGGGTAGCCTACTCTTTTTAATGGTTTAGGAGAGCTATCCTGTACGTAAGCAGGATAGCTGCCCACAATGGAGATCAGATGGCTGGAAATGAGCTGAAATGACGAGCTATAATGCGTGAATACAGGATAGGTTAGCTAGAGCGTCCCAATAGTGTGAAGTTACTGCAAAAGTGCAGGATAGCTTCCGCGCTGGGAGTAGGGGAAGGGAGGATTTGAGAAGCGGCATCGAGCGTAGGGAAAGTTGAGGAAAAAGACGATGTGCGTGTGTGAGTTTTGTGAAGTATATGGGGGGATATACAAACATGCCTAGAACAAAGGCAGTGCCAGCAGTCGGAGTGCGGATAATGAAAGCTAACGGAAACCAGAGACGCTAAAGTGCCATTTTTGGTTAGCGTCACATTTTAACGGAACAGGGAGACGCTATTTCGCAGAAATGAAGCGAGATCCGGCATATAGGGGACAAATAGAGGCCTGTGTTTCCGTTAGAATTTTGGAATGAAAAATAAAGGCGATTTAGCGTCTGTGGTTTCCGTTAGAAGTGTGAGCTGGAATAAAGGGCAGAATCACAGCAGAGGGATGGGGCACATAGTATAGAGGAGTGAGAGTCCGAAAAAAATGAACAAGCAAAGAGGGGATATGGATGCCGAGAATACCTAATTTTCCTCAGGAGCTGTTGGATGAGCATCGTGTATGGCATCATACGAATCATTTGACGCCTGGGACAGTGCCGCCGCCTGGTTACGGGGAACGCTTCTTGAAGTTTCATCGGGATTACATCAATCGCGTGTACAATTGGCATGATTCTATGGGCTATGATCGAAGCTGGATTGCAGGCTGGCCCGAGATTCCAGAAGCGATAAGGCGTTCTCCCTGCTATAATGCAGCGGCTGAGCAGCGTGTGCAATTTAATCCGCGCTCGTTCACGTCGGCAGATCAGCTGGGCAGCTTTATTGAGACAAATCTCCATGGCTGCTTTCATGAAATGGGGGCGCGGATTTATAATCAGCCAGAGCTCAACGATTTTGATCTTGCGCCGCGGCATACTGAATTTTATAATATTCATGGGCTGATAGACCAATGGTATACGAATTGGGAACGTGCGTGGGGGGCTCGCGTACAAACCAGCAAAAACGCTGCCGGCATCAAGTACAGCCGTGCAGCGCCCGCAGTACGCTCGTATAATAAGAAAAGTCGCGCGGCACGAATTGCTGCGCCCGTACCAAGCGCTGTACGCTCGTCAACTGCTCGCTCTGAGCGCCGAGTTCAACCCCAACTGCCGACAGCTCTGCTAAAGAGCCCTCAAATAGTGCAATCAGCTCATCCAGATCAGCCTCGTAAACGCCAGCCACTTCTTCAGGCTGCAGCTTTAGTTCGGTCAAAGGGAGCTCGCACACGAGGCCAAAAACGTCGCTAACCTCGCGGTCGATGAAGGGGATGCCGTTCACAAGCCCGCTTGCATCCTCGCGAGTTTGGCAGAGAGGAATGAGCTGCTCGAAGGCAGCACTCACGCCCAGCTCCTCCTCGAGCTCGCGAATCGCCTCGCGGATAGTCTCCCCTGCGGCCAAATGACCTGCGGCCGTTATATCGTAGCAGCCAGGATTCGTATCCTTACCCGCTTGACGCAGCTGGAACCGCACGTATCTGCGGTTCTCCACGCGCCGCGTCAGCCAGCAATGGAAGGTGCGATGCCAATAGCCGCGTGCATGCGTCTCTGCGCGAGTAGCAGTGCCAAGCGGCTGCAGCTGCTCGTCATAAATGTCGAACAGCTCATCAGCCACGTGCAGTTGCCTCAAGCTGGGATGTGCAGTGCTTGCAGCGTGTAGCCTTGATTGGTACATTGGACAAGCAGTAAGGGCATTCCTTTTCCGTTGCTTCTACAGGCGCGACTTCCTTTTTCTCATTGCGGCGAAGGATGTTGATTACCTTAACGAGCATAAAGATACAAAATGCGACGATGAGGAAATCGATCATGACATTAATAAATTGGCCGTAAGCGATAGAAGGTACAACTGCATCAGGGTTCGCAACTTTGAACACTGCTTCGCCTTCCTTTGTATACAAAGGAATGGTCAGATCTTTAAAATCAATCCCGCCGATTAGCCGTCCGATCGGAGGCATAATCATATCATTGACGAGCGAAGTGACGATTTTTCCGAACGCTCCGCCAATAATGACACCGACTGCGAGGTCGATGACATTGCCTTTCATTGCAAACTCTTTGAATTCCTTAACAATTTTCATAGGTTCTCCTCCTAAGACTTCTTTTGAAGCTCAAACATGCTCCATAAGTATTTCCTTTTCCTATCATAATAGCCGAATTTGGAGTTAATAGAAATCCCTCTCATGTTATTGCAATTATTTGTAATATTTTGTGCGAAATGAAAGGACTTTAGTGTGGATTGTCGAATTTTACTATTAAGAAGTGAATATATGGATACTTAAGGAGTCTTATGGCCTACTCTATAATTATTGGAAACCCCTATTATCTCATTTTATCGATTATAATTATGTGCTTTGCTTCCTATACCATGCTGAATATGATTGAGCAGCTGCAGTCCCGCAACCAACTTGCTGTCTTCAACTGGATTATTGGTGGAGCCTCTGTATTTGGACTAGGTCTGTGGACGATGCATGTGGTCTCGCTGCTCGCATCCGATTATAGATTGGTTATGAATTGGTCCATGCTATTTGTTCTGCTCTTATCTACAATTATGGTTTACGTTTCATTACGTGTACTGAAACAGAAGAGGGCTGTGCGAGGACGCTATCTATTTAGTGCACTATTAATGGCGCTTGGTACTAGCATTTTGCAGTATATGTCTATGCTGTCAGAATCAACGGCCGGTATAAAAATGAATTGGCTGCTTTACATGCTTTCTTTTGGAGTGAGCTTCCTCGGCGCTTATTTGGCTTTTTACTGGCTGGCGGCGAAGACCTCCAAGTATAAGCTTAAAGGGTGCTTGTCGCTGGGTTTGTCTAACATGGCGCTGCATCAGATCGGTCTGCATGCACTAAAAGTAGAGTATAGAGATATTTTGTCAACGGATTTACTAAACGAATATTTGCTCCTGCTTGCGTTTTTGCTGGGGCTGTCTACTTTAATTATTTTGAGCTTTAGTCTAACTACATGGCTCACTGCGAGCAAATACAGCCAAATGAATGAGCGTTACAGGCTGCTTGTTGAAAACTCGATGGATACGATTGCGTTAATTAACGGCGACAGTTGGGAGTTCATGAATCGGGCTGGATTGAATATGTTTGAGGTGGAGTCGGAGAAGGGTATTATAGGTACAAGCATTTATCAGCTATTGGATGAGAAATATCATTTTGAAATGGAAGCGTGTCTCTCGGCGGAACAAAGCAGTGAGGAAGCATCTATGAAGCCGATCGAGCTGCAATGGAAGTCGCAGCAGGGTACTCTGCTCCATACGGAGATGGTTAGAGCAAGCTCCTTTTTCTCTGGAAAACAAATTGTACAGGTCATCATTCGCGACATCTCCGAGCGCAAGAAAAATGAAGAGCTGCTTATCAACTCCGAGAAGCTGTATGTAGCGGGTCAATTGGCTGCAGGCATAGCGCATGAAATCCGAAACCCGCTCACCTCGTTAAAGGGTTTCTTACAGCTCATTACTACGGGCAGGGGAAATAGCAGTCATTTCTATGACATTATGAAATCGGAGCTTGAGCGAATTGAAACGATCGTTAGTGAATTGCTGATGCTCTCGAAACCGCAGAGCTATGAGCTTGTTCATCATGATTCCGGTCGAATCATGGAAGACACGGTCAACCTGCTGCAGACGCAGGCGATATTGCATGGCGTTACTATTGAATTCGAGCTGGAAGCTCGTCCACTCTGGGTACTTGGCGTTGAAAGCCAGCTGAAGCAGGTGTTTATTAACTTACTCAAAAATGCGATTGAATCTATGCATAGCGGTGGCGTGGTTTCTATTAGCATGTCTTTGGAAGAAGAGCAAGGCGTGATCATCCGAATTAAGGATGAAGGCTCCGGTATTGGCAAGGAGCAGCTGGCTAAGATCGGCCAGCCCTTCTACACGACGAAAGATAAAGGAACGGGACTCGGCTTAATGGTTACTTACAAAATTATCGACAATCATCATGGTCAGATAACGGCAGAGAGCGTTGTCGGAGTAGGGACCACCTTTATCATCAAGCTGCCCTACAAGGAGCATACTAGTATGAACAAGAAAAGCAAGGCCGAAGCATAAGAAGGGACTTCCAAGTGCAAGTATGCAAATTCTATAGCAGCTTTTATTAGGATAGGCGATGAGCCCAAGAATGCTTCCGTGTGAGGTATTCTTGGCTTTTTTAAATGTAGGAAAGTATAAGTTTCACCTTGTAAGCTGTGATGCATTAGGCATGGCCCCTAGCTTAGATGTTAGGCATGGGGAGGATTTTTTTTGTATAATAGCTGGAGGAGGGGATTGAATTTGGCAGAACCGCTGAAGGCCATGTATGATGGCGATTTTTTGGAACAATTTGCGAGTCTGGTGAAGAAGGCTTGGAGTCCCTTTAATGAAGCTGTTTTTGTAGAGCGCGTCAGGGACGATAGCTGGGAGCAGCTGGAGCTTAAAGCGCGTGCTCGTAAAATAACAGAGGCACTGGGCGCCGAATTGCCGCAGTCCTATGAAGAAGCATTGGCTGTTCTATATCAAATAGATGAACAATGTAGAGGTCTTCCTTTCATTTTTTTTCCCGACTTTGTTGAAGTTTTCGGGATGGCGCCGCAGCATTGGGAGCTGTCGCTAGCTGCGCTGGAGAGATTCACAGAGCGTTCGACTGCTGAATTCGCGATTAGATCATTTATATTAAAGGATCCGGAGCGTATGGCTGCACATATGCTGGGCTGGACAAGCCATCCGAATGAGCATGTCAGGCGTCTCGCGAGTGAAGGTATCAGGCCTCGTCTGCCTTGGGCACAAGCGCTGCCGCTCTATAAGCGGGATCCTTCGCCGATTATTCCGATTTTGGAGAAGCTGAAAGGGGATTCTTCCCTTTATGTTCGCAAGAGCGTTGCCAATAATCTAAATGATATTGCGAAGGATCATCCCGATTTGGTGATCGAGCTAGCGAATGCTTGGCGAGGACAGGATGTACATACGGACTGGATTATTCGGCATGGCTGCCGAACCTTGATCAAGCAGGCCCACCCGCAGATTATGAGTCTGTTCGGCTATTCTGAGCATGAGGCGGCTGATGAGGGAGTTACAACACTTGTCAGTGCTGCTGAGCTGCAGGTTGTCCCAAGCTCGGTATCGATTGGGGGAGAGGTGTCATTGCAGTACCGGGTACAGCTGCGCGAGGGCGAACAAGCCAAGCTTCGTATCGAATATGGCATTGCATTCGTAAAGTCTGGAGGGAAAACGTCGCTTAAACGATTTTTGCTATCGGATCGCGAATATGCCGGCGGAGCAGTGGCTTCGGCTGTTCGCGTTCATCGTTTTGCTAATTTGACGACGCGCAAGCATTATGCCGGACTTCATCGCGTGACGTTGTGGGTAAATGGAAGAGAAGTTGCAGCAGCCGATTTACTTGTGACGGAGGCTGATCCGCAATGACTATTGGCGCCCGCGTTTTGAAGACGGGAATGGCTCTTGCCTTGGCAATTTATTTAAGTGATTGGTTTGGCTTTGCCTCACCGCTAATTGCAGCTGTGGCAGCTATATTCACGATACAGCCGTCTATTTATCGATCCTGGCAGCGTGTAGCGGATCAGGTACAGACGAATTTATTAGGCGCTGCGATCGCCATCATTGCCGTAAGATTGTTTGGCCATACACCGATAGCAGTCGGACTCGTCTGTGTTCTTGTCATTCTAATTAGCATTCGTCTAAAAATGGAAAGCACCATCAGCTTGACGCTCGTAACGGTAGTCGCGATTATGGAGGCGAACGGTCAAGGCTGGAGTGTAGCAGTTGAACGGCTGTTGATGGTGCTTACAGGCATTGGCTCTTCTTTCGCTGTGAATGTGCTCATCTTTCCACCGCGTCCAAGACGTCAGTTTACAGAGCAAGTACATCAGGCTTATGCGCAATTGTCCTTGCTGCTGCGAACAGCCGTATCCAATGAAATGAAGGAGCAAATCTTCCGTCAAGAGAAGGAAAACCTCCATGTTACGCTGCGCAGGCTGGAGGACCGCTATGTCGTTTTCGAGGAGGAGCGGAAGGTGCTTGCTCGTGCGAAGACGAGTCATACGCGGCAGCTGCTTGTTTCCAAGCAAATGATCAAGACGCTGCAAAAAGGGGCAGATCTTCTCGATGTGGTCGAGGAGCATTATTTTGCTTCCCCTAGTGCGGGCGAATGGGCGCTGCGCTTTGACGGACAAATTGAGGATTTATCCAAGTATCATGAGCAAATTCTGCTGAAGGCACAGGACAAAATGAAGCCTAATGCGCTAATCGAGCCAGAGGAGGAGCGTGAGGCGCGTTTTGTAAAAGAATTATCCGCCTATATTATGGATGATCCAGATGAGCATAAACGACTCGTCTTTGTCGCATCGGGGCTGTTCGAATACGCGTACCATCTGCGCCGCCTGGAAAAGCTGATCGATCAAGTGAATCAGCGAGAGGAAAGCGCGAAGCACAGCGGAGAAGCTCCTTTAGCGAAGGAAAGAGAAGCCGCTAATAAGGGATAATCGCCCGCAGCATGAACGAGAAATAAAAAACAGCAGGTAGAGCCACGCGTATAAGCGAGTGCTCCACCTGCTGTTTTTGTTGAAATATAGGAAAGTATATCATTTTGCGATTCTTTCTCTATATTTCTCCGGAATGAAACGCGCCACCGCCATAAGGACGGCGACAGCCGTTTCACCTTGTACATTCTAGCAGTGTTCTATTGATCGTCGTCGGTTTTATTGCTGCCCTCGTGACGGCGAGGATGCTGCATATGTGCTTCTGGATCATTGTCATCATCATGTGGGACCAGTCGTGGATCGGTATGCCCCTTATGGTGATTGTTGAAGAAGAGTTCAACTAGCTGCCATTCCGTTGCTCCAAGTATAGGATCAGCTGGGAATGTGTCGCCACGCTCAAGCTGCTCATCACGACCCCATTCATTTCGGTACGTACCCTTTACCTCAACCGGCTCCCCAGACATGGGATTCATCTCATTATGATTATTTGTATCGCTCATATGGTGTCACCCAACCTTCCTATTCTCATAATTTGTGCTGCGACACTGCTTTGTGATCGGCATATTCATCTTCACAAGAATATCCTCAACAGTGTGCCACAAAAGGAAGAAATGTATGAGCCAAGGTACTATTTTCATAAGGCTCAACCATTCAGCTGATAACGGGATTCGAGTCGTTTGCCCCCAAACCACAAGACTAGAACAGCAGTAATCGAGACAAAAATACGCCAAGGCTCATCCACCAGATTGCCAATATCGAAGCTGATCAAGGAGATACAGAAGATCATAACGGCCTTTCCGAGCAGCGTAGCAAGCAGAAACGTGTGAAAAGGGATTTTGCTCAGACCTGAGACGACGGTAATAATGACCGACGGTGTGAATGGAAAGCAAGAGAGCAAAAACAACGGCGTAAATCCTCTTTTTTCCACCCAATTAAAAAACCGCTGCGATTTTGGAAAACGTTTCTCCATCCGTCCCTTTACATTTCGCCCCAGCTTGCGGCTAATCCAAAATACACAGACAGCGCCGGTAGTTACGCCGATCCAGGAGAATAAGAAACCAAAGCCCAGACCGTAAATATTGGCATTAGCCGCAATGATAAGGATTAAAGGGAGGAAGGGGAGAAACGATTCAATCATCGGCAGCAAAATGCCGGGAAAAGGCCCCCACTGGGAATAGCTTTCCAGTGTCCATTGTATGGAATCGAGATCCAAGTGCTTTATGTATTCCAGCCAGTTGCGCCAATCGTCCATAGTGTTAACCCCGTTCTAATTTGTTTGTAGCTTTATCATTTACAGTGAACAGCCGGATCGGGAGGAAAAAATAAAATACGCCAATGAGCCCAAAAAGAATTGCACTCATCCAGAAGACAGCTGCCTCTCCTCTCCAAGCAGCAATCAAACCGCCTATACCGGGTCCGATCATGACGCCAATACCTTCAAAGGTCGATAAAACACCCCAGCCAAGTCCTTCTTGCTTCGGTGGAACATAGGCGGCCAGCAATGCATTCCATGCAGGAAGGATAGCGGAATATGATAATCCAAGACCTGCTGATATAAGTAAACAATACCAGAACGTTAGACCCGAGGCCAGCAGGTACAACCCTAGCGAGAAGAGCATGAATCCCGCCGTTAAAAACCACTTTTTCCCGCCCAGCTTATCGGAGAGCGTTCCCATGGGAACAAGACCAGCAACTGCGCAAACCCCTCCTGCCGTAAGGAGTATGGAGTATTGTGTGCCAGAGAGCCCGAGCTCTTGATCTGCGAAGACAGGCAAAATCGGAATGAGCATGCTCGCACCTGTCGTCTGCAAAATCATTCCTGGCAGAAGCAGCTTGATATGGCTGAGTCTTTCCTTAAGGATGATGAACTGCTGTCGCATGGGTATGCTGCTTGGCGTATTTGCCTTTTCTTTGCTCATAAAGAGCGTCAGCAGACATGCAGCTGCGGACATGCTGACAAGCAGTTTGTAGGTAAACGATACGTTATAATCGAGTAAAATATTACAAACAATTGGACCGCTCCCGAGACCGACCATCCAGATCGTGTACAGCAGTCCCATTTGGGTAGCGCGCTTCTCCTTCGTAACCTTCGTCAAGCAGACAATCCAAATGGGTGACATGCCGATGCCATATAACGCAGCAGATCCAATTAACATCCAGGGCAGCTCCGCAAATTGCAGCAAATAAACGCCGGCAAGCGAAATTATCAGACCGGCCTGTACGACGATTCTAATCGAGAAGCGATCTAATAAATAGCCAATCGCCATTTTCAGAAGAGTATCGGTTATATAGTGAGCTGAAATAGCAGCTCCGATCACATCGGGAGCAAGTCCCAATGATTTGGCGCCATATATAGGCAGTAAGCTGACAAGAACAGCTCCTCTTACAAACTCGACAACGAACAAAATAACGGAGATAAGACGCATCTCCGCCCCAAACCAACCGTTCTGATTTGTATGCACGGACAAGCCCTTCTCTCCTATAGAGTCGCTGTATTCTCCATTATACGCAAATTGGATAACATATCAAAAACAATGGCTTCCGCTGCTGCGTGCTTAACTTGAAGCTGCTTCGTGGACAGCTTGCTTACGGTAAGAAGGAGTGGGTCGCGCATGAGTTTCAAAATGCTGGCTGTGAGCTCCCTAGCCTCATAGGATATAACAGCTGCTCCCTTGGATGCGAGATAAAGCGCATTTTGTTTTTCTTGTCCAGGAACCGGTTTATAGATAAAGATAGGCAATCCGGCAGCAATTCCTTCGGAGAGCGTAACGCCGCCAGGCTTGGTTACGAGACAATCAGAAATGGCCATTAGCTCATGAATAGACTCTAGGTAGCCATACACTTGCAAGCGTGAGGCGCCTTCGCGGTTTTGAAATTGCTGCTCTATGGCGTCCTTCATAAGAAGATTGCGTCCGCATACGAGTGCGATCTGGATGTTATCGTCCAGAAGAAGCTGGCTGCATATTTGGAATAGATTGGGGACAACACCCTGCGCGCCTGCCATAATAAGAACGACCGGGGAGTCGGGGCTCAGCTTATAGCGGTCATATAGCAGCGAGCTAGCTTTTGTTGCGTAAAAACCGCGCTTAAGCGGGATTCCGCTCACTTGAATGGCAATTTCGGGAATGCCTAGCAGCACCAGCTCTTGCTTCAAATCCTCGGTTGCCACATAATAGCGGTCGATGCTGGGATGAACCCAGCGGCGATGCAAATCAAAATCGGTGATGACAGCGTAGGAGGGGGGCTGAGGGCTATTGCGCCGTTTAGTCTCCGCAAGCCCAAAGCCCGGAAAGGTATGTAGAACGATATCCGGCTGCTCTATTTCGAGAATTCGCCTGATCTTATCGCTTCCAAAGGAATGAAGCAGGCTGCCGAAAAAGGAATCATGATTCATCAGTTTAGTGAAATCATACATCCAGCCGTATAGTGAAGGCATAGAAGAGTAGCTTTTTAAGTAGAATCGTCTGGTCAGCTCGTTCAGCCAAGGGTGAGATTCTGCCATTAGATCTATCATTACAGTATGATAATTGCCTGTCTCCTCCCATGCGCCCTTAATTGCGCGAGCTACTTGCAGATGGCCTTCTCCGTAAGACGCGTACAAAATGAGCAGCTTCGGCTGTGAATCGTTAACAACAGAAATCATAAGCACACCTCCTGCCGTTAGTGTAGCCACCAATTGTCATGCGATGATGAACGCAGTTTGGTTAAATTGTGTAATTTTTGTATAATGGTTACGTAATCCATCCTATTTCAAAAATTGAAGGAGCGATGATTAGAATGCAATACACGAAGCTGGGAAGATCGGGACTGCGAGTAAGCCGTTTATGCCTTGGTACGATGAATTTTGGAGTAGATACCGATGAAAAGGAATCATTTCGTATACTAGATGCTGCGCGAGACGCAGGAATTAACTTTATTGATACCGCGAATATTTATGGCTGGGGAGAGAATGCTGGCCGTACAGAAGAAATTATCGGAAATTGGTTCGAGCAGGGCGGGGGACGCCGCGAGAGTACAGTGCTGGCTACCAAAGTAAACGGGGACATGCATGATGCTCATGATGGCCCTAATAGAGAAGCAGGCCTTTCAGCTTACAAAATTCGCAGACATCTGGAAGGCTCGCTGAAGCGCCTTAAAACCGATCATATAGAGCTTTACCAAATGCATCATATCGATCGCAGCGTGAATTGGCAGGAGCTTTTTGGAGCATTTGAAATCGCTGCACACCAAGGCAAGATCGGCTACATAGGAGCAAGTAACTTCGCAGGCTGGGATATTGCCGTAGCACAGGGGGAGGCGAAGGCGAGAGGCGCGCTTGGCCTGGTGTCTGAGCAGCATAAATATAATCTTTTATGCCGTTTGCCAGAGCTAGAGGTACTGCCAGCTTCGCAAGCGCTGGGACTCGGAGTTATTCCGTGGAGCCCGCTTGATGGCGGCTTGCTGGCGGGCAATCATCGCCGCAAGGATGGAGGTCGCCGCAGCGGTGATTCGAAACGATTCGAGCAGCATAAAGACAAGCTTGAAGCTTATGCAGCATTTTGTGACGAGCTTGGCGAGCCGGAGGATCTTGTATCACTTGCATGGCTGCTTGCTAATCCAGCTGTGACCGCTCCGATTATTGGCGTGCGTACGCTGGACCAGTTCAAGCGCTCGCTTCGCGCAGTGGAAATTACGCTAGATGAATCGGCTCTTAAGCGTATAGATGAGATTTTCCCAGGCCCTGGCGGAGATGCGCCGCGCGCATACGCCTGGTAATGCCAAGAGACGGTCTCAATAGGTATTAGTTGCATGAAAAAAAGGGACTGTCACTCAAGTAGTTTTAGCTACTTTCCTGACAGTCCCTTTCGATTTAAAGGCTAGCTCAAATCAACAGATTAAATAGGACAGGGTCTTTGTTGAGTTCTACAAATTGAAAGCCCTTCTTGGACATTCGATCGACAAGCGGCTCGTAATCCTCTTTGTGCTTGAGCTCAATGCCAACGAGTGCAGGACCGTTGTCCTTATTCGATTTCTTCGTGTATTCGAAGCGGGTAATATCATCGCTCGGGCCCAGCACCTGATCAAGAAATTCTCGAAGCGCTCCGGCGCGTTGGGGAAAGCTGACCATAAAATAATGCTTATAGCCCTCATAGATGAGGGAGCGTTCTTTAATTTCTTGCATGCGATCGACATCGTTATTGCCGCCGCTCACGATGCAAATAACGGTTTTTCCTTTAATTTGATCGCGATAGGCTTCCAGCGCAGCAATTGGCAAGGCGCCAGCCGGCTCGGCTACGATCGCATTTTCATTGTACAAATCAAGCAGCGTTGTACATACCTTTCCTTCGGGTACAGAAATAACATCGTCGAGCTGATCTCTGCAAAGCTCGAACGTCAAATCTCCGATCCGTTTGACGGCTGCGCCGTCAACAAATTTATCGATTTGATCAAGCGGCGTAACTTTACCGGCATCAAGAGATGCTCTAAGCGACTGAGCGCCCTCTGGTTCAACACCAATGACTTTCGTTGTTGGAGAGACGATTTTTACGTAAGAGGATACCCCTGCTGCAAGTCCGCCGCCGCCAACAGTCAAAAATATAAAGTCAGGCACAGCATCGGCCGACTCCATCAGTTCTTGCCCGATGGTTCCGTTGCCTGCGATGATTTTTGGATCATCAAACGGGTGAATGAATGCCATGCCGCTGCGGTCGCACTCCGCAACCGCTTCAGAATAAGCGTCATCGAAAGTGTCTCCTGTCAGGATGACCTCTACGTAAGAACCGCCGAAGAAGCTGACTTGCGAAACCTTTTGACGTGGAGTCGTACTTGGCATATAGATTTTTCCTGGAATGCCGAGTGTTTGACAGGAATACGCTACTCCTTGCGCATGATTGCCTGCACTTGCGCAGACTACGCCTTTGGCAAGTACTTCAGGAGCAAGAGAACGCATAAGGTGATAGGCGCCGCGTATTTTGAAGGAGCGAACGATTTGAAGATCCTCTCTCTTCAGCAGCACATTGCAATTGTATCTCTCGGATAACACACGGTTATGCTGGAGAGGTGTACGTGTAATAACATCCTTTAAGTGCATTTGCGCTTGGACGATTTCTTCAAGCCCTATGCGGTGTAACGGTATATTGTTCGTATTCACGGTTGTACATCCTCTCAGCCGTTAATCTTGGTCGGCAGCATAATTATTTGCTTATTATAGCACTATCAATATAAATTGGCGCAATAGAAAATAGTTTTAATCAATAAAGGCAAAGGAGGAAGCGGACGGATGAGGATTATAAAACGATTACTGACAGTCATCATTGTGATTGCTCTATTGCTTGGCGGAGCAAGCTGGTGGCTGATATCCTATATCAAGCCAGAGGAGCAGCTCGATATGAGCTACACACCCATTGATGTGAAGGAGAAGGCGCTGGACATGGTCAAAAAATTAAAGCCAGAGCTCGTCCTTACGGAAGCGGATATTAACCATTTAATCAAAATGAATATGAAAAAAGAGTATGCAAGCAGTGAGAACGGAGTCTCCTTCCTGGAGCTGACGAAGGATCTCCGATTGGACGGCGCTCATTTCGATCTAGAGGAGGATAGGCTGATCGCCCGTATGAATGTTACCTATATGGATCGAATTCCTGCTGAGCTGGACGCTGTATACTCGCTGGAGTGGCAAGCGCCAAACATTGTGCTAAGACCGCAGTCGCTATCGCTAAAGAACATTTCTTTGCCTACTGGCGTTTTGGAGACAATCATTATACCGCTGGATTTGCCAAGTCAGGATATTGTGACCGTGCAGGCTGTTCGGTTCGAGCAGGACTTACTTAAAATTGATTTCAAGCTCCAGCTGAAAATTCAGCTTTAATTAATAATAAAGAGAAAAAACGACAGACAAAGGATAATCCTTCGTCTGTCGTTTTTTTTATTAGGAAATAGACAGGCCAGCACTTGCATAGCCGGCTATTGTGTTGATAAGCGAGGCACCAGATGCAGTCGCAGAGAACACGAGCAGAAGGCGAGTTCCAGTAGTAACGGGAATGGATAAGCCTGAAGTAATACCGCTACTGATGTCCCCAATGCTAATAATGCCGGTGAGTCCAGGTGCTAATGTTACAGTTGCACCTGGTACTTCTGTAAATGAGTTATCCGGTGTTGTAGAACTGAATAGCTGAGCTGAAATCGTTAACGTTGAACCTACGAGTGAAAGTCCCGCAGTTGTACTGAAGTAACCAGCAATCGAAGTAATTGTACCATCGCGCGGCACGGAGAAAGCCAAGTTAAAGAGCGTACCAGCAGCACCTGTAAGATCTATAACTCCACCAAGAATGCTGACACCTGTAGCTGAGGATCCAAAGCCTACCATACTTGAGGTACCTATCAATCCACCTGCTATAGTAGTCAATACGACAGGCAGGCCTGAAGCGAATGGAATAATCGCACCTGCGCCGGTAGCACCCGTAGCGCCGGTCGCGCCAGTCGCACCAGCAGGTCCGACAGCGCCGGTCGCGCCAGTCGCGCCTACGCCTGGTCCTGTCGGTCCGACAGGACCAAGGGCTCCAGCGGGCCCTTGAGGCCCCCGAGGACCTTGAGGACCTCTACGTCCAGTTCCGTAATTCGGAACATTAACTATAACTTTCTTTTTTACTACAACGAGTTTATCTCCATGATTCTTTCTTTTTGGACTACATCCTGATGTTGGTTTTCTAACACAACGTTTCTTGTGGTTATCTGAATAACTCAGTGCAAGCACCTCCTTGGTATTTGCCTTATTCTACGTCTGTACTCTATCTATTGATTGGGTAATAGCTTATAGGGTCATAGGCTTTTATGCATATTTGCGGAAATGTACCTTTATAGGGGAGAGATTGGCCTTGGGAATAAATAGAGTTGCTTCAGCTTCTTGGTATGAAGAATGGATGAAGAAATACATTGACATCTACGTTGAGAATAGTTATCATAATTACGAAAGTGATAATCATTATCAATTAAAATAATTGCATATTCATATATAACGGGAGGCAAAGCAAATGGGTTTGCTTTATGAAATGGTTATAAAGAAACGCAAATCAGCTCTGCTGCTGCAGCAGATTAGTTGGAAGCAGTGCTTTGGAAGCCATACAAGCCAAAGCCATGCTGCTGAGCTGAAAAGATCGGAGCACGTGAGCAGTGCGAAAGCACAGCAGAACGTGCAAACTAACGCAATTTTTTCCTGAAGGGGTGAGAGGTATGCAGACTGAAACGAGTAAGCCTTGGAATTGGCTGCTCTTTCCGTTCTCATCGGTAAAGGCAGGACCTGATGGCTTGTTCGCAGCTTCAGTCGGCCACGGTATTTATCATATCGATGCGGAAGGCAGCTGGGAGAAGCTTGAACAAGGAATTGAGGATCAAACGAATGTAAATCGACTGCAGCTGCAGCATGATTTGCTGCATGCCTGCACAAGCAGTGGCTTGTACGAATGGAACGGTGATGCGTGGGAAAATGACGGCCTGTCGATACCATGCTACCAATATCGCAAAATCGGTGGAAGCAGCTATGCAGCAACAAATTATGGACTATGGTCTAAGGCAAGCTCTAGATGGGAGCAAATTGCCTGCAACGATAAGCGAGTGTATGATTTTATCAATTTGCCACAGTATTTGATCCTTTCGCATGAGAGCGGCATATCACTCTATGATCGCTTTATGGATGATTGGGCGCATTTCGAGCTGGAAACCAGTGTCACGAGCTTAGCAGTGTTTCGAGGTCATTTAATCGGAACGAGTGAGCATGGAGAACTGCTGATTGGTGACAAAAAAGGAAGGTTTGACCGTATTAGCTTCGGAAAGCCGTTTATTTTTTCTGTGCTTGCCAAGGGCAAAGAGGTCTATGTGTGTACAGACCGCGGATTATTCCAGCTTGCTTATATTTGCAATCAGATTACGCTGCTTTCAGTTAAACTGGGCTGCCCAGTGACAGACATTGACATGCAAGACGGTAATTTATATATGGCTACACTTTATCAGGGAATTCAAACCGTAAGCGTTTAATACATTAAAAGCAGGAATCGGAGGAATTATGAATGCCAAAGGTGCTGGTAGTTTATGCAAGCATGACCGGAAATACCGAGGAAATGGCTGAGGCGATTGTTGAGGGTGTGAAGGAAGCTGGAGCAGAGGTGGTTTCTAAGGAGTCTTTCGACGCATCCGCGGCTGAGCTTATGGATTATGATGGTATCATTATCGGTGCGTACACTTGGGGAGACGGCGAGCTGCCGGATGAATTTCTCGACTTTTACGAAGAAATGAGTTCACTAGATCTCAGCGGTAAAAAAGCGGCTGTATTCGGTTCAGGTGATACTTCTTACCCGATCTACTGCGCTTCTGTCAATATTATTGAAGAGAAACTGAAGGAGCTTGGCGCGGAGATTGCCTGTGAATGCATCAAGTTCGAATACAATCCTACTGAAGCAGAGAAGGAGCAAGGCAGAAGCTTAGGGCGTCAAATTGCCGGGCTTGTAGCAGTGAATAGTTAATTCAGCGAGAGAGGCGGGCAGTGTAATGGAGCAATTACCAGCAATATTAAAAATTGAAGACTATAGGCTTGAAGAGCTCCTTCGCTGTCCTGAACGATTCGCAAATATGAAATCAGGAAGCAAGCGGGAAGGCGACGTGAATTGGCGTCAAATGGTCCAGTTCGCAGCGAGTCATTGCGTAAATGACTTTTATAGGTTTTCTGAAACTGCTCGCACACCAGAAGCTATTGAGGCTTCTGTTGAACACTGGTGGACAAATCGAAATTATAAATTCCATTCGCATGAGCATTATTTGCAAATGAAGCAGCAGATCAAGGTACAGCTGAAGGCTTTTCTGCTCGATGGTGCATGTCCCGACATGCCGATTGTTTTCTACGAGCAGCTGTCTACTTATGTGGAGGATCTTGATTTGGAATTATCGCAAATCTTTCATTTGATTTCAAGGGACCAGGGCGGAGCTGCTGATGATTATATTGTGCAGAAGCTAGCGGTTGATGTGGATAAGGAATCACTTGACTTGTTGTTTCATATGACGTCTGTATTTTGTATGAGCGCGTTTGAGAAGCTGCCGACTCGGATTGAGGTGCTTTCTCTGCTCTGTGGAAAACGAATCGTGTTTGAGCCTGATGAGGCAACGCTTGAGAGTTCCTATGATTATATGTTTTTGATCAAAAGCCTGCTTCCTGAGGTGGATGTATTCAAGGTTAATCCGGGCTGGCCCGCACAGTTAGTCATGTGAAACTGTCCATAAAATAATAGATAGCAAATAAGTCCCTAATCAATCTCCATTTATGGAGTGATGGGGGCTTTGTTTTGTTGTAGACAAATGAAATGGTTTTCAAGTAACATGGTCAGTAGTCATTTTTGCATATTTGCACATGAAATAGATTAATAGCTAAGTTTTGCATCGCAAAACTAAGCCTATGCTTACGAAGTAAGTTTTGCTTCGCAAAACTAAGTCTACGCTTACGAAGTAAGTTTTGCTTCGCAAAACTTTAGAAGGAGAGAGATCAGGTTGTCAGAAGAGCTTTTACTAACATTTCGTTCACCGCCATTGCCTTTCTTCATAGAGTCAAATCGTTTAACTTATCGCCCAGGGGAGGAGCATCCAAATCGAACGAATCTGGGCGTCTTTGATCTGTTATTTGTAAACCAAGGTGCGCTACATGTGGCAGAGGACAACCATGAATGGACGCTTGGACCGGGTGATGTACTCATCCTTAGACCTGATCGATGGCATTATTCTACTCGCCCGTGTGAGGAGGATACGGTGTTTGACTGGATTCATTTTCAGACGGTAGGCGCATGGGAGGAAACGGTGGGCAACCAAAGCGGCTCGCTGAGAGGGGATTACTACACCTATGCAATTCGCCTGCCCAAAAAAATGAAGCTTACGTATCCAGATGAAGCCAAACTTATTTTCTCACAGCTGCATGAAGCAGCCAAAAGCTCATCGCATGGTGCTTTCTGGGAACGTCAGCAGCGGTTTCTACATTTGCTTCAAATGCTCGATGAAGGCTGGCGCTCAGATGCGGCTAAGGCGGCAGTATCGGTCGCAGAGCGGGCTGCTGCTTATTTGAAGCTGAATTATCGCAGTCCAATTAGCAACACGATGCTAAGCGATGTGCTTGGACTGCACACCAATTACATTACGCGCTGTATGACGGAGGTATTCGATTGCACGCCGCAGCAATATTTGCTGTATTATAGGCTCGATCAAGCCAAGCTGCTTCTGATCAAGACAGATTGGACCATTGCTCGGGTCGCAGAGGAAACTGGATTCCGTCAAACGCCGCATTTTTCAAGATTATTTGCATCACATACGGGCATGCCCCCGCTTAAATTCAGGAAACGCTTCACGATGTAATAGATGCTCGGATGGTTAACGGTCTGCTATTTTACATACTTTAATCAGCTGTTCTGCATAATTTATGTGTCCTTAACAAAAACTGGATTCAACAACGTGAAAAGGGTGATCGCGATGATTGAACGGTTTTCGTTAACGGCAGATATTGGTGATATTGTGGAGATGTTTCAGGTAAGAAAGGTTATTTACGGGCATACGAACCGTTTTAACGTAGCGCCAACACAGACGGTTTCGATTGTCATGAATGATCGCTTTGATCAAAGGACGCTGCAGGAGTCGAGATGGGGGCTATTCCCTTTCTGGGCGAAGGATGCCATTAATGCAGATCATACGACGCTGTCGGAGAAGCCTTTTTTGGAGAGAATGCTGCGTAGACAAAGATGCGTGCTGCCATGCAGCGGTTTTTTTGGACAAAAGCAGTTCGGGAAAGAGCGTGACCCAAGAGCCATGCACATCGTTGTGCCAAGCCAGCAGTTGATGGGCATTGCAGGCATTTATGACTGCTGGAAAAATGTAAGCGGCAGGGAGGTACGCGCCTTCACGATGATTACGGCTGCTTCGACGGGGGCTATGTCGGTTTGGCAGCCTCGAGTTCCGGTTATTTTGGATGAGGAAGGCATGGAGGATTGGCTGAATCCACGTATTACGGAGTTTAGCGGATTGCGCAAGCATCTGGAGGCTATGGACACTTACCTCATGCGCGCTTACCCTGTAACTAACGCGGTGCATGACGACTTGTACGAATCACCGGATTGCATTCGTGAGATACGTCCGGATTTTGCATAATAAGATGAAGATTAGACGTACATGGCTTGCTCAGTTTCTTAGGAGGCTGGGGCAAGCCATGTACGTCTTTTTTGTTATATGGGAAATTATGGATTCTCCGAATTTGTTGATAACGAAAGCTAACGGAAGCCAGAGACGCTAAAGTTCCATTTTTGGTTAGCGCCACATTTTAACGGAAGTGGGAGACGCTATTCCGTTAAAATGTGGCGAGATCGGGCAGGTAGGGTACAAATAGAGGCCCGTGGTTCCGTTACAATTTTGAAACGAAAAATAAAGGCGATTTAGCGTCTGTGGTTTCCGTTAGAAGTGTGAGCTGATGCGTCTGCGATTTCTAATCACCCGTAAGGGTAAATTTGTTCTGTTTTTGAAAATATGGAGAGTATATCATGTCACCATTCTTCTCTATTTTTCTCGGAATGAACCGGCTGGCGCCGCCAAAGGACGGCGCCAGCCGGTTCATCTTAGCTCATTGGAATACCCTCTATTATGCGCTATTGCTATAGCGGGGAATTAGGGACGTATAAGGTGAACATGAAGTAAGGTGAGCTTGAAGTGAAAAAAGTTAATTAAGCGCGTGCGCGCTGCAGCTCTGTCGTCAGCAGCGGCACCACCTCAAATAGATCACCAATGATGCCGTAGTCAGCAACTCCAAAAATAGGTGCATCCGGGTCCTTATTAATGGCGACAATGACCCGAGATTGACTCATGCCGGCGAGATGCTGAATGGCGCCGCTGATGCCGCAGGCAATATAGAGCTGCGGCGTAACGACCTTGCCGGTTTGCCCGATCTGCAGCGCGTAGTCGCAGTAGCCGGCGTCGCAAGCGCCGCGAGATGCGCCGACTGCGCCGCCGAGCGCGGCAGCCATTGCCTGCAGCGGCTCGAAGCCCGCAGCACTGCGCACGCCGCGGCCGCCGGATACGACGACGTCGGCTTCGGCGAGATCAAGCTGCCCGCCGGCGCGGCGCACAAGGCTGCGCACGGCGGTGTAGAGCTGTGGCACCGTGAACGGCAGAGCCTTCACGGTGCCTGTGATGTCGGCGGCATCCTTCGGCTCTGCCGCCGGCAGGTTGTTCGGGCGCACCGTGATGACCCACGGGCAGCCCGGCAAGAAGCTGCGCCGCTCGAACGCCTTGCCGGCGTAGAGCGGGCGGATGAACAAGGCGTCATTGCCATCGTCAGATGCTTCGATGGCAATGACGTCGGCGACGTGGCCGGCGCCATGGGCTGCGGCCACGCGGGGCGCGAGCTCGCGCCCCATAGCGGTGTGGCCGAGCAGCAGCGCGTCCGGCTGCACCGCAGCCATGGCTGCGCTAAGGGCGGCGATGTACGCCTCGGGCGCGAAAGCGCGGAGGGAAGGATCGTCGGCGATATGCACGACGTCCGCCCCCCGCGTTATTAGCGCGGCGGCTTCTTCCGCCGCGCCGCCGGAGCAGGCAAGGACGGCATGCACAGCGCCGTCCTTGCCTGCAAGCAGCCTTGCTGCGCCGAGTGCCTCCAGCGCTACTCGGCGGAGAGCGCCACTGCGGCTTTCTGCAAATACGAGAATGGTTTTGGACATGAAATGCAGCTCCTCTCCTATAGCTTTGATATGAAACGAAGCATACGCACGAACCAACAAATGACTATTGTTTCTATGAATAGCGGCTCGCAAGCTAGAGCTTTGGCTGCACTTCATTCGGCAAAACCAGCCCCTAAGCTTCATCGTGACCAACATGAGTCCGACGCTTTACGAGCAAGCATTACTCTAGCAACAACCTACCTTAACACATCGACCTATCTCCCAACTCGCAGCTGAATAAACCAATTAGTCTCTACTCCGGTGCTTGAGCCGATGTTTGGAGCATCAGAGCGGAGCTACAATGTAGTTTGTGCAACGTAAACCTGACATAGGAGCCACGTTTGAGAGCTACGCTGCAGAAATGCACTAGAATCAGCGTGAAAAGCCCCTTAGCGCCTCGAAAACGCTAAAAGTATTGTAAAAAGTGCAGCGTAGGGCGATCAGCGTGAGCCAAAGCGGCTATTCCATTGCAGAAAGTGCAATGCGCAGAAGCATTGTTGCTGCTCCAGCTCCTCTCCGCAGCTCCTCCATCGGTTGGCTTTAACGGCTTAGCAGAGCGATGAGCGCCGCGATCTCCCCATGGCCCCTCCATCGGCGTAGCTTCGACTCTAAGCGGAGCGCCTCCCCTCCCACTAAACCCTACAGAAGCTTAGCCTCGTCTCTAAGCAGGGCGACAAGCGCAGCAGCTTGCTCCGCCGGCGCACCGGGAAGGCGCTTGCCCGCTGCACGTGGCGGTGGAGGAAGCAGCTGCTTGCGCTCGGTGCGAGGCGAGAGGCTGCCTGGCGAAAGCGCGCGGCTGCTGATCAGCTCCTCCAGCGTTATGGTGCGCAGCGGCTTGCGCTTAGCCTTCATAATGCCTGGCAGCGACGGATAACGCGGCTCGTTTAACCCTTGCTGAGCCGTAATCAGCGCAGGCAGCGGGACCGTAACCGTTTCCGTATCTCCTTCGATATCACGCTCGACGAGGGCATAGCGTTCAGCGCTGAGAGGCGAAGCCGTGCTCAGCACTCCGACCGTGGATAGAGCGCCTAGCTCAGCCGCGCTTATGAGATTGACCTTAACGGCGGCGGAGGCATGCGGCAATTGAAGCCGCTCCGCTACTTGAAGCGCCACGCTTCCAGCGCCGCTGTCTACAGCAAACAAGCCGGCGAGCAGAAGATCGGGCGCGAGCGGCTTGATTACGGCAGCTATTGCCGCAGCAACGGAGCTGTTGTCATCAGGCAATGCGGTGTTGTCCAGCCGAATCGCCTCATCTGCACCGATAGCGAGAGCGGTGCGGAGCGCATCCTGTGCTCGCTCTGGCCCGCAGGTGAGCGCGATGACCGTTCCGCCAAGCAGCTCCCGCTGACGGAGCGCTTCCTCGAGAGCAAATTCGTCGTAAGGGTTGATGACAAATTTGGCATCTCTTTCATCGATGCCGGCAGCTGTTACTGTTATTTTTTCTTCGGTATCGAACGTTTGCTTGAGAAGCACCACTATTTTCAGCATAGAAGCTCCCTCACTTATTCCGATATTTTGTTGGCACTGTCCATCAGTGCTACAATATGTCCCTTTACAAGCGAATAGACCCCCTGCAATGATCCTCTGCGCGGCATGTTCAAGATCAAAAGCTCATATACATGGAGCATTACAGCTGCTTTTGCCACCTAGGAAGGTGTCATCCAGTTACACGCAGCGCAAAAATGCTTGTCCAACTACTTCACGCATGGCTGCTTGGTTCCATGAACCAGCGTATAAGGGGGGCGAGGCATATGCCATTGTTTTTGACATTCAAACTGGTCGATGATTGGTTGTATTGGGGAAAATGGGCGTTGTTTGCGGCAGTAGTGCTCCTTGCGGCGGGGATGTTTGCTCTTGTTGTGCAGCGGCGAATTTTGTACATGAGGCTGGGGGCACCTGCTGTTTTTAGGCGGTATCAGCGTAAGCAGCAAGGCAAGGACAGCTTCAGCGGACAAGTGCTCGGTCATCGCAGACTGCTGAATGATGTCAGAAGCGGGCTGATGCATTTGGTTTATTTTTACGGCTTTATTGTGCTTCAGTTTGGCGCGGTGGATCTGATTTGGAAGGGCTTGAACGAAGGAGCCCCGCTGCTCGCTTATGGCTGGTTTTCATTGATGCAGGAGATAACCGTTACCCTTGTGCTTGGAGCCGTGCTTTATGGTGCATTTCGCCGCTATGGGGAGAGGCTGCCGAGGCTGAAACGCGGGTGGAAGCCTTCGCTTGTGATGTGGTTCATCGGTACCTTGATGCTCACGATTCTGTTTGCTTTAGCGTTTGAGCGTTTAGCGGCAGCAGCTTCCAGCACGCATATCGTAGAGACGCGCTTCGCTCCAGTAAGCGCCCAGCTTGCCTATTTGCTTGAGGGAGCGGGGATCGAGCCGCATAGCATGACAGCGGGGCTGGGGCTTGAAGTGTTTTGGTGGCTGCATTTGCTTGTGCTGCTAAGCTTCCTTGTCTACGTGCCGCAGTCGAAGCATTTTCATTTGTTGACGGCTCCGGTCAATCTTTGGTTCCGGCGCAGCACGCCGCCCGGACGTCTAGTGCCGCTAAGCTTGGAGGATGAGGAAGCGGAGTCCTTTGGCGCTGGGAAGGTGGAGGATTTTACGCAAAAGCAGCTGCTCGATTTGTACGCTTGCGTCGAATGCGGGCGCTGCACGAATGTATGCCCAGCCTCGAATACCGGCAAGCTGCTGTCCCCGATGCACCTCATCGTAAAGCTGCGGGATCATTTGACCGAGAAAGGAGCTGCGATTACGTCCAAGTCGCCTTGGATTCCCGCTAATCTGTGGCAATCTAAGGAGAATGGCCCATCCGCTCATGTTATGGGAGCTGTGCTTCCCGCTTGGGAGTCGGAGGCAGAGGGAGGAACGAGCATTGCGCCAACGATGGCTGCGCAGGCAGGAGCTTGGAGTGTTCGAGAGGGTTTGAAGCCAGAGGAGGTGCAGTTGATCGGCGAGGTTATCACGGAGGAGGAGCTTTGGGCGTGCACAAGCTGCCGCAACTGCGAGGAGCAATGCCCGGTTGGCAATGAGCATGTGGACAAAATTATCGATATGCGCCGTTATTTGGTGCTGATGGAAGGCAGGCTGCCGTCCGATGGGCAGCGCGCGCTTCAGAACATTGAGCGCCAAAGCAATCCATGGGGACTGCCGCGCGCGGAACGGGCAGCCTGGATTACGGAATGTGAGAGCCGCACAGGTATAAGAGTTCCGACGATGCAGGAGCTGAAGCAGCAGGGCAAAAAAGCGGATGTCCTGCTATGGGCAGGCTCGATGGGAGCCTATGATATGCGGAGCCGCCGCGTCTTGTATGATGTGGTGCGGCTGCTCAGTCACGCGGGCATCAGCTTCGGGGCATTGGGCTTGGAGGAGAAGAGCTCCGGCGATACGGCAAGGCGGATCGGCAATGAGCTGCTCTTCCAGGAGCTGTGCCGTGAGAATATTGAGACGATGAGCAAATATGGCATTCAACATGTGGTCACCGCTTGCCCTCATACCTATAACACGTTCAAAAATGAATATCCAGATTTTGGGCTCAGCCCAGACATCCTTGTGGAGCATCATACGGAGCTGCTTGAGCGCTTGCTCGCTGAAGGCTTACTGGAGCCGCGGCATACGATTGATGAAATCGTAACGGTACATGATTCCTGCTATCTTGGCCGCTATAACGATACGTACGAGGCGCCGCGCAATTTGCTTCGCGCGATTCCGGGCGTAATGATTGAGGAGATGGAGCGCTCGCGCGAAAATGGCATGTGCTGCGGCGCGGGCGGCGGAATGATGTGGATGGAGGAGCATTCAGGCACTCGGGTCAACCATGCTAGAGTCGCTCAAGCGCTTGAGGTTAAGCCTTCAGTCATTAGCTCAGCATGCCCTTACTGCCTGACGATGATGGAGGATGGCCTGAAGGCCTTGTCTGCTGATGAGAAAGTGATCGCGCGGGATGTGGCGGAGCTGCTGGCGGAAAGCGTATTTGGAGAGTAAGTGAAGCGTGACATAAAAAAAGTATTATTTTAACGGGAAAAGGGGGAGCCATGGTGCTGCAAGCATCTCAAAAAAACGCAAGCTCCATTCGCAGGGCTGCCGTTATCGGCTCTGGTGTAATGGGGGCGGGCATCGCCGCCCATCTCGCGAATGCGGGTATACGCGTGCTGCTGCTGGATGTTGTTCCGAAGGCGCTGACCGTAGAGGAGGAGCGGAAGGGTCTCACTCTTGCGGATGGAAAGGTTCGCAATCGACTGGCAAGTGCAGCTATTGCGAGAATGGGCAAGGCGCAGCCTGCACAGCTTTATGATGCTGCATGGACGTCCAGAATTACGCCAGGAAATTTGACGGATCATTTGGCATCGCTTGGCGAGGTGGATTGGATTGTTGAAGCTGTTGTTGAACGGCTCGATATTAAGCGCGAGGTACTTGCCGTTATTGAAGCTGTCCGGAGGCCCGGCGCTATCGTATCGACGAACACGTCGGGACTGTCGGCAGCGGCGATGGTGGAAGAGAGAAGCGAGGAATTCAAGCGGCATTTTGGCGTGACGCATTTTTTCAACCCGCCGCGATATATGAAGCTTGTTGAGATCGTCCCTACTGCGGATACAGCTCCCGAGGTAGTTCAATTGCTCAAGGAAGTGTGCGAGAAGCGGCTCGGCAAGGGCGTTGTGCTCGCACGGGATACACCGAACTTTATTGCCAACCGGATCGGCACTTACGGCATGCTCGTCACGCTTGCGGACACTCTGGCTTATGGATTGACGGTGGAGGAAGCGGACGCGCTGACCGGCCCTGCAATGGGGAGGCCAAAGACAGCAACGCTTCGGATGCTCGATTTGGTTGGACTCGATACGCTGCTGCATGTGGTGGACAATGTGCGTGAGAGAAGTGTTGATCCGGTAGAGCAAGCAAGCTTTGCCAGACCGATGATTTTGGAGCAGCTTGTCGCACTGGGAAGATTGGGCGAAAAGTCAGGAGCCGGCTTCTATAGGAAGGTAAAGGGAAAAGGCGGCAGCGAGATTGAATCGCTCAGGCTGGATACGCTGGAGTACGGGCCGAAGCGGCCTGTGAACTCGCCGATCATCGATGCTTCCAAAAGAGCAAAGGGTGCAGCAACAAAAGTGAAAGCGCTGCTTCGTACGGATTCACAGCATCGTTACGCTAAATTTGCATGGTCAACGATCAAAAAAACGCTGCTCTATTCAGCCGCCCAAATCGGAGTCATTGCCGATTCTATTTCAGATATCGACCGCGCGATGCGCTGGGGCTTTAACTGGGAGCTTGGCCCGTTCGAGCTGTGGGATGCGATTGGGCTGCGAAAATCGGTGCAGCAAATGCAGAAGGAGGGAGATGCGATACCGGCTTGGGTGACCGCTTGGCTCGAAGCGGGGCATGAAAGCTTCTATAAGTCCGAGGGCAGTGAACGCGTCTACGCAGCAAGCGGCGCTTACAAGCTCGAGGAGGCGGAAGCGGATTCGATATCCTTAGCAGCATTAAAAGCTTCTGGCAAAAAGGTGCTTTCTAACGAGGGTGCCACCTTGATCGACATTGGCGATGATGTGGTGCTGCTGGAGTTTCATTCAGCCAACAACGCGATCGGTGGAGATATTTTGTCCGCAATTCAGCAAAGCGCGAAGGAGGTGTCGCAAAATTGGCGCGGGCTAGTGCTAGCGAATGAAGGGCGTAATTTTTGCGTCGGTGCAAACCTAATGCTGCTGCTAATGGAGGCGCAAAGCGGCGAATGGGATGAGGTAGAGGAAATTATTCGTTTCTTCCAAAGCAGCATGCTTGAGCTGAAGCGGTTGGATCGGCCAGTGGTTGCCGCACCGCATCGCATGACGCTGGGCGGCGGGGTGGAGGCCTGCTTGCCTGCTGACCAAATTATTTATTCCCCAGAGACGTATTTTGGACTTGTGGAAACAGGTGTGGGCCTTATTCCTGCTGGCGGGGGCTGTAAGGAAGCGGCTGCGATGGCGGCTGAACGGGCCTTTATCGGAAATGGCGGCAAGCCGGGCGGAGACCTGCAGCCGCATTTGAATGCGCTGTTCGAGACGATTGCGCTCGCGAAGGCATCCACAAGCGGCTATGACGTTAGACGATTAGGTCTGATGCGGCCGCAGGATCGCGTCATTATTAGGCAGGAGTCGCGGATTGCGGAAGCGAAGCGGGCGGTGCTTGCGCTGGACCGGGCCGGCTATTCACCGCCGGCAGAGGAGCGCATCCGCGTTGCCGGGAGAGAAGGCAGCGCGGTGCTGAAGGTAGCGGTGCAAGCGATGCGGCTAAGCGGTCATATTAGTGAGCATGACGCGCTCATCGCCGGCAAGCTCTCGCGGGTGCTCGCTGGCGGAGATATTCAGCCGGGCGCGGAGGTAAGTGAGCAATATTTGCTCGATTTGGAATGCGAAGCATTCCTCAGTTTATGCGGCGAGCGAAAGACGCAGGAGCGGATGAGCCATATGCTCGCCACCGGCAAGCCGCTGCGCAATTAGCACGTATAAGGAGGGGCGTAAAATGTCAGCAGCATCACCGTTTAAAGACCACGACCGCGATGCCGTTATCGTTGCTGCGGTGAGGACGGCGGTCGGTAAAGCAGCGAAAGGAAGCTTAGCGCAGACGCGGGCGGAGGATCTTGGCAGAGCCGTGCTGCGAGGTGCGCTTGCGAGAGTGCCGAGCTTATCGCCTGAGCTCATTGAGGATGTGATTATCGGCTGTGCGATGCCTGAGGGTGAGCAGGGTCTCAACATGGCCCGTACGATTTCGCTCTATTCGGGACTGCCGGTGACGACGCCAGCCGTTACGATTAACCGCTTTTGCGCTTCTGGCTTGCAAGCCATTGCGTATGCAGCGGAGCGTATTCGGCTTGGGGATGCCGATATTATTGCGGCAGGCGGCGTTGAAAGCATGAGTCACGTACCGATGACCGGCTTCAGGCTGTCGCCGCATCCTGCCATTGTGGATACGCTGCCTGAGGTTTATATGGGAATGGGACATACGGCGGAGGAGGTCGCTCGGCGCTACGGCGTAACGCGCGAGGCGCAGGATGCCTTCGCAGTGTCGAGCCACCGCAAGGCGGCTGCCGCCATAGAAGCGGGCCGCTTCCAAGTGGAAATCGTGCCGATAACGGCCAGTCAGTCGGGTGTAAATGATGCTGGTCGCCCTTGGTCAAATGTGTTGTTATTTGATACCGATGAAGGCGTCCGTCCGGAAACCTCAGTTCAGGGACTGGCTGCGCTCAAGCCGTCCTTCGCGCGCGAGGGGACGGTGACGGCTGGAAATACCTCTCAAATGAGCGATGGAGCAGCGGCAGTTATTGTCATGAGTCGAGCGCGTGCCGCAGAGCTGGGCTTGCGTCCGCTCGCCGTATTCCGCAGCTACAGCGTGGCGGGCGTGGCGCCGGAGGTCATGGGCATTGGACCGATTGAGGCGGTGCCGAGGGTGCTGCGCAAAGCAGGAATTACGCTGGAGCAGGTTGATCTTTTTGAGCTGAATGAAGCGTTCGCTGCTCAGTGTGTACCGATTATTAATGAGCTTGGCATCGATCCTGAGCGGGTCAATGTGAACGGCGGCGCGATCGCGCTTGGCCATCCGCTTGGTTGTACGGGCACGAAGCTGACCGTGTCGCTTATTCATGAGCTGGGGCGTAGAGGAGGCGGGATCGGAGTAGTTACGATGTGTGTTGGCGGAGGGATGGGCGCAGCGGGCGTTATTGAGGTGTATGGGAACTAACCTTGCGCAGAGCTGCATGGCATGAATGAATTAGGTAGAAACAATTAATGATCTCAATAATTAATGACTGAAGGGAGACCTGCGGCATGACGGAAACGATACGGTTTGGCGGTAGATTTGTCGTAGAGGACAGTGTACCGGAATCGGTCGTGACACCTGAGGATTTTACGGAAGAGCAGCGGATGATGGCAGAAGCAGCACAGCAGTTTTTGGAAGCCGAAATTATACCGCGCGATGCGGAGCTAGAAGCGCTCAACTATGATTTGACCGTGGAGCTTATGCGCAAGGCAGGCGAGCTTGGCCTCCTTGGAGCAGATGTGCCTGAGGCATACGGCGGCCTAGGACTTGATAAGGTAAGCACGACGCTGCTGGCGGAAACGCTGTCGCGCGCTTCGTCGTTCGCTCTTTCGGTAGGCGCTCATACTGGCATTGGTACGCTGCCTATCGTGTTCTTTGGCACCCCCGCGCAAAAGAAAGCCTACCTTCCAGCGCTGGCGACGGGAGAACGAATTGCAGCGTACTGCCTGACAGAACCAGCTTCTGGCTCGGATGCCTTAGGGGCCAAAACAACAGCAAGACTGTCACAAGATGGCAAGCATTATGTGCTGAATGGATCAAAGCTGTATATTACGAACGCTGGTTTTGCCGATCTATTTATCGTTTATGCGAAGGTGGACGGTGAATATTTTACTGCTTTTATCGTTGAGAAAGGGATGGCTGGGTTCAGTATTGGGCCGGAGGAGCATAAGATGGGCATCAAGGGTTCTTCCACACGCCCTTTGTTTTTCGAGGATGTTTCGGTACCGATCGAAAATGTGCTGGGGGAGGTTGGCAAAGGGCACCATATCGCCTTTAACATTTTGAACATTGGACGCTTCAAGCTTGGAGCAGCCTGTCTCGGCTCCTCGAAGGAAACGATTGAGCTGTCATCCGCCTATGCCAATACACGCAAGCAGTTCGGGCGGGCGATTTCCTCCTATCCGCTCATTGGAGCGAAGCTCGCAGACATGAATATTCGCACTTATGTGCTGGAGAGCATGGTGTATCGGACGGCTGGCTGGATCGATGCGATGCTGCGGACAGCGGAGGTCGAGGGAGCAGCGGCGGATGATGGGATGAAGATGGCAAAAGCGATTGGGGAGTATGCGATAGAGTGCTCAATCGTCAAGGTATTTGCATCGGAAGCACTTGATTTTGTAGCGGATGAGGGGGTGCAGATTCACGGCGGCTACGGCTATATTCGGGACTACAAAGTCGAGAGGATATATCGGGATTCGCGTATTAACCGGATTTTTGAAGGAACGAATGAGATCAATCGGATGCTTATTCCAGGCACGCTGATGAAAAAAGCTTTGAAGGGCGAGCTGCCGCTGCTGCGCAAGGTTCGTTCTTTGCAAGCCGAGCTGCTCCAGCCGATGCCGCTTCCCCCTTTCCAGAAGCAGCTCAGCAAGGAAGCGTACCGCGTTGCACAGGCCAAAAAAATCTTCTTAGCCATCGGCGGGCTTGCCGTCCAGAAGCTCGGGCTGCGGCTGGAGCAGGAGCAGGAGGTGCTTTGCTCGCTGGCTGATCTCATGATCGAAATATTTGCAATGGAGAGCGTGCTGCTGCGCACGCAGAAGATCTGGAAGGCGAGCGGTGGCGAGGCCTCGGAGAAGACGGAGAATGTCATCGCAATGACAACGGTATTTGTGCAGGAAGCAATGGAGAGAGTCGAGTCGCTGGCTAAGCTTGCACTTACTGCACTGGAGCAGGGAGATGGACTGCAAATGCAGCTTTCTATTCTAAAAAAGCTGATGCGCGCACCGCTTTCAGATACGGTTGCTTTGAAGCGAAGTATTGCCGCTCGTGTTATTCGAAGTGAGCATTATGTCGTGTGAAGGGGGAGAGCATGAATGGAACCGCTCGGTCCGCAAGACCCGATTGCGCCCAAACAGTCGTCTGCCGAAGCCGAAGAGCTCGCACGTCCATGGCTTCGTCATTACCCGGAGGAGATTTCTCCTTCGCAGAGCTATCCCGATCAGAGTATCGTCGAATTTTTAGTCCATGCAGTGCAGAGCTATCCTAACCATACGGCCGTTCATTTTCTTGGCAAAACGCTAACCTACCGCAAGTTGTATGACGATGCGCTGCGGCTTGCCTCTAGTTTATGGAATCTTGGCATTGCCAAAGGGGATCGTGTGGCGATTATGCTGCCGAACTGCCCGCAGGCGGTTGTCACTTATTATGGCGTGCTCCTTGCAGGGGGCATTGTTGTACAGACAAATCCACTATATGTGGAGCGTGAGCTGGAGCATCAACTTAAGGATAGTGGAGCTGTAGCCATCATTACGGTCGATTTGCTGTATGCCCGTCTATCTCGAGTCCGCGGTGAGCAGCCCGAGGAAGGTCCGCTCCCGAAGCTGCGTCATGCGATTATCACATCCGTAAAAGATGGATTGCCGTTTCCAAAAAACCTGCTCTATCCGCTTAAGCAGCGCAAGGAAGGGTTTCGAGCCGACATCCCTTATGGCAGCCATGGCGTAATCGGCTATAAAAAGCTGCTGGCAACGAAGCATCCATCCGCGCAGCTGCCAGCGCATGCCAAAGGAGAAGAGCTGGCTGCGCTGCAATATACGGGAGGTACGACCGGAACACCTAAGGGCGTCATGCTGACGCATCGGAACCTTGTGGCCAATACGATGCAAATCTCTGCTTGGTGCTATAAGGCGGAGGATGGGAAGGAGCGCTTCCTCGCTGCGCTGCCTTTGTTTCATGTGTTTGGATTAACGGTATTAATGAATATGTCGGTTCTGAAATCAGGAACGTTAATTCTTCTTCCCCGCTTCGAAGTGGAGACGGTGCTCAAAACAATCAGTCAGCAGAAGCCGACGATTTTTCCAGGGGCACCGACGATGTACGTTGCGCTCATTCATCATAAGGCTGCTGCGAAAACAGACCTATCTTCAATTAATGTATGTATAAGCGGCTCCGCTGCGCTGCCGCTTGAGGTGCAGGAGAGGTTCGAAGCGTTGACTGGCGGCAGACTCATTGAAGGCTACGGCTTGTCAGAGGCTTCACCTGTCACACATGCGAATCCCATATGGGGGAAGCGCAAAATCGGAACGATCGGCGTCCCAATTCAAGATACGGAAGCTGCTGTTATTGATTCGGAAACCGGGGAGAGGCTCGGGATAGGCGAGCTGGGCGAGCTTATCGTTCGCGGGCCTCAGGTCATGAAGGGATATTGGAATAAGCCAGTGGAGACCGAGCAGGTGCTTCGTGATGGATGGTTGTATACAGGCGATCTTGCGATGATGGATGAAGAGGGTTATTTTACAATTATGGATCGGATTAAGGATGTTATTATTGCAGGTGGCTTTAATATCTATCCGCGTGAGGTAGAAGAGGTGCTATTCGAGCATCCAGCAGTACGCGAAGCAGCGGTTGTGGGTGTAAAGGATGAATACCGCGGCGAGACGGTAAAGGCTTTTATCGTATTCAGGGAGGGCTGGCAGGTATCGAGCAATCAACTGGACAACTGGTGCCGAGAACGGCTTGCTGCTTATAAAGTACCACGTCACTATGCTTTTAGGGAAACGCTTCCAAAAACGATGGTCGGCAAGGTGCTTCGTCGAAAACTGCAGGAGGAAGAGGCAGAAGCGGCGGAGAAGCGGGGGGCAGAGAGCCAGGGAGAAGGAGAGTGACCGTGAGCGGCAAGGAAGAGGAGTGGTTTGTTCAACAGGCAGATCAGGCGGGGCACTTGATTAGACTTGCCGAGCGCGCACAAGCTACCTTCTGGGGCGTGCTCGGCTGTGAGGTGGTGCAGGCAAATGCGAGTAAAGCGACGATTTGTTTGGATGCCTCGGATCGGCATTTGAATCTGCTGGGCATCGTGCACGGGGGTGTGCTTATGTCGCTGCTCGATAATGCGATGGGGCTCGTCGTTATGCTCGCGGCACCGGAAGAGCGTACCGTAACAGCGAATTTGAACACGCAGTTTCTCTCCAGCAGCAAGGGAGGTGTGCTGCTATGCGAGGCGGAGCTTGTACATCGAACAGCGCGGACCCTTACGCTGCAAGCACAAATTAAAGACGACTCTGGCAAGCTTCTAGGTTTAGGCAGCGGAGCATATCGTATTATTTAAAATATAGGAAAGTATAAGTTTCACACTTATACTCTGCCTATATTTCTGGAATGAAACGCACTGGCGCCGCCAAAGGACAGCGATAGCCGTTTCACCTTGAGCGAAAGCAGCGCTCATTTGCTTGCATGTTATAGATTGGATATAATAATGGATAATAAATGGAAAGTTTGATGCTTTGGAGATTTATTAATATTTGACGGTTTTATGCCGATAAATGTAATAAGAGAAGGGAGGCGAGGACATGGTGCAAGTGCCGGGATGGGTAACGACATTAGTTTTAGGGTTTGGTATCGTAGTTGCGGTTATTGGCGTGATTGCCTATTTAAGAATGTTTCGTAAAGACAGGCTATCTTCACACTCTCATCAAGCAGCCGATGTCTCGCCTCCAAACGTGATTACTCCAGTAAAGCCAACGGATAGCGGACATATAAAAGAAGCAAAACCCGAACAAGCTATGCCGCGAGATTAATAATTGTTCACTTTCTTATTCCATATCGAAATGTTATAATAGTAAGAAAAATGCGAACATTGTGACTCATTGGCCATGGAGTTACCTGCACCGAATGGGGGTTCTTGCGGTGTAATTACCGCATGCGGTCTCGTATAATACTGTTTAGGACGACCATCCAACGTAAAGGGAGGGAGATTTCATGGCGAAGCATAGCCAGAATGAAGTCAAGGAAAGCCTGAAAGAACTCACGAGAATTTTTCAACCCAAGGACCCGCGTAAGTTTGTTAAAGAGTATATTCGCAAGTATCGGATTACCGGTGGCTACGAGGATGAATTGACGACTTTGGTAGAAAATGAATTAGGCAGGATTAACTCTTCGGTCAGTTAAACTCATCATGTGAAATATGGCTTTGTAAACTGTCTTCGGCAGGATGCAAAGTCTTTTTGTTTTTTAGTAACAAATGTTGCCGAGGCTATTGCTCTCCACTAAAACATTACTAAGCAGCATCGCTTCACGCCGTATCACCCAACTAACTCCTCCCAACTCCCCTAACCTCCGCATGCAGGCTATCCTGCACATTTGCAGTAACTTCGCACTTTTCAGCCTCTCCGAGCTGCCTATCCTGCACATATGCATTAGAATAGGCAGGTTTCAGCTAAATTAGCTCCAATGGGGGGTGTCTATAGTGCGCGCGTATAATATAGACACATGGGAGCTAGAAAAACCAGCTTCTATCCTGCGAGAGTGCAGGATAGCGCCATAGTTGAGTTAGTTGGAGATAACGGCGGAAGGTTAGTCTAGGATAGTCGTAAATTCACTCCGAGCACGAGCCTCGCTTCCTCCGCACGCAGGCTATCCTGCACATTTGCAGTAACTTCGCGCTTTTCAGCCTCTCCGAGCTGCCTATCCTGCACATATGCATTAGAATAGGCAGGTTTCAGCTAAATTAGCTCCAATGGAGGCGTCTATAGTGCTGGCGTACAACATAGATACATGGGAGCTCGAAAAACCAGCTTCTATCCTGCGAGAGTGCAGGATAGCAACGGAGTGTTGATAGTTGGAGGCTGGAGGTATGTTGGTTGTATGATGGATGGATGTTGGATGTAGATATGTAAATGGGTTGTGAGTTAACATAGCGCGCGAACCGATGTATTATCGACGCTGTGCAGCACTACCACACTCAAGATCACGCAATCTCTACCCATAACTTCCACACGGCAACCTATCTTGCACATCTGCAGTAACTTTGCGCATTTGAGTAACCTAGAGGTGGCTATCCTGCACATATGCATTAGAATAGGCAGGTTTCAGCTAAATTAGCTCCAATGGGGGGTGTCTATAGTGCGCGCGTATAATATAGACACATGGGAGCTAGAAAAACCAGCTTCTATCCTGCGAGAGTGCAGGATAGCGCCATAGTTGAGTTAGTTGGAGATAACGGCGGAAGGTTAGTCTAGGATAGTCGTAAATTCACTCCGAGCACGAGCCTCGCTTCCTCCGCACGCAGGCTATCCTGCACATTTGCAGTAACTTCGCGCTTTTCAGCCTCTCCGAGCTGCCTATCCTGCACATATGCATTAGAATAGGCAGGTTTCAGCTAAATTAGCCCCAATAGGGGCGTCTATAATGCGGGCGTACAACATAGTCACCCGAGAGGGCATTAAATCAGCCGCTATCCTGCATGAGTGCAGGATAGCAACGGAGTGTTGTTAGTTGGAGGCTGGAGGTATGTTGCATGTAGAGTGTATGCAGGTCAGAGGTATGTTGAATGTATATAGGATGTACGTTGGATGTATATATGTAAATGGGTTGTAAGTTAACATAGCGCGCGAACCGATGCATTGTCGTTGCTGTGCAGCTCCACCTCGAATATGAATTAGTTTATAAATTCGCCATATTGAATCGGTATTTGTCTCCTTTTTCTCGAATAGGTTATACATAGACAAATCCACTCGTTGTCGTAGGAACAGTGCGCTTACGAAGTGGATTTTGCTATCGCAAAACCTAGGTCGATGCTTACGAAGCGGATTTTGCTTACGCAAAACTTTAAGGAGGTTCGAACAAATGGCAGTGGAGTTGAAAACAAAGGAACATATTCGTGGAATTCGCAAGGCTGGGCGTATCGTCGCTGCCTGTCACAAGGCTCTCTCCAAACGCATAGCGCCGGGTGTTACGACACAGGAAATCGATCGGTTCGTTGAACGCTTTATGCTTGATCGCGGGGCAATCCCAGCTCAGAAAGGCTATAAGGGCTATCCATTTGCAACTTGTGCCTCTGTGAATGAGGTCGTCTGTCACGGATTTCCTGATTCCGAGCCGCTTGAAGCGGGCGATATCGTAACGATCGATATGGTGGCTGATGTAGATGGGTGGAAAGCAGACTCTGCATGGACATACGCGATTGGCAGGACGAATAATGCTGTGGAAAAGCTGCTGCTAACAGCAGAACAAGCTCTTGTTGATGGCATTAAGCAGGCGGTACTCGGCAATCGGTTAGGCGACATAGGATATGCGGTGCAGACGCGAGCAGAGAGGGCTGGTTTTGAGGTTGTTACTGCTTTTGCCGGACACGGAAACGGCAAAAGCGTGCATGAGTTTCCTGAGGTTCTGCACAGCGGAATACGCGGTCAAGGGATGAAGCTGGAGGAAGGTATGGTTATTACAATCGAACCGATTCTTACGGCTGGGAAAGCGGATGTATACATTACAACAGACGGATGGACGGCACGTACAAGGGACGGAGCATGGGCAGCACAATTCGAGCATACGGTGGCCATTACGAAGGCAGGACCTATTATTTTAACGCGCTGGGAATAAGATTGGTGTAAGTACTTTAACCATGACAAAAAAAGCCGAGCGTTTGCAGTATAGTTTTGCTGCTGTTCGGCTTTTCTAATAAAGCTCTTAAAGCAGGGCTTCCAGCGGGATTTGGCAAAGAACATAATGTCTTGTCCACATACGAGTCGTTGGGATAACTGCTTTTCCTTCTTTTTCAAAAATAAAGCCAGCGCCCATTTGCTCCTTAAACTCCCAGCCTTTATCCGTCATTAATTTTTTGAGACTATCGTTCACTGCTGCCCCTTGTTCCCTCTGCATGATGTACCACGCGTTGCCCCCTTCTTCGGTTATTTTCACCATAGCTTCGGATGATTGATTAATCATAGCGATCACTTCACGTTTGCTAACAGAATCGATTGGCAGATCGGGATAGTAGCTTTTGCTCGATACAAATATGCCAATTAGGATTGCTGCGATTAGGATTGTTATGCTGGAGCATACTATAATCAAGCTTTTTTTCAACGATCCGACCTCCTTAAAGTAACTCGCTCTGCAAACCTAATTCGCGTAAAAGTAAATCCTCTTTCGCATAATTAAAGGCTTCACTTGGTTGATGAGCAAGCTCCCACTTTATCGTTGATATTAATCCGTCCCTAAAGGAAATAGGTGCGATATAGCCGAGCTCCTCGCGAATGAGGCTGGAATCAATAGCAAGCTGTTGTTCCATGTTGAAGGGGACAGTCATATCTTCCGGCAGACGTCCAGCAGGGGCGAGCATGATTTGTCCGTTCCAATTAAGAATGCTCTTGATTTCTAGAACGAAATCAAGCATGGAGGGAGACTGCGGTTCACCCACATTATAAATACGGCCAGCAGACCGCTCCTTGGTAATCGCCAATGCGATGGCGTGGGCTGCATTTTCAACATAGCTATGAGTCCAATGCCAGTTCGAAAAAGCTTCATCCATCAAAATATACGGCCGATGATCGTTCATATGCCCTAATTTGAGATATTTAAATAATCTATGCTGCTCGTCATTTGGGCCGTAAATCGCTGGTAGACGCAAAATCGTACCTTTAATGTAGGGATTGTTCATTACAATATTCTCAACGAGTATTTTGTCATACTTGTTGCACCAATCGTCAGGATCTTTCGAGCTGTCTTGATAGGGGAAACGATTTACACGCAAAGCTGAAGCTTCAGTAATAGGGGTAGGCTCTAACGAGCCGGCGTCGGCTTTTCTTACTATCCCGTAAGCGCGATACACATCTTGGCTGCTGATCGTAAGCAATCGGTCAGTGATCCCTTTAAACGTGTTGATTACGACTTGAGTATCTGCTTCAGTTGAAGCAATCATATCTACAACCATATCTGGTGCCAGCTTCTTGAAATCATCCTTAAACCGCTCCAGCTGCATTTTCTCGCCATAGATATGTCTCACATTTGCAGGAAAATCACAATTTGTCTTGCCGCGATGGAATAAGGTTATTTCATGGCTGCCCATCCTATTAAGCTGCCTAATTACGTTTGGACCAATAAATGCAGTTCCTCCGATAATTAAAATGTTCAATTGCGGTTCACCAGCCTCTCCAACTCCATTCAGCTCTCCTTTACATAATTATACAGGAGAGCCCCCTGCGTCTCTACCCCAGCTTCATTTTGCGATAATCGGAAGGTGTGACGCCAAAGCTTTTTTTGAACATACGGTGGAAGTAAGAGCTGCTCGTATATCCGCTTTTTACGGCGATATCGACGACTGAGCATTCGGTGCTCTCCAAATAGTGTTTGGCCATCTCCAGACGCACCTGATTAATGACATCAACAATGGTCGTCATCGTCTGCTGCTTGTAGATTCTGCTTAAATAAATGGAAGACATGTCTAATTCATCAGCAATCCAGTTCAGGCTGAGATTCGGGTTTGCGTATTCTTGATGAATGAAATCGTTAATTTTGCGAATTAAATCGCCCTGCTTCGTCGAGCGCTTGGCGGACAGCTTCATCTGAATGTCATCGAACAATGCGAAAAATACGGCATTCAGCTCTTCAATGGTTTCGAAATAATCTGGCGTCGGGATATGGATGCTTAGGCTTGCCTCGACGTCCAGGCTGTTATTTTTGTGAATCGTAAATAATATGTTGTTCACTGTCATCGTGAGATGCGAGATGGCGAGCTGCACGACATGGATCGGATATTCGGCAGTCTCCTGGACGATTTCTGCGAATAGCTTCTTCGCTTCCTCGGTCTTGGAGGTCATTAATGCATCGGTTAGCTTGCGCTCCTTATCGACAGGGAAGATGTACTCCTTGGATTTGAAGGACATAATGTCCTGAGCATCAATTAAGGAGCCAAGTCCATAGAATAAGCGATGCTGCGACGCTTCCTTCACCAGCTTGTAAAGGCCTGATAGCTGGTCTGGGCGAATAGCTTCAGGGCTGTAGGTAACGGAAAGGCCGATTTTCAAATATTCGAGAGAGGCTTGTTGGATTTGTGCAAGCATCGCCCGCAAAAGCTCAGCATCGGACTCTTCATTGGTATCAAGTCGATTAAGCAGCATAATGACATAGTCAGCGTCCATATCAACCGTTTCCACGTGATAATGCTTTAAGCCAATTTCCCAGCCGATATTCATAACGGCAAATTTATACACATGAAGATCATCGCCGCGGGTTTCCTTCAGGGCGGCTAGCTGATCTATTTTGAGCATAATCACGCGGTATCTCTTATGAAAATCAAAGGTTATTCCACTTTGCTGCAGCTTTTGCAGCTGGGCACTCGTTTGCAGCGATTGTGAGCCTTGAATAAGGCTGCGCAGCAAATTTTGCCTAATGGTATAGGAGCTGTTGCGTTTTTCCGTCTCGAGTATGTTCATTTTGTTCATAATCTGATGGATAGGGCGGTACAGCATACGAGACACAAGCCATGAGATAAGCAAGCCGATGGCTAGAATAACGGCCGCAATTAGAATCGTATTGTTAAGGATGGAATAGATGGCCTTCGTCACTTGCTTGTATGGTGTAATGCGTACGTATTGCCATTCGAGCGAATCCGGCGCGGTATAGGAGATGAGAGACTCTTTCCCCTCAAAATCTGCAACTAAATACCCGGACTCTTTGTTTTTGATTACATTATTAAGCAAGGAGTTATCCTTGTCGCTTAGTTTTTTTGGCATGAGTGAATCTCCGGAGAGCAGACGATTCTGATTGTCTAGAATATAAGAAACGCCCCTGGTTTCACTTTTTGCAGCAGCGATATCCTTGTTGATCCAATCGGAAGAAATATTAATGATAACGGCAGAATTAATTTTTTGTGATTTGCCTATAGCATCATAGCCTAAATAGGTATACGCCTTAGTTAGCTGTTCTCCAGCTAAGCTGACGGTTGTATAGGTTCTCGGAATCGGAGTGAATGGACGGTATTGCTGGAAGTTGTCCAATATATCCAAAATTTCCTTATCCGCTAGATCTGCTCTGCTGAACGTGCCAGCTTCGCCCTGGCGGCTGGCCGTGTAGAACTGATTGTTTGCTGAATTGTAAACATATATAGATTCGATGAATGGCATCGAGTTCAGATAGTTGTTCAATTCATTCATTGCAGCCATCACATCGTAAATATTTGGCTCGGTATAGAACATAAGTCTAGAGACGCTAAACGTTCGGTAGATTTGAAAGGATAAAGATTGTGCGCTCTCGGTCATGCTGATGACCTCTTTGCTCGTTTGGGTTAAATTGCTGAGATCGTATTGATAAGCCTTCTTCAAATCAATTTGCATGTAATTGAAGAAATAGAACAAGGACGAAACCAAAAGAGTGAGCACGATACTCAAGGTGATCGTGAACAGCAGCTTACTGTATAATTTTCCGTTGATTTTCACTGCTGGCATGACTAATCCCCCTCTATTTATATGAATAAAGTTAATAGAATGCTGTTCACCATACAGACGATACGCATTCTCCATCCAATAATAAGGCCTCTCGAGTTGCCCCTTTGTTTTCGTCTAATAAGTTGGAATATTTCACTCGATGAGCTTGGAATACAAATCTCATTATAATCTTCACTCCTTCACAGGTGCAATGAATCAATCATATGAAGGTGAATGAACCTGATTTTTCGGAGTGAACAATTCATACTGTAGTGAATTTATTGGAGAAACGCCTCAAGTCAGATGACAAATCGCGCAGTAATCCGTTAGAATGTCACGGAATTCCATGATAATGACAGAAGGGATGAAGCGGCAATGATAAATTCGAAGCTAAAACAGATTTGGTATGGAGGAGACTATAATCCGGATCAATGGCCGGAGGAGATATGGCATGAGGATATGCGCTTGTTTAAAGAAGCAGGAATTAATGTCGTAACGCTTCCTGTGTTCAGCTGGGCGAAGCTTCAGCCCGCGGAGGATGCGTACCAGCTAGAATGGCTGGACAAGCTGTTGAATCTCATCGCTGACAACGGTATTTATGCTTGCCTTGCGACATCGACTGCGGCGCAGCCCGCGTGGATGTCACGTAAATATGAGGACGTGCTGCCGGTGGATGTTGACGGAAGGAAGCGGACACATGGCGCACGCACTAATTTTTGCCCCAATAGCAAGACGTATCGGCGTTTATCGAGTCAACTGGCTCGCACACTGGCCGATCGCTATAAGGACCATCCTGCTCTGCTCATTTGGCATATTAATAATGAGTACGGCACGCATTGCTACTGCTCTAATTGTGCGGCGGAGTTTCGGGAATGGCTGAAGGTGAAATATGAGACGATTGACAGGCTGAACGCCGAATGGAATATGAGCTTTTGGGGCCACACCGTCTACGAATGGGAAGAGATTGTGCCGCCATCCAATCTTAATGGGGACAATCGCAACTTCCAACCGATGGCTCTCGATTACAAAAGGTTCATGTCTGACTCGATTTTAGGCTGCTATCAGGGGGAATACGCACAGCTGAGAGAGGTTACACCGGATATCCCGATTACAACGAATATTTGGGGCTTGTTTAACGGTCTCGATCTCAAAAAATGGGGAGATGCGATGGATGTTGTATCCTGGGACAGCTATCCCCAAATGAATGAGCCGATGAGCAATGTGGCGATGCGCCATGATTATATGCGCGGCTTAAAGGAAGGCAAGCCATTCATGCTGATGGAGCAGACGCCAAGCCAGCAGAACTGGCAGCCCTACAACAGCTTGAAGCGTCCTGGCGTGATGCGGCTCTGGAGCTATCAAGCGGTAGCGCATGGGGCAGATACGGTTATGTTCTTTCAGCTTCGCCGTTCATTCGGAGCCTGCGAGAAATACCATGGAGCTGTGATTGAGCATGTTGGGCATGAGGATACGCGGGTATTTAAAGAGTGTGCGACGCTCGGGCGCGAGCTTGGTGAGCTTGGCGATCGGCTGCTGGATTCTGAGGTTCATGCTGAGGTTGCCTTATTGTTTGATATTGATACATGGAACGCGGTAGAGATCACGAGCGGACCAAGCGTTGACTTGAACTATTTGGATCAAGCACAGCGGTACTATAAAGCCTTTTATAATCAAAATGTTGCCGTAGACGTTCTAAGTCCATTGAGTGACTTCTCTAAATACAAAATACTCGTTGCTCCCGTGCTGTATATGCTGAAGCCAGGGGTTGCCGAGCGTATTGAGCAATTTGTGCGCGAGGGAGGCACCTTCATAACGACCTTCTTCAGCGGCATTGTGAACGAGAATGATCTTGTAACACTAGGCGGCTATCCTGGCAAGCTTCGCAATCTTCTTGGACTATGGGTAGAAGAAATCGACAGCCTGCTGCCTGAGATGCGCAACAGCATTAATATTGGCGAGGCGTATGGCTATGTAGCCGGATCGTATGAATGCGGCCTGCTGTGTGACCTGCTTCATTTGGAGGGGGCAAGGGCAATTGGGACTTATGGCTCTGATTTTTATGCGGGCATGCCTGCGCTGACGGTGAATGCTTATGGCGAAGGTGAAGCTTATTATGTGGCAACGGCTCCTGAGCCGAAGCTGCTGGCTGATTTAACGCGTACACTGTGCGAGAAGCATCAAATCGCAGCCCCGTTCAAGGCGGGAGAGGGTGTGGAGCTGGCGCAGCGAAGGAAGGGAGACCAGCTGTACACCTTCGTATTGAATCATAATCGTGCTCCAGCAGCGATTGAGCTTGAAGAAACGGTCTATGTTGATTTATTAACGAGGTGTACAGTTAGTGGGACGAAAGAAATAGAGCCATATGGCGTTATGATTTTGCAAAAAGTATAGAAAATGGTGCGAAAATCACGAGCTCACTAGTCTCGAATACCTATTCGAGCAGCTGAGTTCGTGTTTTTTTTAAATATAGGAAAGTAGATCATTTGGCCATACTTTCTCTATATTTCTGGGAATGAAACGCGCTGGCGCCGCCAAAGGACGGCGACAGCCGTTTCACCTTGTTGCCCAAAAACAGCAGAATCGCTTGTTTTTGCATAAAAGTTTAAATCGTTCACTCGCTATTTCGCTATTTCGTTCACTAAACTTAATATCTTGCTCTATCCTGCGCTTGCCGGCTCGATGTACGGTGTTAACAGAGCAAACGACACACTGAAGCAAACGACTGACACCGCTGCTAAGGCGGGAAGAAACGTTTTCTAAGTGCAGTATAAGCCGCGCAGCAGTCAAATGCATGCGTTCTTATATTAGAAAAATAGAAAAGAACACTGTGAGAGGAGACATCATCTGCATGTTGAAAAAAAATGGAGTGCTTAAGGAACTGGTAACCAATCGCATACTCTTCATTATGTTGTTGCCAGCGCTTATCTTCTTCCTAATTAACTCGTATGTACCTATGGTAGGGATCTACTATGCCTTCACCCGATTCGACTTCAACACAAGCTTGTTCAACAGCCAATTCGTTGGATTCGACAACTTCAAGTTTTTATGGAAATCGGGGGTACTTGCTAGACTTACCTTAAATACGGTCGGCTACAACATCGTGTTTATACTACTCGGAAACGTACTAGCTATTGCGTTGGCGATTCTGCTAAGCGAGCTTCGTCTTCAGTGGTTTAAGAAGCTGACGCAATCGATCATGTTTCTTCCATACTTTGTATCCTTCGTTATTCTTAGCGTTATCGTGTATAACGTGTTCAACTACGAAAGCGGATTTCTGAATTCAACGCTGAAATCGTTCGGGTACGAGCCGCTAGATGTATACAATACGCCTTGGATATGGGTGTTCCTTATCATCATCTTCTACCTTTGGAAAAATATCGGCTACAGCATGGTTATCTATCTGGCTTCGATTACAGGCATTAGCGAGGAATATTACGAGGCTGCCAAAATTGACGGCGCGAATATTTTTCAACGTATTTGGTACATTACGGTGCCGATGCTGAAGACGACCTTCGTTATGCTTCTCTTGTTCGCCCTCGGCAGCATCATGAAGGGACAATTCGATTTGTTCTATCAGCTCATCGGCAACAACGGCGTATTGTACAACACAACCGATATTCTTGATACGTATGTGTATCGTTCATTGAAGGTAACATTCGATATCGGTATGTCAACGGCAGCAGGGCTTTATCAATCGCTGTTCGGCTTCATTCTTATTATGACGGTCAACTATATTATTAAGAAAATTAATGACGAGTACGCATTGTTCTAAACTATCTGAAGCATACGCTATCAGCCTACTGTAGGAGGTACCCATGAAGATCAAAGACGACAGTTATATGAAATGGTTCAGACTCATTGCTTTTGTAGTCATACTGGCTACAACTGTGGCTTGCTTGTTTCCGTTTCTGCTTATTATTTCAGCTTCCTTTACGCAAAATGAGGCGATCATCCGAGATGGCTACCATCTCATTCCGACTGTATTTTCCTTCGAGGGGTATGCAACGGTGTTCCGCTTTCCGAAGCAGGTATTGACTGCCTATGGCGTAACCACCTTCGCAACCGTTGTGGGAACGACACTAGGGCTGTTCTTTATGACAATGGCTGGTTATGTGCTGCAGCGCAGAGATTTTAAATACCGCAACTTCTTCGCGTTTATGATTTATTTCACGACGCTGTTTGGCGGAGGTCTCGTGCCTTGGTACATCTTAATTACAAAGTATCTGAAGCTTACGGATAAGATCGAAGTATTGATTTTACCAGGCCTTATGACGCCTTTCCTCATTATATTGATGAAAAACTTCATTCGCTCGGCAGTACCGGATGAGGTAATCGAGTCTGCAAAAATTGATGGTGCCAATGACTTTACCATCTATAGCCGCATCGTGCTTCAGCTTTCCATGCCGGGTATCGCAACTGTGGGCTTGTTCCTGGCGCTTCATTATTGGAATGACTGGTTTACGTCCTCATTGTTCATCAACGATACGACGAAGTACCAGCTGCAATACTACTTGTACAACGTAATTAACGCCATGAGCTTTATTGCACAAATGGGCTCGGGAACCGGTGTTTCGTTAGGATCGGATATGCCAACTGAATCAACGAAGATGGCAATGTCCATCATTGTCACGGGGCCGATCCTCTTCTTGTATCCGTTCGTACAGCGTTATTTTGTTAAAGGGTTGACGATAGGCGCGGTAAAAGGTTAGAACTAGACGAGGATATACAATTCCAAGTTTAGCTGACATAGAAAAAAACAGATTAAAGGGAGGATTCACATGAAAAGGAATGCATTTAAAGCAGTTACTATGCTATTATCGATCATTTTACTTATGACTGTTCTGGCAGCCTGCGGATCGAACAACAACAATAACGGGGGCTCTAATGCAACAAATGCACCAAAAGATCCGGCAAACACATCGACGGACAAAACAGAAGAAAAAACAGGAATCGATACGTCGAAAAAAGTAGAGCTACAATTCTACATGCTGGGCGACGCTCCTAAAGACATTGCTTCCATTCAAGATCAAATCAACAAAATGGCTCTTGAGGATTTGAATGCAACTGTAAAATTCAACTACACTTCATGGACGGACTGGGATCAAAAGTATAAGCTGCTGCTTGGTTCAGGCCAACAGGTTGACTTGATCTTCACAGCAGAATGGACGCAGTACCAATCCTATGCGAAAAAAGGCGCTTTCCAAGCGCTTGACGAAATTCTTCCTGTAGCTGCACCTACACTAAACGCTTATGTACCTGGCGATATGTGGGAAGCTGTAAAAATCGATGGTCAAATTTACACCGTTCCAGCTACTTATAAAGAGTACGTAACCGACGGTTTTGTATGGCGCGAGGATCTTCGTGAGAAGTACAATCTGCCTACACCAGTAGATATTGCGACTTTCGAGCAATATTTGGAAGGCATTAAGAAAAACGAGCCTACTGTAACACCGCTTTCTATGAACTCTGATGTGAAAACAAATCTTATGGATCGCTTTAAAGGTATTGCAGGCGCTCCAATCGGTGCTCTTCCTTATGGTGTTGGAGTAAACTATGCAACACCTAGCGAAGTTTACTCCTACTGGGGTTCAGATGAGCAAAAAGAGCATTTGACTGTTCTTAAGCGCTGGCAGGACAACGGTTATATGGTGAAAAACGTTCTAGCCGTTAAAGATACGCTTCAAGATCAAATTACGAGCGGTAAAGCAGCAGCAATCCTTGGCGATAACCCAACTCGTTTCAATGATATGGTGATCAAGATTCAATCGACTCATCCAGAATGGAAGCTTGGCTACCACCCATTCCCTATAACAAACGGAATTGCGACACCAGTTCACCCGATCCATAACGGCTTTGCAATTCCAGCAAGCAGCAAAAATGCTGAGCGCGCACTAGCGTTCTACGAGAAGATGGTAACGGATGAGCGTTATAACATGCTGACACAATACGGCGTAGAAGGTAAAAACTACGAAGTAAAAGACGGCTACTATTCTATGATTGGCGATTCCAACACCAATGGCTTCCCTCGTGAGGGCATGAACGGCTGGGCTTGGAGAAATCCAGACTACATGCTGTTCGATAAAAACTACGACGGCGTAAAAGCGATCTTTGACGAGCTTGATAAAATTCAAGTGCCTGATAAATTCACAGGTTTTGCTGAGGATTACACTGAATATCAAGCAGAAAGAGCAGCTCTTGAGCAAGTGGAGAAGCAATATCTGTTCCCGCTTAATGCTGGTCTTGTAAAAAGCGTGGATGAAGGACTTGCCACATTCATGGAAAAAGCAAATCAAGCAGGTCTTGAAAAAATTCAAGCTGAATACACGAAACAATGGCAAGCTTATGTAACAGAGCAAGGCATTAAATAATTGATTTTCAGAGGCTGTCTTGGAGGTAGTTCATCTATCGCTGAGACAGCCTTGATTATAAGTATTTAGGAGAGCGCTTACAGAAAAGATGATTATTTGAATATATTAATTCGGTATAAATCGAGGGAGATAACCTCCTTCGTAAGCGCTCCAATTCAACTGAATGGAGGAAAAATGCACGATGAAACCAGCTCCCTTATTTTCGAAAATGTTGCTTGCTTTTATAATCGTATTTTCCAGCATTGTGCCTGCGTACGGCTTTGCGGCAGAAGGGGCATCTGTTGTACCTTCAAGCGTAATATTCGAGGATGATTTTCAGGATGGAAATTCAGTAGGGTGGACGCTCAATAATTCATCGATTTTGAGCGTTGCGAACGACCCGGCGCTTGCAAGCAATAAAATGCTGAGTGTCAGCAGTGGCGATGAAGCGATTGCAACGATTGACAGCAGCCCAAGCAGCAACTATGACTACGAAGCAAAGGTGAAAAAGGTCACCACCGGTTCATTTGTAGGAATACTTGCTCGCTACACGAATACGGACAACTATTATATGTTTCAACTTGGTGATGGAAAGTACTCGCTCTCCAAGAGAGTTGGAGCAACGACTACTACACTCTTGGATTATCCAGCGACAATTGCAGTTGGTCAGTGGTATACGATGCGGCTTGTAGTAGACGGGAGCATCATTAAAGCTTATGTGGATAATAAGCTGATTGCTCAGGTAAGCGATTCATCGTTAGCCACAGGCAAGGCTGGCTTTCGCTCCAGATGGGAGAAGTCGGGTATTGATGATGTGCAGCTCCGGAGCATCGGAACTCTTCCTGAAGCGACTGCTGCGAATGTAACCTCTTCATCAGCAACGATTTCATGGGATAGCGATCCGAGTGCAACGCTATACCGACTTTATCGCTCAACCCAGCCGAATGCCGGCTTCGCACAGATTTACAGCGGTACGGATTTAACTTTTGCAGATACGAATCTTGCTACGGGTGTAACGTATTATTACCGGGTTTCCGCTGAGGGTGATAGCTATTCAGCAGCAACGCCAACGCTTATTATGACAACGGTATTGGTATTGCCTTCATCGGTGGATTTGCTCCCGGGGATTATCGCTGCCTATAAATTTGACGAAACCTCTGGGATGACGGCATCCTCAATAGCTGCAGGCACCAACCAGACGAAGGCGAATTTGGTCGGCGGAGCGACATGGACGACCGGCCGTTCCGGCGGTGCGGTTGAACTAGACGGCGTCAATGGTCATGTTACGCTTCCAAATGGTATTTTGAACGGATTGACGGATATGACCATTACAACTTGGGTAAATCAGAAAGAGCTTAAGAAATGGGGCCGGATCTTTGATATCGGTTTGGGCACTAACAATTACATTTTTCTGACTGCAAGCACGGACGGCGATGCAAGCAGATTTGTGTTCAAAAACGGCGGCGCAGAGCAGTATGCAACAGTTAGTCCGGCGCAGCAAGCCGCGAATGAATGGATGCATTATGCGGTAACGCTGTCAGGAAGTACAGCAACGATTTACATCAATGGTGTCGAAGTTGCTCGCAATAGCAATATGACAATCACACCGAAGGATCTTGGCAATACAACGCTCAACTATATCGGCCGCTCGATGTTCAGCGCTGATCCTTATATGAAAACGAAAATAGACGATTTCTATGTATTCAATCGCAGTCTTAGTCCTGCGGAAATCGCATTATTCACGCAGCCTGAAGATCAGGCTAAGGTAGCAGAGGATCATGCTGCTTTGACGCTGGGTGATACGAGCATGGTGATGGCGGATTTGAAGCTGCCTGTTCAGGGAGCAAGCGGCACACAAATCAGCTGGGAATCTAGTAATACCGCTGTTATTAACGCAAGCGGAGCGGTTGCACGTCCAGCATTAGGAGCGCTAGATGTAGAGGTTGTCCTAACCGCAACGATTAAACGTGGCAACGAGGAGCTAACCAAAATATTTACTGCAACTGTGTTTGCGGAGATGTACGATGATGGTGCAGTTGCAGTAGACAAAGCAGCACTTGTTATTTACAACGCGAATGCGGTAACCGGTAAGCTTACATTGCCGAATACTGGAGCGAATTATACTACGATTAGCTGGAAATCTGATTCTCCTATGAATCTTAGACCAGATGGCATGGTTAGCCGTCCGGCGGCTGGCAAGGGTGATCTGAATGTCATCTTGACGGCAACGATTACAAGGGGAACGGTAACAGATACAAGAGACTTTGCTATCAAAATATTAGAGCAGGACGCGATTAGCGGATATTTATTTTCCTTTAAGAAAACCGCAACGGGTAACGATGCACAGTACTATGCAGTCAGCCGGAACGGCAGAGCGTGGACTGAGCTGAACAGCAATGCGAGTCTTGTAGATATTCAGGGGGCGAATACATTCAAGCTGCTCCTTGAAGACAGATGGTACAAATATGAGAATACGAATGGTTCATGGTCGCTCTACTCCAGTACGATATCGAGTGGGGACTGGACGAAGGATACAGGAGGCTTCACACTGCCAGCAGGAGCGATATCGGGCAGCTTCACGCCGATTACTGAAACGCAGTGGAGCCAATATGTGAACAGTCTGTCTACGGCAAGAACGCTTGAAGTATTGAAGGCATCAACGAGAGTAGGCTTCGAGCCAAGGCTGCCTTCTGAAGTGAAAATCGACTATACAAACAATCTGTATACCACCGTGGAAGTGGACTGGGATGTGATTGACCCAGCGAGATACGAAGCGGTAGGGTCATTTACTGCGTCAGGCACGGTTAAAGGCCAAAGCACGCGTGTTCAAGCGGCTGTGACTGTCATAAACGATAGCGCCTACAGCGACACGATTCGTAACGGTGAATTCTGGTATGACGATGAGGGCGGATTAATTCAGGCTCACGGCGGTCATATCATTAAAGTAGAAGATACGTATTATTGGTTTGGCGAGGATAAAGGACATAATTCAGCGGTGCTGAAGGGTGTATCCATTTATGCCTCCAAGGATCTAAAAACATGGCAATATCGCAATACGGTATTGACGCCAACCGATCATCCGCAGCTTGCTTCGGCTAAGATTGAGCGTCCGAAGGTGCTCTATAATGCGAAAACAGGCAAATATGTGCTGTGGGGACATTGGGAAGAGTCCGGCAACTACAATCAAGCGAATGTCATTGTAGCGATATCGGATACGGTTGATGGCGATTACACCTATGTGAATCGTTTCCAGCCTGGCGGCATGCAGTCCAGAGACTTTACAGTGTTCAAGGATGATGATGGTCAAGCTTATTTATTCTCATCTTCGAATAATAATGCCGATATGAATGTTTTCCGTCTTACGGATGATTATTTGTATGTAGATGAATTTCTGTACACCGCATTTCCTGGCGGAAAGCGTGAATCACCAGCTATCGTCAAGAAGGACGGTATCTATTACATGTTCACCTCCGGCTTGTCCGGCTGGTATCCGAATCAGGGCATGTATGCTACAACAACTAATTTAGCTGATAAAAACGGATGGTCAGAGCTTAAGAAATTCGGAGACCCTGCGACGTATTATACGCAATCCGCCTTTATCGTAAGCGTATATGGCTCGGAAACGACGTCTTACGTTTATGTAGGCGACCGCTGGACACCGACTGCACTAAGGGAATCCCAATACATTTGGCTTCCGCTGCAATTGGACAATGGTTTGGCAGAGCTTACTTATTCTGGAGATTGGGATTTGAATGCGGCAACGGGCCACTTCGAGACACCGAAGGATTTGCTCGTATCTCAGGGCAAGCCGGCTGTGGCGAGCTCCGCGGCTTCAGGCTTTGGTGCTTCCGCAGCGAATGACGGAAATTATGACACGTATTTTGACGCAGGAACGACTGCCTTTGGAAATACGTGGGAGGTTGATCTTGACCGCGAGTATGATCTGAGCCGCATCGATCTGAGCTGGAGAGAGTGGAATGGCTCGGAAGTCTATTATCAATACAAAATCGAGGGTAAGAAGACGAGCAGCGATGCTTATACTATGCTGATCGATCAAACAACCAACACAACACCTTCCTTTAACAGTCACAAGCTGGCTGGCAACTATCGTTATGTGAAATTGACGATTACCGGTCAGAAGGGGCATACGAACAATGCTGGAAATACAGTGACCTGGTACAGAGGGCTGTATGAAGTGAAAATATACAGCTCGAATATGGGGCTTGATACACCGCAGGGATTGACGGCTACGGCTATGAAGACCGCAGAGGACATGACAAGCATCAATGTAAGCTGGAGCAATGTAACGAATGCAAGCCACTATACGCTATCTCGTTCGGATAGCTTGGATGGAGAGTATACTTCCATCTATTATGGCAGAGCTGCATCCTACGAGGATATTGGGCTTGCTTCTGGCAAAACGTATTACTATAAAGTAAAAGCGCAGCATGCAGGCGGAGAATCGGAAATTTCCGCTGCGGTCAGTGCGAAGACTTACGTCGTGCCGGCATCATCGATTACGTTCGATAACCGCAACAACCTTTGGTATGATACGGATGGCAATGTAATGCCAATCGGAAGCTATCTCCAAGTAGGTGATACTTGGTATTACTATACGACTGTAGGCGATGGCTTCCGGTTCACGGATATGATCGTTTATACGTCAAACGATTTTAAAAATTGGACACTGCAGGATGAGGTTCTCCTAAGTGACGAGTCACATACTGAGCTGGCTGCAAGCAAGCTGGAAGCGATGAGCGTCATTTACAACCAGGAAACAGGCAAATATGTAGCTTGGTTCCACTATGAGAATGCGGTTGATTATACACTTGCAAGAGTTGCTGCAGCCGTATCGGATACGCCAACTGGACCATTTGTGTTCCAAGGCAGCTTCCGCCCACTTGGCAATGATTCAAGAGATCTTACCACCTTTGTAGACGAGGATGGATCGGCATATTTGATCTCTTCAACAAATACGAACTCGGATTTGAATTTGTATAAGCTCTCTAGCGATTATTCGACGGTAGATGAATCTGCGGGAGCAACGAAGATTTACACAGGCAAGCATCGCGAAGCACCTGCAATGGTGAAGCATAACGGAGTATACTTCTTATTCTCCTCCGGGGCAGCGGGCTGGAGGCCGACGCAGGGCACCTACTCTACGGCGACGTCCATTACGGGACCTTGGAGTGAACCGCAAAAAATCGGAAATGCTTCAACGTTTGGCGGTCAATCAGGCGGCGTGCTTACCATTCAAGGCACTGAGGCGACCTCCTACATTATGATGTCGAACCAATGGAAGCCTGAAGATTTGAAATTGTCGAAGCGGGTTTGGATGCCAATCAGCTTTAATGGTTTGACAGCTTCCTATGATTATTCAGACTTCATTACAGTAGATCCAGGTACGGGTGTCGTATCCGGCTTGACGGATGGACAGCTCTTGTCAGCAGGCAAGCCGGCAACGGCTAGCGATTGGAGCGGTGTAAACCGCCCGCAAAATGCAAATGACGGAGATTACACATCAAGCTGGGTTGGCGAAAATAATACTTGGCCGAAATGGTGGCAGGTAGATTTGGGCGGAACCTACAGTCTGAGCAGTATTCAGATTTCTTGGTTCCTGTACAACGGTTCAGAGGCATACCATAAGTATAAAATCGAAACGAGCCTAGACGGTGTTCATTATACACTAGCGCTGGATCGACTCGACAATACGAGCTATGGCTTTACGACGGACAGCTTATCAGGCCTAGCCAGATATGTGAGAGTGCAGCTTGTAGATGCCGTGCTTCACAACAACCCAAGCAACTGGTATACGCCTCAGCTTGGAGAAGTGAAGGTGTACGGTCATGCGACTAACAATCCTGTTCAGCTTGCTGTTGATGAGGCGACAGAAAGTGCAGTGACGCTTTCTTGGAAGAAGGTTGCGCAAGCATCCGGCTATAATGTGTATCGCTCCGATGCATTGGATGGCGATTATGTCCAAGTTAATGGTGTTAGTATTTTGACTAATGTTTATACGGATGCAGGGTTGGATGCAAATACGACCTATTATTACAAGGTAACCGCAATGTATGAGAGCATAGAGTCAGCTTTGTCAGTGCCTGTTGAGGCGAAGACGAAGGAGCTTTCAGCCGGTGCTCCTGCAGATTTGCAAGTGGTAGAAGTATCGGTAGATTCAGTGAAACTGTCATGGAAGCAATCAGAGAATACAGTTACTTATAACGTTTATCGTTCCGATGCTTTGAATGGGCCTTATGTGAAGATTAATTCGGCAGACATTGCTGATACTTCTTACACAGACACAGGGCTGAGTGCAGATACAACGTATTACTACAAAGTGTCAGCTGTGAACATTGCGCTTGAATCGGAGCTTTCAGAAGCTGTGCAGGTGAAGACAAAGGCAGAAGAAACGGATCCGGTAGATCCGGTTGATCCGGTTGATCCAGTGGATCCGGTAGATCCGGTAGATCCAGTAGATCCGGTAGATCCGGTAGATCCGGTAGATCCGGTAGATCCGGTAGATCCAGTGGATCCGGTAGATCCGGTAGACCCAGTAGATCCGGTAGATCCTGTCGTTCCTGGGAATGGCAGCGGGTCTAGTGTGAATAATGATTCGGTTCAAGCAGCCGGAGGCAGTATTACGGTGAAGACGTCAGTGGACGGAAGCGGCATTTTGAATGCTCGCATTACGGAGGCTGATTTGAAGAAGGCGCTCGAATCCGATATTTCTACTGTGCTGAAAATTAATTTGCAAGCAAGCAACAACGGTGCTAGTAATGGTGCAAAAGTAACAATTCCCGTTCAGCAGCTGTTAAGTGCACAACAAGGAATTACACAAATTGCGGTGAGCACAGGTGATGTGACGGTTTACTTTGGAACGGAAGCTTCGTCAGGTATTTTGACCGAAGGCGCTCAGCAGGTAGAAGTTGTCTTTACTAAGGTTAATGATTCTGATCTTCCAGCAGGCGTGAAGGAGCAAGTTAATGGGCATCCAGTCTATGACTTCAAACTAAGCGTTGATGGCGATAACGTAAGTGAGTTTAATCTAAGCCAACCTGTTACCGTTGAAATGAAGTATACACTTCAACCGGGCGAGAAATCGCATCAAATTGTTATCTATTATATTGGTGAGGATGGCAAGCTTGAAGTGGTTCGCAATGTGAAGTACAACGAAGCGACAGGTACGATTAGCTTTAAGCCGAAGCACTTCAGCCGTTATGCGGCAGCACATGCCGCTGTAGCTTTCAGTGATCTATCGAAAGCATCTTGGGCACAAACGATGATTGAAGCTTTAGCTGCAAGAGAAATCGTTCGCGGAACTGGCGAGGGGGTTTTCGAACCAGCGAGAGCAGTAACGAGAGCAGAATTTGTACAGCTGCTTATAAGCTCGCTTGGACTTATCGACGAGCAAGCAAGCAGCAGCTTCAGCGATGCGAAAGAAGGAGCATGGTACTTCGCTTCAGTCGCTTCCGCTGAAAAACTCGGCATCGTAAAAGGAAAAGCGGACGGCTCCTTCGGAGCCAACGAATCCATTACGAGAGAGGATATGGCGGTCATGCTGTCTCGCGCAGCAGCGCTTGCTGGCATTACGGGCAATGGGACTATTGCAGGTCAGTCATTTAAGGACCAAGCAGCAATTTCAGCTTATGCGGTTGAAGCAGTAGGCGCGATGCAGGAGGCAGGCTTCATCAACGGCTTCACTGATGGAAGCTACCAGCCTAAGCAGCAAACGACTCGCGCACAAGCAGCAGCTGTTATTTACAAATTGCTTAATCTATAATTTCAGAGCTATTTAGAGAAGACAGATCATTCCTCGTCGTTAGAGGGTGATCTGTCTTTTTCTGTTTCATTGGAGGTAGTGTAAGGGGGCAGGATGGCCAGCAGGGCTCAATAGGAAACAGGAAATGATCTCTAATGTACTTTATGCAATGTAGAGCGTAGCAGAAGGGGAGACATGGAGCTACGTTGTACTAAATACAATAGAATGGCGGATAATTGGCTGTTTTCGTATAAGGAGGGTCGATTCTATTGCACTAACTACACTCTACGCCGTTAGGAGCCTCTCAGATGTCGGTTTGATTGTATAAAGTGCAGTGTAGCAGGAGGCATAATGTTTGAGCTAGTCTTAAATGGACTTGAGCGGTGGGAAGTGAAGTATAGGCTGCGAGAATGTAGGCTGAAATAGCAATTGTGGAGGTAAGAGAAAGAAAGTTCGCGTACTGAGCAAGTTATTACGCGATAACTTAACTGGTGTCGTAACCAGATCTTATCGGAGTTATAATGTAGGAAGAAGATATACGTCGGTTGGAAGCAGGAGGGTACATAAATGAGCAGAATTTTGGAGAAGCTTCGCAAGGGCTATGGGAAAAAGCTCGTTTCGCTTCATGCCTGGAATGGCTGGATTGTTGTTATTTTGGCATTGACCGGGCTTATTCTGGTGGGTGGCTTCTGGCGTGGGTTTCTGGGCGAAGGCCGGGTATGGATTAAATGGGCGCATATCGTCGTTGGGATTACTTCTATTTTACCAGTCATCTATTACCTCCTCCTTGCGGGCAAGCATTGGAAGCAGCTGAAGCAAAAGCCTTGGCAGCGATTTAATGTGCTTGTAGTGCTGGGCTTACTGCTTGGCTGGTTCGGTTCAGGGGTGCTGCTGTGGCAATTTAAGGCGGTAGGTCCGGGAATATCAAACGCCGCGTTAGTCGTACATGATTTGTTAACGTGGATCGGTCTTCCTTATATTATTTACCATTCGATCACTAGAGTGAAATGGCTAAAGGAGCCGAATCGTCGTACGATTAAAAATGAGCAGAACGAAGCGGATGCCCTGCATCCCGCAGGATCGCCTCAGGCCGTCTATACGCGTAAAGCGTTCATACGCGGTGCGATAGGTTTAGGATTAGCGGTTACGATTGGTCCGTCTTTTCTCAAATGGCTGGGCACCTCGCTTGGAAGCATTGGCGGGGGCCAAACGATAGATAAGCTGATCGAAAATGATGCCAATATGCTCCTCCCAGCACCACAGCCGCTGCCTGCTTCCGCCCCACCGATGGGGGGAGGCGCAATTGGACAGTTCCGTGTGTATACGGTAACGCCGATTCCTTCTTTTACAAATGCGGACTGGATGTTTCAAATCGATGGACTTGTCGATAAGTCATTCAAATGGGACTGGCAGCAGTTTGTGGCGCTGAAGCGAACGGTGCAGGTCAGTGATTTTCACTGTGTGACGGGCTGGTCGGTGTACAAAAACACGTGGGAGGGCATTCCGCTCAAAGAGCTATTGAGGATGGCGGGTGTGCAGTCTGGTGCTGAAACGGTGAAGCTTTATTCGGGGGATGGCGTGTACACGGATACGCTAACGCTAGAGCAAGCCGACATGGATGATGTGATGGCCGCGGTTATGCATGACGGCAAGCCGATTCCGAGCGACCTCGGCGGTCCGGTTCGTCTCATCGTACCAAAAATGTACGCGTACAAGTCGGTGAAGTGGCTAAACCGCATCGAGTTGATTAAAGGCGAGCATGTGGGTTATTGGGAAGCACGCGGTTACTCGAACGATGCTTGGGTGTAGAGGCGGGCCTGCTGCAGGCCTGCCGTTTTTTTTGTGTGACCAACGGAGAGAAGACTTTAGTACCAGAATACATTATTTGGATGACATTTAACTGTAAAAGCTAAGATCGCCCCCTATTCCTGTGGCAGTAATTATATGAATATGGTAGGGACAGGCATCCCGACGATTGTTTGCCCCTTTCACATTTCGATGACATTCTCTCTGGAGCGACAGGCGAAGAAACCCGTCCGTCAAGGACGGTAAGCTCGGGTCTGCAGAGAAAGGAGGAATTGGACGACCATTTGGAACGGAGACAGGCTATGTTTGTATGCACTCATTAAATTCGAGGAGGAGAAAGAATGAATCATGCAGTTGACAAGCAAGTCTACAGGAAGTGGTTATCCGCAGCTCTGATTGTCGCGTTACTGCTGGCGACGATGGTGCTGACGCCATCGTATGCCCGCGCAGCTTCCGCGTTCGCGCAGACAGCGGCGTCGAGCTTTAACGCACAGTCGGGCATCCAGTTGGAAACGTCGAGCGAGGGCGGGCAGAATGTCGCGTTTATTGATAACGGAGACTATATTCGGTTTGATGGGGTCGATTTCGGCAGTGGTGCAAGCGCTTTCTTCGTTAGGGTAGCGAGCAATGCAAGCGGTGGAGCTGTCGAGGCGCGGCTGGGCAGCGTGAACGGCACGCTGGCGGCTACATGCACAGTGCCGGCTACAGGCGGCTGGCAAAGTTGGACTACGGTTACGTGCAGCGTAAGCGGCAATCCAACCGGCACGCAAACGTTGTTTCTGAAATTTACGGGGGGAGCGGGCAATTTGTTCAATATGCTGTGGTTCCAATTCTCTGGATCGAAATCGGCATTCGTACAGACGGAAGCGGAGCAATATGACGCACAGCTGGGCACGCAGCTTGAAGCGTCGAGCGAAGGCGGACAGAATGTCTCGCATATTGACAATGGAGACTATATCCGTTTCAACAATATTAATTTCGGCAGTGGTGCAAACGCTTTCGTTGCTCGTGTCGCAAGCCAAACCAGCGGCGGCTCCATCGAAGTTCGATTGGGCAGCGTGAATGGAACGTTGGCTGGAACCTGCACCGTTTCCGGTACGGGCGGCTGGCAGACTTGGATAACGACAACATGCGCGGTCTCGAACATATCGGGCGTGCATGATTTGTTTCTGAAGTTCGTCGGCGGAGCGGGCAATTTGTTCAACTTGAACTGGTTCCGCTTCGATCCAACGGCGCCTCAGCCGTCAGGAGGGGATGTTGTCGGCAAAGTAATCGCGGGCTATCAAGGCTGGTTCAATGCTACTGGGGACGGTTCTCCGAACGGCGGCTGGATTCATTGGTCAAAGAACAGCTCCGCTCCGGGAACCGGCAGCAACGTAAACTTCGACCTGTATCCGGATCTCAGAGAATATTCGAAGACGTACGCAACCAGCTTGCAAAACTTGAATAACGGCCAACAGGCTAGACTGTTCTCGTCCTATGACCAAGAGACGGTCAACAAGCATTTTGAATGGATGCAGACCTACAACATAGACGGCGCGGCCTTGCAGCGGTTCGGCGCCAGCACGAGCAGTACGCCGGACAACTGGCGGACGAATCGGGACAGCGTGGCGGTTAAGGTGAAAAATGCTGCCGAAAGCTATAACCGCAAGTTTTACATCATGTACGATATTTCAGGCATGGACTCGAATACGTGGGACGATGCGGTCAAGTTCGACTGGACAAACAATATTCTCAGCAACATGAATCTGACCTCTTCTTCGGCCTATGCGAAGCAGGACGGCAAGATTGTCGTCTGTATTTGGGGTATCGGCTTCAACGATCGGCCGGGAACGGCTTCCGAATCGTCGGCTCTTATCCAATGGTTCAAAGATCAGAATATTTACGTCATCGGCGGCGTGCCAACTTATTGGCGTACCGGTGTTGAAGACTCAAAGTCGGGCTTCCTCAGCGTATATCAATCGTTTGACATGCTCTCGCCTTGGTATGTAGGCCGCTTCGGAGGTTTGGACGGTGCGGATCACTTCAAAAACAATCTGATGCAGCCGGATGTGGCCATGACGAACCAGCAGGGCATCGATTATCAGCCGGTGCTGTGGCCGGGCTTCTCCTGGTATAATCTTCACGGCGGGCCGCAGAACCAAATTCCGAGGCTGCATGGCGATTTCATATGGCGTCAGGCGTATAACGCCAAGAGCCTCGGTATTAATACCGGATACGTCGCCATGTTCGACGAATACGATGAAGGCACGGCAATCGCCAAGGCGGCAGAGAACGCCTCGATGATTCCGGCCAACCATTATTTCTTGACGCTCGATGCAGACGGTGTTGCGGTATCGTCGGACTTCTACTTAAGGCTGACAGGCGACATCAATCGAATGCTCAAAGGCCAAATACCGGCAACGGCGCAGCATCCGACGAGTCATCAGTAAGAATGGGCAGCTCTGGACAATGCAGGAGAAAGTGTACAGCTTGTACAGGCGGTCAATGATGGTTCTATAGCTGCAAAATGGGAGACTCCTTTGGGAGTCTCTCTTTCATTAGTTTTTGGCGAATGGAAATCGGGTACAATAGAGTCACGAATAGATGCAGAGAAAGAGAGGTTGAGAAGCATGATGAAATTTCAAACGGTTATTGTATTGGAAGGCAAGACTGCTACCGGTTTCGAGGTGCCTGCCGAGGTTGTGGAATCGCTTGGCTCGGGCAAAAAGCCTGCGGTGCGGGTTGCGATTGGGGATCATACCTATCGCAGTACGATTGCGACGATGGGCGGCAAGTTCATGCTGCCGCTGAGTGCCGAGAATCGCCAAGCCGCAGCCGTTGCTGCGGGCGATACGGTAGAAGTGGCGCTGGAGCTGGACACAGAGCCTCGCGCAATAACGGTGCCCGAAGATTTTGCGGAGGCGCTGGGGCAGGAAGAGGCGGCTTTGAAATTTTTCGAAGGATTAAGCTATAGCAACAAACGGCGGATTGTGTACAACATCGATCAGGCGAAGACTGCCGAAACTCGTCAACGCCGCATTCAGAAAGCAGTGGACTCCTTGAAGGAAGGCAAAGCCTAAAGCTTGAGAAGGAAGGAGCAGGAATGCTCGGATTATCGGGTTCTAGCAGCCTTGCTCAGCCACCATGCCAGAAGAGGCATGCCGACAAGCTCGGATAACAGGGAGCAGACAATGTCAGGACCCAGCGTAACGTCACGGTGAAGTGGTTAAACCGCATCGAGCTGATTAAAGGCGAGCATGTGGGTTATTGGGAAGCTCGTGGTTACTCGAACGATGCTTGGGTGTGATCAATAGTTATGGAGAAGGTGCTTGTGGATGCGCGCTATGCGCTGAACGATTTGGAAGTGGGTAACCGGGCGTACGAGGAAGCACATATATGATCATAAACGCAATTATGGTACAATAGAATCAGCTTAAGCAGGTGGTGAGAAGAATGGAGACAGTACAGACTGAAACCGAATTGTTCGATCATATAGGTCGAATGAACAAAGCGAATTCAGTTTCACGGGTGTATATTCCTGGAAAAGGGACGTTTACCATTGTACTTCAAGAAGAGGATCAGCTATCGATTCGTGCAGAGATTGCGTCCGACCCACGATTACGTCAAATGATTCAAGATAGTAGGGCTGATTATAAGTTAGGAAACGGGCTGAATACGAAACAATTTCTTCAGTCCATTTCACCTGCGGACTTCGAAAAATGAAGGTGCGACAAGTCGTATGGCCAAAACCAGTAAGGAGCAAGCTTCTTTCATTCAGAAGTGAGTTCTTTACCACGGAAGAGACCTTAGATTATATTGTGCAGATTATTCTCGAAACGGAAGATTTGCTTTTAAATCCTGTATTCAACAAACCTTATACGGAGGAATTCGGGGAGTATGCCGGTTTAATGCGCGTTGTTATACGTAAATTCCGCTTTTTTGTAGAGTGTATAGGGGAAGAAACGATTGTAGTGGCTGTTAAATGCCCGGGTGAAAATTAAAATGTTCTTAAATAATTGGGATGCGCTCACGTATAGGTGGTGAGATGCATCCCATTTTTATTCTGCGGCGGTTTTGGAGCTCCGCCCACCCGACTCACGAACTCGACAGCAGAAACAACGTCCTGCGACCATCATGAGCGGCAATACAATGAAGCTGGCGGATCGCCAAGCTCTGTACAGCCACAAGCCCCGCCTTGAAATCACTTTCAATGCATAACGACAGCTGGAGATCAGCGGCAGTTGCCGCTTGCTGATAAAACCGCCGATCTGATCGTTTCCGGCTGGAGTGTATGTTATCTTGGTAACTCGAACAACGCCGATTGGCAGGAAAACAGCAGGAAGGTCATGCATGAAATAAGGCGGATACTCCGGCCCGGAGGGAGGCCATTGAAGAACTAGCGTTGTTAGTTGTAAAAGGTACAGGTGTATGGCGAAAAACACTCTGATTACTTCACTGCTCTCAACATCAAAGCCCTCATCTTGTTTAACAGATGAGGGCTTTGATATTGAAATGGCTCAATACGCATTTCGAATATTTAAAGAGATTGTCTTTTTTATTTCCAATAATGCTATACATGATCGTAATATGAGACACCCATTAGTCTTTTTTTTGTTTTTTCGTCCTCAACAATAAGAAGCACAAATAAAATATAGAAGCAAACAAAATTAAGTCTATAAAAAACTTGTACGAAAGGATATTTTTTGTCATATCGTAATCCATACCAAGCATTGAAAGAATGACTCGTGAAATAACGTATGCAAGAATTAAGCTCAAACCTATTCTTTTTTTCATGTTTAAATCGCCTCGATTCTTTAAAATGATTTTCGGGACATGATGATTATCTCAACCTTCAAAAATTTTATCCTATTTAAGAAACGCTTATAGGTCCAGAACAATCAATCTGTTTTCATGACTTTCCCGATCATTTCAAGGGTTAGCCCTCTTGTCCATGCGCTGAAATCACTCCCCACATTGTAATAATCATGATTCTATAGTCTTTAGGACTTATTTACTATTCCTTCCAAAGAGTAACGAATCAGAGAGTGGGAGTCAACGAAAAAACGATTGGTATTTTCCGTAATGACATTTGCGTGGACTAAACTCAAAAAGTATGGTATTGAAGATGTAATACGACTTTGAGTAATACCTGAATCCGTGATAGAGACTTCTTGAAAACCATAGATTTTAAGAGGATATCTTCGTGAAATAGAGATAACAGCCCATTTCCCATGCAGTTAACTTCCGTGCTTTCATTGGCTTGTTATGCCAAGGGAAGAGCGATTTTGATCATATTGAACCTTTTCGCAAAGATATTTTCTTTTCTAAAGCGCTTGGCATTCGAAATTTCCCATCTAGCCCAACTATGCGTCAGCGTTTCGATCAAGCAGCCCCATCCGGTCAATGGTAAACCATTATTTGGGAGGAATCAGCCGATTTACTAAAACGGGCAAGAGCACCGCTTACTCCAATTGTGGTCCAATACGAGGATCGTGATTCTCAATCCTATTTACCACTTGATCTTGATGTTTCGCCCTTTGACAACTCCAAAACGAAGAAAGAAGGCGTATCACGAACCTACAAAGTAAACTGGCCCCTTAGTCAAGGACACTATTAAAAAAAGAGTGCTAAGCCACACATAAGAGATGATTCCTGTACTGAACGAGGCCACTGAAAAAGTCCAAAACTCATAAATAGGATACCATTCCCGGAATTTCTAGCGGAAGGGTGTCCTGTTTTCTTGTATAATAGAGGTAATCATAATTAGGTGGTGACCCGGATGATTTCAAACCAACAAACCTTAAACCTCAGTCCATATATGGGAATATATGATATTGTCGTACCTAAAGATAATAGGTTACGTCAGATTAATGACCTTGTAGACTTCTCGTTCGTCCATGAAGAACTAGAAGATAAATATTGCCTCGATAACGGTCGTAACGCAGTGCCTCCCATTCGAATGTTTAAGTATTTGTTGTTGAAATCGATCTCCGATCTGTCGATCGAACCATCTACACTTTCTATAAAATCGATTTCAGGCGGATTAAATAAAATCACTTTGTCATTTCTTTTCGTATAAATCTTTTGCAAGGCTATATTAGCCCGATCTTGTTCTTGCACTTCCTGCTTATCCTCTTCTGAGTCCCGAATATCCAATTGATGAAATCCGAACTCGTTCAATCAATAAATGGCATTACAGGAAATCAGGGCATCCTCTAAATTCGAAGTTAAAATTAAGATCTGCTTTTCTTTCGAAAGGTCATCTAATATCCGTTTGAAATGACGACGATCTTGTTCTTCCAGGTAAAAATACGGTTCCTCTAGTACAAGTGTGGGCTGATGCGCAAAAAAGACGCGCAGCAATGTTACGTACATCCTTTTCGAGGGGCTTAGATTCTTGATTTTTACTTTCCTTTCTTCTTTTACAGCAAAAATAATAGAAAAAAAGCATCGGGGGGTAAACCAGAATGGAGAACATCCAACGACACTGGTGTGAAATTGAGAATAAACGAAATAGAGGTTGTGAATTGACCGCTCATTTGAATCGCATGTACAGTGCAGATGCCCTGGAGCATCAAGTGAAAGTTCCGTTCGAGATTGGAAACGGCTATTGGCAGCGTATGCGGCCACTTACTGCTGTCGAGTTGGTGCTTTGCGATGTGCGTTTTAATAAACATATGGTGATGAGCAGCAAAGAAGCAGAGGACTCGGCCGTTATTGGTTTTTGTCTGGGCGATCCGATCTGGTGGAATGTCGAGGGCAACAGGAAGGAGTTCGGACTTGATTCTGGCGAGGTGTCAGCTTTCTTCAACACGGAGAGCAGCAATTGCTGCGAGTATGATGTCCACCGGCATTTTCAGGGCTTAACCTTGAAGCTGAACCGGCAAATGGCCAGCCAATCGTTGCAGCATCTTCCCATCGATAAGGTAATGCATACTTTTTTTGAGAAAAAGGGACAATTATTCAGTAGTAAGATGACGCCAGGCATGAAGCAAATTACGCATGAAATTTTGCATTGTCGATACACGGGCGACGTGAAGCAGATTTATTTGAGTGCCAAGGTATTGGAGCTTATTGCCCTATACTTTAGTGAATCGCTGCTTCAGAAGCCGCTAACTATGCCGGATTTGTCCAGAACTGATCTTGCTGCCCTTCATCGGGCCAAAGAAATTTTGGATGCCAATCTGCTGACGCCTCCAGGGCTAGGTGAATTAGCCAAGCAAGTATGCCTGAACGAATACAAGCTTAAAAAAGGTTTTAAGGAGCTGTTCGGTTTCCCGGTCCATGCCTATGTGATTGATTGCAGGCTGACGGCGGCCTATTATATGCTGGAAGAGGGAGTTGTAAATATAACGGAGGCTGCTTATGCTGTGGGCTTTAGCAAGGCAGGTCATTTCTCGGATCAGTTTAAGCGAAAATACGGGATGAAGCCGTCTGAATATTTCCCTCATCACCGGAAGCTGAGCGGGGAGCGTTTACTTCCTTCACAATAATCCGGATTTGTCCTTTTACCCTCCCGATTTGGGTAGCAGCTGGCAGAGTAGGTATGAGATAGTAGGGCATATCGGCTGAATGACCCCCTAACGTGGATCGAAGCTCTTTTTTTTTAGCTTAATTGATAATGATAATCGTTATTGATTTTTCGATGGAGATGGAGAAACGAATACTTATGTAAAGGGACGGAATTCATTCAGTTGGCAACTACGCTAGAGCGTACCCAATACTGGAAAGGGTGGATGAAGAGATGAAGAAGGTTTTAGTTTTGGCCATAGCATGCATGGTGTTTGTACTGTCAGCTTGCAGTAGTGCGAAGACAACAGGGGAAAAGGGAGAGAACGGTCAGGCAACGTTCAAAATGATTGAGAATGCTAGAGGGGACAAAATCAAATTGCCGCTTCATCCGGAGCGGATTGCTGATTTATCGGGATCAACGGAAGAACTGCTGCTTCTGGGAATTAAGCCGATTGCATCAGCAAATGCGGATTATGGAACCCGGGAAGTATTCACTTCTACAATTAAGGACAAGTTGGACCCCGATACGATCAATTTGGGCTGGTATGCCGAGCCGATTAATATAGAGCTTGTCACAGCTACTGAGCCGGATTTGATCATATTAGGGACGCTGTTCAATGAGGATTTGTACGAACAGTTGTCGCAAATTGCGCCAACGGTGGTTGTACCGCATCCTTATTATGCCTGGAGGGAACGATTTGCCTTTCTGGCCGATCTTTTTGACCAAAAGGATGTAATGGATAAATGGCTGGTGGAGTATGAGCAGAAGGTTGTGGATTGGAAGGAGAAGCTATCGCCGATTATACAGGATGAAAGCTTTGCTATGATTGAAACCTATCCGAAAAATCTAGTGGCCTATTCATCTACAGGCAGTGCGGAGTTGATCTATAAAGACTTCGGCTTCAAACGCACAGAGGGCATTCCCGATCCGGATCATTGGGGAGGCAAGGAGATGAGTTTGGAAGGACTCACTGCCATTAACCCGGATCATTTGCTGCTCATGGAGAACAGCGAGAACAAAATGAGTGATAGTAAAGTATGGAGTAATTTAAAGGCCGTTCAGCAGGACAATGTGTATCAAATTACAAATATCGATAACTACAATTATTCCTATACCGCAATGGGCAGGATGCATCTGCTCGACATGATTGGGTCACTTATTCTGGAGAAGCACAAACAGTAAGCCGATCCGTTCTTATCTCAATCAAGTCGGCGGGTAATAATGAACCGGACAGGCTATTCAATCCTAACGTAAAGGAGTTATTGCCATGGATTTGAAATCTGAGTTATCGGGACTACTACAAGTTACTGCAGAGAAAAAGGGACTTCTGTCCGTGGCCGTCATTTTCTCGACGATCTCCAGCTTGCTGCAGGTGGCTCCTTTTGTTGCGGTATATCAAATTGTGCAGGAGCTTTTTCTCCATGCCAACGATCAGGCAGGTATAGACAAGAGTCTCATTATGTATTGGGGTCTTGCAGCATTGGCGGCGTTAATCGGAGCTCTCATCACGCTCTATATTGGCGGTATGTGCTCGCATATTGCGGCCTTTGATATTTTATACCGATTAAGGGTTCGTCTTGCCGATCATGTGGCCAAAGTTCCCATGGGCTATCATACAAGAACTGCGACCGGAGAGTTGAAAAAAATTATCGAGGTCAGTGTCGAGAAAATTGAAAAATTTATTGCTCATCAGCTTCCGGATACGGTCAGCGCCGTCATGATTCCTTTGTTGTTACTTGGTTATTTGTTCTGGCTGGATTGGAGGATGGCCTTGGTACTGCTCGTACCGATCAGCTTCGGCTACTGGCTGCAAGCCCGAATGTTTGCCACTGAAAGCGGGCGAAACACCTACCGTGATTTTCAATTTGCGGTGGAGGAAATGAATGCAACAGGTGTGGAGTATGTTCGCGGGATGCCTGCTGTCAAAGTATTCGGTATTAAAGCGGACAGCTTTCTGACCTTCAGGTATGCAGTCGAGCGCTATCGGGATATATCGCTTCGGATAACCGACCTTTACAGAAGGCCATACGGTCTGTTTTTTCTAGTGGTTAGCTCGCTGTTCACATTCATCATTCCAGCAGGGCTAGCGCTTGCTTCCAATACGCCTGGCAATCTGGCGTTTACGGTTACCTTTGTACTGTTTCTGCTTATTACTCCAGGAATGGCAGTACCGCTGCTGAAGCTGATGCAAGCTGGGAGTGGCTTGCGGGAAATTGTGGAGGGCTACAAGCGGATTGAGACTGTGCTTGAGGAAGGGATTGTCGAAGAGCCTGCTGTTCCGAAAGACCCATCTTTCTATGACATTGCGTTTGAGCAGCTTTCCTTCGCCTATGAGAGGAGCGACAGCAAACATTACAAGCCTGTTCTCAAGGATATCCGTTTTGTGGCCAAGGCTGGTGAGATGACGGCACTTGTTGGTCCTTCGGGCGGCGGAAAATCTACAATTGCCCAATTGCTGCTGCGGTTTTGGGAGATCAATGAAGGTCGTATTACGATTGGCGGCGTTCCGATCCAAGAGATCGGAACGGAGAAGCTGATGGACCTCGTATCGTTTGTTTTTCAGGATGTGCATCTCTTCTACGATACAATCGAAGCCAATATCCGAATGGGCAATAGGACGGCTTCCAAGGAAGCTGTTAGAAAAGCTGCGACAATGGCTCGTTGTCATGAATTTATTGAGCAGCTTCCGCAAGGCTATGACACCATGATCGGGGAGGGAGGCACTTATCTGTCAGGCGGCGAAGCCCAGCGGGTATCTATCGCTCGGGCATTGCTCAAGGATGCTCCGATTTTAGTGCTGGATGAGGCAACCGCCTATGCGGATGCCGAAAATGAGTACCTAATTCAGCAGGCGTTGGCTAAGCTGGTGCAGGGGAAAACAGTGCTTATTATTGCTCATCGGCTATCTTCCATACGGGCGGCAGAACAGATTCTGGTTATTCGACAAGGAGAAATTGTAGAGCGTGGCACTCATGACGAGCTTCGGGCATTACAGGGACTATATGAGCAGATGTGGAAATCCCATATAAGTGCTGCTTCTTGGAAGCTTGGGGCGGGACGGCCAACAGCCAGGGGCTCAGCAACTGCAGAAGCTGCCGGAACAACCGTAATGGCTGATATAGCTGGAGCTGCTTCTGCATCATCCAAAGATACTGTTGCGGATATACATCACGCTTCTGATGGAAGGAGGGGGAAGCCATGAAACATTATCTGACGAATCTGTCAGGTGGAAATCCTCGTACCCTTATCCCTTCGGCACTTGCCGCTATGTTGGATGGCGTGGTCAAGATCGTCCCCGCTGCTCTGCTGGCCGATCTATTTCATACGATGTATACCTTCTATACGGAGCCGGGTACTGCGTGGAATACCTGGCGGCTCTGGATGGTGGCGGCTGTACTGATTATTTGGCTGCCTGTCTCATACGCGGCATATTCATTGCTGTACAACAAAGCTTATAGAGCGGCGTATAGCCTAGCTGCTGCGGGTCGGATGAGTTTGGCTGAACATTTGCGCCGTCTCCCGTTAGGTTATTTCGGTAAGCGTGATCCGGCGGATATGACTAACCTGCTATTAAGCGATTATGCTCAAGTCGAGCATACGATATCGCATAATGTGCCCCAGTTAATCAGTGCAGTGATGCTGCCTTTGCTGGCGTTTGGCGGCTTGCTGCTGTTGGATTGGCGGATGGCACTGGCGATGTTCGTGGCAGTGCCAGCAGGCCTGCTGCTGCTTTGGCTGACGGACGCGCTGCAGGTGCGCTTGAGCGAAGGGCACATCCGGGCCAAGAATGAAGCCGCCAACCGACTGCAGGAATATTTGAGCGGCATTCAAGAAATCAAAGCCCATAACATGGGGGGCAAGCGATTCGAACGTTTGCGTCTTGCCTTTGACGAGCTGAGGCAGGCTTCCATTCGGCTTGAAGGGTTAATGGGCCCACTCATTTTGGGAGCGACGCTGCTGACCCGCTCGGGCATGACGATCATGATTGCAGCAGGGAGCAGTTGGCTTGCCGGAGGGACGCTTTCTTTGACCGTCTTTCTGCTGTTCTTACTTGTGGGCACCCGTATCTTCGACCCGCTGACCGCCGTATTGATGAACTATGGGGAGATTCGCTATTCCGCTTACAGTGCCCAGCGCATTATGGATATTCGGCGGGAGCAGCCGATGCCGGGAACGGGAAGTATTGACGAGAATGGCGCGATTGTATTCGACCAGATTACCTTCGGTTATCGGCCAGAAGCACCTGTTCTGAAGGAGCTGTCATTTACGATTCCGCCGCAGAGCATTACAGCCTTAGTGGGCCCGTCAGGCAGTGGGAAGAGCACAGTTTTGCGCTTGCTCGCTCGCTTCTGGGACGTCCAGCAAGGTGCTATCCGCATTGGGGAGCAGACACTAGAACAGGCCGATACGGAGCAGCTGTTATCGCATATGTCGATGGTCTTTCAGGATGTATACCTCTTTCAAGATACCATTGGAAATAATATCCGTATCGGCAAGCTGGATGCAACGCAAGCAGAGATTGAGGAGGCGGCCAGACGTGCCTGTTGCCATGAGTTTATTTCTAGGCTGCCTCAAGGGTATGACACCCCGGTAGGCGAGGGCGGCTCCACATTGTCCGGCGGTGAGAAGCAGCGTATCTCCATTGCCCGCGCACTGCTCAAGAATGCATCGATCATTCTACTCGACGAAGCAACGGCTTCGCTTGATCCGGAAAATGAAGCTGAGGTTCAGCAGGCCATCAATGAGTTGGTCGCAAGCAAGACGGTCATTATGATCGCCCACCGTCTGATGACCATTCAGCATGCGGACAAAATTCTGTTTCTCGAGCAGGGCAGGCTTGTAGAAGAAGGCACGCATGACGAGTTATGCTCACAGGCTGGACGCTATGCTAGCTTATGGAGATTACAGCAGGAAGCTGCAGGCTGGCAGCTCAAATAACAAAAATTCGAAATTTTTTAATAGGGGAAGCTCGCTAATTGTCCTTGTGGCAGCTTGCGGGCTTCTTCAATTTTGTTCCAACAGCTTGCACGTACTTTCCTTACCTATCATTAGGCTAAGAATGGCATTGAAAGTTTAAAAATGCTCACTATATAACGGATTACATATATTGTAAGGTATTACTGAATCATGAATTTTACATTTTTCCCATTCCAAATGCTGAGGGGTGATGATTGAATCGTCTTAGCTGTATGGTTGCCGGGATGCAACCCGAATTTATTTAATGGGGAGGTAACACTTATGAGAAAAAAGCTTTCGAGTCTGTTCTTGTCAGGAACCATGCTGATATCCGTTTTCTTTTTCACTTCCTCTTCTTCCACTGCCGATACACCTGTCTTGTCTGGCAATCCTATTTTCACTAGCATTTTCACAGCCGATCCTTCTGCTCATGTTTGGAATGACGGACGTATCTATGTTTACGCGTCACATGATATATTTCCTTCCAGGGGCAGCGATTTAATGGATAAATACCATGTTTTCTCGTCGGATAATATGGTGGACTGGGTGGATGAAGGAGAAATTCTAAGTTCTGATGATGTGTCGTGGGGTCGACCGGAGGGCGGTTTTATGTGGGCCCCAGATGCCGCTTTCAAGGATGGAACTTACTATTTCTATTTTCCTCATCCTAGCGATACGAATTGGAACGATTCATGGAAAATCGGTGTAGCAACAAGTGATAAGCCTACTGCGGATTTCACCGTCCAAGGCTATATAGAGGGGCTTCCAGGCAGTAATTTGATAGATCCCAGTGTATTTCGCGATGACGATGGTACCTATTACCTTTATGCGGGTGGTGGAGGTACGAGCTACGGTGTCAAGCTGGGTAGCGACATGATGTCATTAGACGGACCGATCAAGCAGTTCACTGAGCTGCAGGATTTCCATGAGGCCACTTGGGTCTTTAAGCGGGGAAGCCTGTATTACTTAATGTATTCGGACAATAATCCAGGTGGGAACCAGATGCGGTATGCAACCAGCAATAATCCGCTTGGACCGTGGGTAAATCGAGGCGTAATTCTGGATCCGGTAAACAATAGCGAAACGTCGCATGGGTCTATCGTGGAATATAAGGGCAACTGGTATATGTTTTACCATAACGGAGAAATTTCCTCCAACGGTACGCTGCGTTCCGTCTGCGTGGATCAGTTAAACTTCAATTCGGATGGGACGATTCAAAAGGTCGTACAGACGTCTGGGGGTGTCCCGGCTGTCGGACCGCGTTCCCATGCTACAGAGATCAAATATTATGATCTGATTAATGAGAGCTTTGATGAATATACCCAGAAAACAGAATATACGATGAATGGCAGCAACGTATCTATTGGAGGAGGGGCGACCCGTTCGGGTGGTACGGTTGAAAATATGCATACCCAAGGCTCCTACATTCAGTTGAATGGCATCAACGGAGGCACAGGTGGCAAGGCACTCCTTACTGTGCTTTATGCATCTGGCGACAGCGGTACAGCCTTTAAGGTGGACGCTAGCGGTGATACGGCAGGAGATGGTTATTTTCTTTCCTTGCCTGGCACCGGAGGGTGGGGCAACAACACGGGCCGAAGCAACCGTCTAATTGATTTGAACGCAGGCACGAATAACGTGATCAGGCTCGGCGGCGGAATGGGCGGAGCCAACGTAACTGGAGTCAGTGTATCGTTGGTCCCAACAACTAGTACAGTTACGGAATATGCGCTGAACGGAAGCAATGTGTCTGTTGGGGGTGGCGCGACTAAGTCAGGCGGAACGGTTGAAAATATGCATATTCCGGGTTCCTATTTCGAGCTGTCTGGCGTCAACGGCGGCTCTGGCGGCCAGGTGACTCTTACCGTGCTTTACGCTTCCGCGGACAACGCCGCAACTTTTAGAGTAAACAGCAGCGGTGATCAGTCGGGGAACGGGTACTCTATTTCCCTGCCTGGCACAGGGGGCTGGAGTACTTTTACTGGCCAGGTTAGCCGGCAAATTGCTTTGAACCCAGGTGCCAATAACGTGATTCGAATGAATGGTGGAATGGGAGGAGCCAACGTAAGCCGCATCATCGTATCGTCGACTCCTTAAAGCTCAGCAACAGAACTAGGTCGGCCGCGAATGAATCGGGGCCGGCCTTAGGTTGATAGGATGGTTTTAACTCCTGCAGCCTTTATCGGATTATTGGAATGTCATCTAGGAGGGAGGGGCATTGATGCCGCTGATTCAAGTGGAAAATTTACGTAAGGAATTTAAACGACAGAAGAGGAAAGACGGGTTCTGGCCATTGATGAAAAGTCTCGTGTACCGGGAATACGAGCAGAAGGTCGCGGTCGAGGACATTTCGTTTACGATTGATCAAGGTGAGATTGTCGGTTACATCGGGCCCAATGGAGCGGGAAAATCGACGACGATCAAAATGATGGTAGGCATCCTCGTGCCAACCAGCGGCGACGTGCATGTGAAAGGGCTTGTGCCTTTCGAGAATCGTATCGAGAATGCACGGAGAATCGGAGCTGTATTCGGCCAAAAAAGCCAGTTATGGTGGGATACGCCGGTCATCGAATCGTTGCGGCTCACGAAGTATATGTATGATATACCAGAGGATCGCTATCTTCAAAATATGGCGCTGTTCGGCGATATTCTTGGACTAGACGAATTCAAAAATGTTGCCGTCCGCTCGCTAAGCCTCGGCCAACGGATGCGTGCAGACCTTTGCGCGGCACTGCTGCATGATCCGGAAATCGTATATCTCGACGAACCCACAATTGGACTTGATGTCGTGGTGAAAGAGCGAATCCGCGAATTCATCCGTGAGATTAATCGGGAAAGAGGAACGACGGTCATACTGACGACGCATGACATGTCCGACATTGAGAAGCTATGCAGTCGCGTGATGGTCGTCGATCACGGCAGGCTTATGTATGACGGAAATCTGAATACGCTGAAGAACGATTACGGTAATATGGAGACCATGGAGCTGGATACGGAGGAGGACTTTGTCATGGACGATGCGCTTCTGCGCATGGGGATTTCGTTCAGCCGAACGGAAGATGCCCGAAGCCAACTCGTCTATGATAAGAAAAATATTAATTCCTCTGTGGTTATCAAGTGGATTATGGATCGTTACTCCGTGCGTGATTTCAAGGTTAAGGAAACCGAGATCGAAGAAATTATTCGAAATCTTTATGCCGGCTTTAGTCAGGAAGATCGTCAGCGGCAGGAAGTGATCATATGAGAATCGCACTCTATCGGGAAATGACGCTGAACGCCTTCCGCTCGCTGCTTGCTTTTCGGGCTGAGGTGCTGCTGTTCCTGTTTGGGCAACTGTTCAAAATTTCCGTGCAGGTCTATATTTGGTACGCATTGTTTGGCGATTCAGGCCATTTAACCTCGCAAGCCGGCACGGTGACCATTCAGGAAATGATCACGTATGTCGTAATCAGCTCAGTTATCTCGGTATTTGCTACGAATGACGTTATTTTTAAAGTAAGCTCCAAAGTATCCTCTGGCGAAATTGCAATGGATCTCATTAAGCCGATGAGCTTCCGATCCGTCATTTTCTGTCAGGTGTTCGGTGCGAATTTGTACCGGATATTGTTTGAATTAATTCCGTTAATGATCGTCAGCATGCTATTTTTCCACGTGCAACTGCCCTCGCTGGAAAATGGCCTTGCCTTCCTTATTTTGGTCATTAATGGCTTGATTCTTAATTTCTTAATTACATATACGATTGGGTTAATTGCCTTCTGGTACATTCTCGTCTGGCAGGTTAATACGGTGCTTAACGGGCTGATTAGGCTATTTTCTGGGGCGTTTATTCCGATTTGGTTTTTCTCGGACTCGCTGGTGCAGCTCTCGTACTTTCTGCCGTTTCGCCTCATTTATTATGAACCAATCTCCGTCTACTTGGGGAGAGTAACGGGCTGGCAGGATCTGCTTGCCATCGTTCTCCAGCAATTAGCTTGGATGGCGGGTTTTCTGCTGTTGCAAAAATGGATGTGGTCGAGAGCCGTTACCCGGCTTGTCGTTCAGGGAGGCTAAGATGAGATACTTGAAGCTGTACGGGCGTTTTATTCCGATTTATTTCAAAAGTAAAACCGAACACGGCTTTGGCTTTTATATGGATTTTATTGGCTTTGCACTCAATCATATCGTCAGCTATACGGTCATTTGGGCGCTTATGAGCCGCTTTCAGACGATTAATGGCTGGAATATGTATGAGGTCATGCTTCTTTACACCCTAAATATGCTTACTTATGCTATAGCGGCTGTATTTTTCTTTTTCCAAATGAATGATGTCGAAGAAGATGTGCATAAAGGCTCCTTCGACAGTCTGCTCGTCAAACCGATCAATCCCTTCATCCATATGATCATTCGCAGCTTCGGCCATTTCTTTCTCGGAGATATTGCGATCGCGGCCATCATGCTGGGGTTCTGCTTCAATCGCCTGGATATTCATCCCGGCTTCGGCGCTTATGTCAGCTTTGCGTTCATGTTGCTTGGAGCGGTACTCGTTCAAGCATCGTTTATCGTTATAACCGGCTCTATGTGCTTCTGGATTGTTCGCGCTCGGTCGGTGATGAATATCGTTATTTTCGGTATTCGGGGCTTTGCTGATTACCCGATTTCGATCTACGGCAAGTTTTTGCGGATCATATTGACGTTTATCATTCCTTACGGCTTCGTCAATTTTTATCCGGCCCATTTGATACTCGATAAGGAAGGCGGAGTGTTGTTCGCATCATGGCTGCCATACGCCACTCCGGTCATCGGCATTATCCTGTTCTTCATCGCTTATCGGGTTTGGAATGCGGGACTGAATCGTTATCAGGGCACGGGAAGCTAGGCTTCAAATTTCGACTGAACCAATTAGAAAAGCGGCCATTGCTTCCGACCCACGATTGCATCAAATGATTCAAGACAGCAGGGCTGATTACGAAACAATTTCTTCAGTCTATTTCACCTGTGGACTTCGAAAAATGAAGGTGCGACAAGTCGTATGGCCAAAACCAGTAAGGAGTAAGCTTCTTTCATTCAGAAGTGAGTTCTTTACCCTGAAGAGACCTTGATTATATTGTGCAGATTATTCTCCAAACTGAAGATTTGCTTTTAAATCCTGTATTCTTTAATAATTGGGATGCGCTCACGTATTGGTGGTGAGATGCATCCCATTTTTATTCTGCTGCGGTCTTGGAGCCGCTGGGGACACCGCATGAGGCAGTTGTGAAAAAAAAGCATTTCGAGGATCGACGAAATATTCCAAGCTTACCTAAAGATAAACGGCTATGGCGTCGAAAAGTGATTGAAGTGTAGTCATACACTACTTTCCTTCCCTGATTGTTGTTTATCTAGCGGCATAACTGATTTCAAATAATCTAGGCTTGTTTGAATGCTCTGAAGGGGATTTAAGCTTTCGTCCTGCTCGACGAAATAATACATGACTCCAGTTTCGTTGAAGCTGCTGAAGATTGGAGCCCAATCAATCGTACCTTGCCCGACCTCTGTGAAATTACCGCTATCATCCATATCCTTCACGTGAATAAGCGGTGATAAGCCTTTATATGCGAGTAAGGTAGAATAAGGATCTAGACCTGCTTTTTTCGCCCAATACATATCGAGCTCAAGCTTCATCACGTCAGTGCCAACGCCCGCCAGCAAGCGGTCGATGATTCGTTTTCCGTTCCGCATTTCAAATTCTTCAGCGTGAGCATGATATAGAAGCTGCATGCCGCGGCGCTGGATTTGCAGGCCAAGCTTTCGTAACAAACCGATAGACGCTTTAAGTGTCCGTTCATCGGCGTAACTCTCTTGAAATAAGAAGGTTACAATGTAGCGGGCGCCAATGGTTTGGGCGTAATCGAGCTGACTTTGCACGTTTTTTAGCGTTAGCGGGTAGACAAACGTTGATACGGTTCTTAAACCAAGGAGATCGAGCTCCGCCTTCATTCGCTCCGCCGGAATATCAGCATATCCCCAACTGAAGGGCTCCACTAGCTTATAGCCTACAGCTGCGACCTTCTCAAGCGTCCCAAAGTAATCCTGCTCCAGCTCGTTGCGTAGTGTATAAAGCTGTAATCCCGGAGGGATGGCAGTCAGCTCCCTCATTTTGTCGCCGCATCTTACAAATTTCATTGCTATCTCCTCGCAGCTCTCATTATTTCAATTGTTTGGCTATTTCATCAGCCGTGCGAAAGGCAAGGGCGACGGTCGTCAGTGTCGGATTAGCCGTCCCGCTTGTCGGTATCACGCTGTTATCCGCGACATAAAGTCCGGTGATGCCATGGATTTGTCCAAAATGGTTCGTAGCCGATGTTGACGGGTCCTCCCCCATTCGACAGGTACCCATTTCATGAATGTCAGAGCCAATCGTCAGCTGGCACAAAGCGGGGCCCTCGTCTGATACCAAAGCAGCATTCATGGCGGCGGCTGCCTGCTTTACGCCTTCGCCCATTAGCCTGATCACCTCTTCGTCCTTAGCACTATATGAAAAGTGGATGTTAAGCTCTGGCACACCGTCTTTGTCCCGCTTGACCGGGTCAAGTGAAACGTAATTGTCATAGCGCGTCTCAACCTTGCCAAGTGTTGCAAGAAAAAAGCTCCATTTCTCCCGCAAAGGCTGTTCAGCATATTGCACCCATGGATAATTATCAGGCCCGATAATTTGAATTTGATAAGGACGGTCAATCTGTCCTGGCACTAAAATGCGAAGCGGACCGAGCACTTCGGGGAATTCGTTGCGGTTTATCTGACCCAAACCCAGCACCCTTGAGTGATTGGTCATATAGTGACCGATGGCTCTTCCTTCGATGTCCGAATTCAACAGAATTTGTGCGCTTCCAAATGTGCTTGCCGAGAGAACGACGTTTTTTGCCTTCAATGTGAATGTTTGTTTATTGTGCGAAATCACCTCGACGCCGACGCAACGGTTCTGATCGGTCAGCACCTTCACTACTCTTGCATGGATCGCGAGGTCGTAAGGGTAATTCAGAGCCTCTGCCAAAAAATGAACAGAGCTGAAAACTGGGTTTGAATTCATGACGCCGAACGCGTTGGGAGGCTCAAGATTAACGGCGAGCGGTTCATCAGTGGCATCAGGATAACCGTTCCGTTGCAGGCGGTCTAGCAGCAACTGCGTGAGCGGGGCACCTTTGGTGAAGTTTGGCGTGACGCTCAAAGCCTTTTCCGCGAGGTCATAATAACGGGTAAGTTCGGAGAGGGGGATCGGCCATTGCAACAATTCAGAGTCCGTCATACGTGGGCACGTCGAGCTCCAGAACAGGGTTCTGCCCCCCAGGGCATAAATTTGGCCGGATAGATAATTGTCGATATAGTTGGCTTGGCTGGAGTAATAATCAAAAACCCGTCTCGAAGTCATCGTTTCGATATTTTGTGCATGCGTTGGAATTAACAGTCCGCCTCTTTCGAGAACTCCAATTCGTTTCCCACTGTTGGCTAATTGCTGTATCAAGCGTCTCAGAACAGCACCGCCTCCGGCTCCTGTTCCGACGATAAGCACATCATATTCCTTATGCTGCATCTCGTCCAGCGAGCTTAAAGGGATCCATTGCTCGCGTGCCTCTGGGTTAATCAACTGTAATGTGCACGGAGGGAGATCCACGTTCTTATCCGATAGCCCTTTCAGAGGCGGAAGCTTCACCTGCTGGCCTGCAATATTCGATAAAGGATCGATAATGTGAGGATTGAGGCAAATAAGCTCCTTAATTCCGATCTCGTATTTAAGCGCTATTGTGCGAAGATTGTCGGTACTGTCCGCGATATAAAGCCTCATCGTTCGCATCCTTTCCCTCATTTATCCTTATAGATGTATATGCGGCATGAGGGAAGTTATGAATCAGGCTAGTCTGGCTGAAAAACAAGAAATTGCTAAAGCGAGAACAACCACCCTGTAGGATTATAAACAAGGGCAGGCCAAACGACTTCTGCGACGTTCCCATGAGAATGCCGATGGCACCAAATAAATGTCCGAAAATATACTTCGCCTTGGAGGAATTCTTGGATTCCTGATGAAGTTTCTTGACGCCGGGCATCCGGCGGGCTTCTTTGGCCTGTTTCATCCCATCGCCCACGAGCACCACGCTCTCATGGACGTACAAAAGAGGGACTGTGCTTCGAACCACCTGAAGCCATGTCAGTCGAAGCATTTCCAGAGAACATGCTGAGGAACGGAAAAAGTGAATAAGGGTCCCGTAGCATGAGATCCGGAAGGATGGAAGCAGCGCGCAGAGAATCCGAACGCAGCATGAAGCCGCAATTGAGGCAACGATTACTTTTCGAATATCTGTGCTATATTTGAACTGTCCGACTAGACCTCCGATAGAGCGTGCCATTTGTTTCGGACAGCCGATAGTAGCAAAATCAAAACGATTTATATCGTTGATGATATTTTGAGCAGCTATATAAGTTGAACGAAAGAAGATAGAAATCAAAGCCGAACGCACAGGCAATCAATATTTGTAGAGTGCTTTCAACCCTAGATTGTTGACTCTGAGCATTAAAAAATACATCGCCATGTGGGCTCGTGCCTTGAGCGGTGTATTTTTCATGCTCTAAGTCAAATAACTTTACTAAATGCCCTCAGCAATGCCAATTCAGTTGCCATTATTTCTAGCAAGCTTATAACCTAGTTTCCTTATATAATAAGGATTATCAGGCCTAAACCGGAAGAATGTTGGGTCACAGGAAACATGTATGTTGCCGATTGTGGAGGCAAATATGTATGATTCATTTGCGACCAAGTGAAAGCGCTTCACGTTTCGCTAAACGTAATTAAAAAGGGAGAGGTGCATCACACACATGAAAATGGTTAAAAAGAAAGCCATGCAATGGTGTCTCGTATTCATGGTCCTAGCGTTAGTCTTAACCGGCTGCGCAAACAACAATGCCGGACAGAATGATAATACAGGGGGCAAGGGTGGAGAGAAGGCTACCGAAACACCGAAGGAACGAGTCAAGCTGCGTGTTGAGGTGTTTGAACGCGGTAACGCGCCGGAAGGATTATTAGTTACGAAAAACCAAATGACGGAATATGTACAGAAGAATTTCGGAGATCCCAACAACATAGACGTTGAATTCGTAGCCGTGCCTCGAAGTGAAGAAATCAATCAGCTTAACGTTTTGATGGCAGCCGGCACCGCACCCGATGTCATATTTACTTATAACTCAGGCGCCGTCTATAACTGGGCGAAACAAGGCGGCTTAACGGACTTGACACAGCTTATCGAAGAACATGGGCCGAATCTAAAGTCTTATCTTGGTGACGCGCTGCAATACGGTATCTTTGACGGCGTTCAATATTCCGTCGTGGCGCGCCGCGTCAACCTAGAAAAGTATACTAGCATCATCCGTCAAGACTGGCTCGATGCAGCCGGCTTGCCGGTACCGAAGACCACGGAAGAAACGTACAATGCGCTTAAGAAATTCAAGGAACTGAACCTCGGTGGGAACCGGACAATTCCTCTTTCCTTCTCGCTGACACCGGACTCCTATGAGCCAATTATCTGGTCGTTTATTAAAGAACAATCCGACGAAGCTCGGTATATGCGCTCCATTACAATTGGATCACGTGAATATCCGATTCTGATGGATGGTCACAAGGACGGCATGCAGTTCTTGAACAAGTTGTACAATGAAGGCCTTATTGATCCAGACTTCGCATTGGACAAAGACAAAAAGAAAAAGGTAGAGAATTTCGTTAATGGTTATACAGGCATCATGATGCATGACGTAACGCAGTATTTCTACGGTGGGGAAGAATCCCATGTAAATCTACTTGAGAAGAAGGTACCAGACGCTAGCGTGACGCCACTGCTGCCGTGGACAGATTTTGAAGGCAAGACTCGTCAGCCAGCGTATACGCCGAGCGGTATGCACATCATGGTGCCAACTTTAAGCGAACGTTCCGTCGAGGCCATTAAGTATTTGAACTGGCTTGCACAGGACGAAGTGATTCAATACATGTCATTCGGAGAAGAAGGTGTGCATCACAACCTTGTGGACGGCTTCCCTGTACGTAATGGAAGCTCAGAAGATACGAAACTGTTGTTTAATACAGGTGACATGATGATCATTACGAACGGTAATGATTTCGGCTCGCAAGACAAAAATCTCCAGTATTTTGGGCTTGTTATTGATGAGAATAATCGTGCGATGGCTATTGAGAACCGTAAGATGGCAAGTCAAGATGCGGTGCAGCAGCCAATTCAATTCGATAAGCCGCTCGACTCGGAAGCGAAGCATGCAGTCGTATTACTGGAGAAGTACGAAGAGTTGCTCGTGAAGTCCACTATGGCCAAACCGGATCGGTTCGATGCTGTGTACGAGGCGGCATTAAAGGACCTCATGAATACTGCTGGCAACGAAGTTATCGCGGAACGTACAGCAGCTTACGAAGCAATGAAATAATAAGAAGAAAAGCTTGAATAAAGGGGGGGATGGATATCCCCCCCTTGTATGTTCAGTAATCAGAGGGGAGGCCCAGGCTATGTCATTCATTCGTTACACGCTGCGGTACTGGCAGCTTTACATCATGCTGCTGCCTGTAATTGCATACTTCTTTGTGTTTAAGTACATGCCGTTGTACGGTGTGACCATCGCATTCAAGGAATTTAACATGTTTAAAGGCATTGCGGAGAGCGCATGGGTCGGATTTGATGTGTTTCGTGAGATATTCTCTATGCAAGGCTTTTATATTGCTTTACGCAACACCTTTCTATTAAACGGTTTAGATTTTATTTTCGGGTTTCCGGCTCCAATTATTCTAGCTGTCTGTCTGAACGAGCTGAAATTCCCCGCATTTAGGAAGATTTCTCAGACACTTCTCTATTTGCCCCACTTCATCTCATGGGTGATTATCGGGGGTATCATGTATCAAGTTTTCGCCACGAACTACGGCATCATTAATCTGCTGCTTAACAAGATTGGTATCGGTTCGATTCCATTTCTCGCTGAAGCGGGTTATTGGCTGACGACGTATACAAGCGTTGGTATTTGGCAAGGTGTCGGCTGGGGAAGTATCATCTACCTTGCGGCAATGACAGGCATTAATAAAGAATTGTACGATGCGGCGGACGTCGACGGAGCCAGTCGAGTACGGCGTATCTGGCATATTACGATTCCCGGTATTCGATCAACGATCATTGTATTGATGATCCTGAAGCTTGGCGACATGCTCGATATTGGCTTTGATCGTCCCTACATTATTGGGAACGTCATGGTGCGCGACGTCTCGGACGTGCTGAGCACCTTCATTTACCGAGTCGGCCTACAAAGCGGACAATTCTCCATCGCGACCGCTGTTGGCCTCTTCCAGGCCGTGGTCGGTCTGGTGTTTATCTTGGCAGCGAACTACATCGCGAAGAAAACAACCGACGAAAGTATCATATGAGGTGGTGTAAGGCATGGGAAGAAAGCAAAAGACGACGTTTTTTGATGTAATCAATGTAGTGTTTATCGCTTGTTGTGTGCTCGCTTGTCTGGCGCCGTTTTTGCATATTGCGTCCATATCGCTAAGCTCCGGCGGCGCGATCACAGCAGGCAGGGTCACGCTGTTTCCGATTGAAATGAATTTCGACGCATACATTAGCGTGATCAAGGACAAGGCGATGATTCGCGCACTGGGGTTTACGGTGTTGTTGACTGTCTCCTTCACTTTGTTCGCGATGTTTATGACGACGCTCGCTGCATATCCGTTGTCGAATGACAAACTGAAGGGACGCAAGCTGACTATGTTTTTTATCCTATTCACGATGTTCTTCAGCGGCGGACTCATACCCGAATATATGCTGATCAAGTCGCTGGGGCTGCTCGACACGATGAGCGTGCTCATTCTCCCAGGGCTCATCAGTCCGTTTTTTATGATCATTATGATTACCTTTTTCCGGTCGACGATTCCGGACAGCTTGCATGAAGCGGCGGAGATCGACGGTTGCACGCATTTCGGCAAGTTGTTCCGGATCGTGCTTCCGTTATCCTTGCCTGTGCTCGCAACGCTGGCTCTGTTTTACGCAGTGGGGCGTTGGAATGGTTTCCGGGACGCTCTCTTCTATGTCACTGATCAGAATTTGTATCCGATGCAGTTAAAACTGTATCAGATGGTCATGAATAATTTGATCACGGAGGTAACGGCATCAGAAGGTTCAGGGATGGATAAGGTGGTCTCTGAAAGTCTCAAAGCGGCCAGTATTATGTTTGCTACGGTACCAATTTTGATCGTCTACCCATGGCTGCAGCGGTATTTCGTTAGCGGATTAACACTCGGCTCCGTTAAGGGATAGGGAGTAAAAGTAAGGGGGCGCTTCGGATGAAAAAAACATGGTACAAAAAAACGGTGCTCTCGTACTTGCCGTCGTTGTATTTGACGATCGCAGTCATCGTGTTTTTGGCGATATTCGTTATAAACGAAGTTTCGCTTAGGGAAGCGGAGCGGACGAACCGATATTCGACGGAACATGTCATCCGTTCTATTGAACAGCATCTGAAAGCAATTGAGCGAATCGTTATCGATGAGCTTCGCATCGGCGGACATTTGGATGAGTTTTTCACCTATGACGAAACCGCAACGAGCGACATGCGCATGATAAATTACGAAGCGTTAGATCGGATTCGGAGAATGCTGTTCGATGACAATGCGATTCAATCAACTTACTTGTATCGTATTTGGGACGACATGATCTTGGCGGAAGGTAATTTTCAATCGGCGAATTCGTTCGGAGACCGGGAATTTTTGTTCCATGAATTGACGAAGCGTGCCACCATCGGGCGACAGTGGTCAGATGTACGGATGTACGGTGACAGCTTGAACGATACCGTAACCCAAGTCAGTCACAGAGTCATCTCGATCAGCCGATGGGCGCAGCTGCCGATGGGCGGGGAGGGACTCGTCGTTGTCAACGTATCGGTAGATGCTCTAATGACACAAATCACGGATATGATCGATCCGAACGTATCGTACCTTCATGTGTTGGACCGTACAGGTCAGGTTGTCTATTCGTCTGATGGAAAGGAAATAGACGAAGATTTAGTTATGAATCGGCTGCATGCGACCTCGGTCGACTGGGAGTTCGTGAGCGGATTACAAACAGGTGTCGCATTCAGCTGGATGCAGCTAATCTCGCGAATCTGGATTGTCCTTGGCGTGGTGACGGTTTTATTGAGTCTTGCCTATACGGTGTTCATCACGAAACGGAATTACAGGCCAATTGAACAGATTGTGCAACTCATTCAAGCACGGTCAGAGCCTCGCGCGGCAGGTAAGAGTGGTTTGGCAAACGACGAGTTTTCGTTCATCCAAAAGGCGATCGACCGGTTAATGGACGAGAACGCGCTATACGAAGCACAAGTGCAAGAATCACAGCATCATCGCCGAAAGCAGGCATTCGCCGCGTTGCTTGATTCTGACGAGCCGCTGCAGGAGGATTGGAATCGTTCGCTGCTGGGCTTAGATATGCCCCAGACAATAGAGGAAGGTTTTGCACTTGTCATTGAAATCGATCATTATGCTGAGTTCGAACGGAAGTATGCTACTCGCTCGGACCAAAATCTATTAAAATTCGCGATTGCTAATGTGCTCCAGGAATTCGTTTCAACGAGCGAGGGCAAGACGTGGTCCGAGTGGAATCGGAAAAATCGATTAACCGTCATTTATATCCCGGCCTTTGCCGAGACGAGCCCTCCCCTCGCCGCATTGCTGGATTCGTTCCGGGCGTGGGTGGGAAGCAACCTCGGACTTACGGTCACAATCGGTGTGGGCACGCTGGCGAACCACTGGGAAGCGCTCAGGTTGTCATACCGGCATGCGATGGTCGCGCTTCAGCATAAACTGTCGTCGGGTTACGATCGGGTGCTATTCTATCGGGCAGCACCGTTACCGAGAGGTCCGAGAACGCACGGCTACTATGGGGAGATGAATCGAATAGCACAGGATTTTCGAATTGCGAAGCCGGATTGGAGTGCGACAGTCGAGAGGCTGTTCGACGACGTACGTGAAGGCGACTTCTCCAATGAAGAAATCCTGCATCTGTTTGAATATTTTAAGAGCTGTATGAATCAAGCGATGAAGGAGCTTCCGCACGAGCTGTCTTCGTTCTGGGTGGGGTCTTTGCTGCCGGAATGGCTACACGCTACGGAACGAGAATCGTTCGACGAGATTGCCACCGCAGTCCTCGAAGTTTGCCAGCAGGCCCAGCAAAGCGTCGCGGAACTGGTCAAGACGAAGAGCAGCGTTCAGACGATTCATCAAATACGTGATTACGTCCAAACCAACTATTGGAACTCGGATTTGTCTTTGACATATCTCAGCGAAAAATTCAATATCAACAGCAAATACGCGAGTCAGCTCTTCAAGGAGCACACGGGCTTCAACTTTGCAGACTTTTTACTGACCATTCGGATGGATCATGCCAAGAGGCTGCTTGAGAGCACGGATCAATCAATCAACGACGTCGCATCGCTGGTCGGGTATGATATCCCAATCTCGTTTGGTCGTTCGTTCAAGAAGATCGTAGGCATGACGCCAACCGACTACCGCAAGCATATGTATTCGGTAGAGAAGCCGCGAGCCATCCACGACAACGAAGAGAAAGAGGTAGATTCATGAACGTTTACGAAAAGCTTGTAAAAATTAATGACCGTCAGACGGACCGCGTCGTGGATCTGCAGATTATGGAAGCTACGAGCCGGAATATTGGAGGCATTCCGCAGCCGGACTCTGGCGTTCCGAACGCCAGCCATGGCGGAACCGCTGGTGCAATTGTTTGTATGGCTGCGGCGTTGCTGTCGCCCGATTCGAAGCATTATCGAAGTGAGAAGCTGTTGATCAGAATGGATTTCGCCGTTGAATTCATGTTGAGCCGACAACACGCGGACGGTACGATCTCGCTTGGTGGAACGAACGTGAATTCGCCGCCTGACACGGGCTTTGTTGTAGCGGGTTTCTGTCAGTTGTACGAGCTACTGGCGTCATGTGACTGGGATCTGATGGAGCCGACCGCCGCGAAGGTGAGGCTATTTCTTGCGTACTCGATTCCGGCGCTGACGACGGGCGGAGTGCATACGCCCAACCATCGTTGGGTTCTCGTAGCTGCGCTAAGTGGCCTGCATGGAATATTCGGAGGTGAAGAGCTCATCCGACGCGCCGAGGCATGGCTTGCGGAAGGGCTGGATTATACCGACGATGGCGAATGGACGGAGCGCAGCAACGGTATCTACAATGCGGTGAGCAACATAATGCTTATCTATGCGGCGGAAAGGCTTGGCAAGCCGGAACTGCTGGAGCCGGTTCGCAAGAATCTGCGCATGATGACCTATCTGATTCACCATGATGGAGAGGTTGTGACGGAATATTCGGGGCGGCAGGACCTGGGTGCGCGTGCGGACTTATCCAATTACTTATTATGTTACCGGGTTATGGCCGAGCGGGACCGCGATCCGCTGTTCGCGGCGATGTACGATCTGGCCGCCGAGCGTATCCAGATGATGGGGGCAGCCAACAATCATGCGCTCCTCGGCTGGCATTCGATGCCATGCCCACATGTAGATGATTTGCCGCGTGCTCCACTTCCGGATCAATTCATGAAGCTGATTAACGGCAGTTATCCCATCGAGGAACAGTTAGCACGGATGGAGGGGGCCGGTCATCATGGCATTATCCATCACAGCAGCATACATCGCTCCTTTGGGGCGCAACTGCTGCGATATCGCGATGGCATCTCCAGCGCTACGATGATGACGCGCTCAAACGTATTTTTTTCTCTCCGTCACGGCGACGCTCGGTTGCACGGCATCGGCCTGTATACAATGTTCTCGCCCGGCACGGTCGAGTTGCAGCGGCTCCAGCAGACAGGTAGCGGCTGCCGCTTGGAAGTAGCGATGGAGAAGGGGTATTACGGACCCGTCCCGACTGAGGCGCTGCCGGAGTCGGCACGGTCGGCATGCAGTCCTTGGTACTTGTTGCCGCATCATGTGCGCGAGCTGACGCATGTACAGCAGCACCAGATCGAGGTCGATATTGACCGCGACGGCGAGACGTGGGTAGTGCGTCTGAGTAGCGAACGTCCGGCAGACGTCCTCATGCAAGCTTCTCTCGTATTGGATGCGGACATGACGATTGAGGGATCTGCTGAGCAGATGGAAGACGGTGGATTGCTATGGACAGAAGGGACGCTTCGCTGCATGGCAGGCGATTACGGCTTCGAGATCGTCGGCGGACGCAGCGACCATCAGCTAGGGTATATGCATGGTACCAAGACGCCTCGCGGGGCACGCGTCGTGCTGATCAACCTGCTGACGCCATTCGTGCATGAGCTTCGAATACGGCCGATCGCGGCTGAAGCCTTCAGCGTGGGCAAATCCGAAGGGACGACGAATGCTTCTTGAGGAGGAGGTGCAGCTCGCGATCCGTTGTGCGCCGATCTTGTTGTTCGACGAGAACGAGCCGTTTTTCCCGGTACGCGTCGGCGTCCTCCCGCCGAAGCTTCGCCTTGACGATGAGCGACTGGGCGTAATTATTGAATGTGCCATCTACTGAGATTACGATATTACGCATCTCTACGAGTTGGAGCATGTCTGAGTTTACGTGGCGAAAGACGGCTCCGTCCTGGATTGTGAAGCGAGCCATCACGGCGGGCATCGACGGCCTCGCGCCGTGAGGTGCCGGCTCGCATTAGCATCTGTCTTGCCGAAACCCGGAGAGTGTTAGGAAAGGAAGGGCATTGATGACATCATATATGCAACAACCGCAAAGTATCGGTTACTGGCTGGGTGACCGTGACGAGGACATCGTCCAGACAATCGCCCAGCATTACGTAGGAAACAATCCCGCGATTCCGTTTCAATTCCGCGCGTTCCATCGTGGCGGTGCACTGCAGACGGAGGACGGCTTATACGATCTGAATTTCGCTGCCCGATTCCCGGATGCCCCGCGAGGTAGCATGGCGTATGCTGCATGCCTCGTCTGGAGCGATTCGGAACGAAGTATCGACCTACGACTCGCGTGCTACGGTCCCGTCGAGCTGTATATGAACGACGCGATTGCGTATCGTTCGAACACAGTGGACGAGGTGAAACGTAATCACACGGTCTCGGTCCCAGCTGTCTTTCAGGCGGGGTGGAATACATTGTTCGTAAAGGTAAGGAATACGGCGGCCGGCTTCGGCTGTAAACTGGGTGCGGAGGAAGCGAAGGTGCGTATTCTGCATGTGCAGATGCCGTTCCATGAGCGCAACGGCGAAGCGGGTTGGCTATTTTCGGCCCCTGTCCAGAAGGATCGATTCTCGGAATGCGCTCCAGATCTATTCGGCTCGGAAGACGTCGCGGGACTGGATTGGTCGCCGAAGGCGGCCTGGCCGTCTGATGCTCCGGTATCACCTTTCGAGCGGTTATTCGGCGTTGCTTCGGGCAAGAAGGGATATGCCTGGTCCAGGCTGCTAGTGAAGACAACACGGGAAGCGAACGTCGGATTCCGGGGGTTGTCTAGCGGTCCGTTCTCCCTTTGGATTGATGGGCGGCGGATCGTGGGGGCTGAGCAATCCGGCAACTTCTCTGTATCCGTCACGCTTCGTTCAGGATCGTACGATGTATTGGTCGAATCTACGAGTGGCGAAGACAACTGGAATTGGGTGTGCGAAGCGGCTGGCGAAGGCGGAGTGGAGTGGGAAGCTCCAGTATCCGTGAAGGGCAGCGATGACGTATGGTTCTATCTAGGCCCATTCGCATCAGACACGGTGTATGAGCCTTCGGAGCTGCAACGGTTGAATACCATATTCCCGTCAGCTGGGGAATCGCTATATTGGCGGCTGGATCGGCCGGATACCTGGATCCGCCCCTATTACGAGAATGCGTACCTGAGCAACAAATGGACGACGAGCGGCGCGACGAACTTCGCCCGTTGGGATTATCCGCTGGGCGTGACGATGTACGGACTGTTGCAAGCGGGCCGCCTGCTCGGCAGACAGGATCTGATTGATTATGTACTGTCCCATATTAAGATCTGCACGGATTATTACGAGTATGCGCTATGGGATTGCGAACGTTACGGCTTCCCTTCCGTCAATCAGCAGCTCGTGCTGATGAAGATGCTGGACAATTGCGGCTCGTTCGGGTCGGCGCTGCTAGAGGCGAGCACGGAGCTAGAGGACGAAGGGTTCAATCGTGTCGCGAATAGAATCTCGTCCTTCATTCGAGATACGCTCGAGCGTCGGGAGGACGGCGCGTTTTATCGGATTTGCGCTGGAGAGTATGCCGAGAACACGATGTGGGCCGACGATCTGTACATGAGTACCCCGTTCATGCGGCGGTACGCTTTGCGGTACGGCGACGACAGCTTTCTACGCGACGCTGCGCGGCAATTTCTCTTGTACAAGGAATATCTATTTATGCCCGAGGAGAGGATCATGTCGCATGTGTACGACTTCAAGTACGGTACGGCGACGGGAGTGCCGTGGGGGCGGGGGAATGGCTGGGTCGTCTTCTCGCTGTCGGAGCTCCTTGAGGCGCTTCCACAGAACGACCCGGATCGTCCGGCGCTGCTTGCATTCTATAACGAGTTGTGCAGCGGATACTTGGCCCTGCAGGGCGAGGATGGCCGCTGGCACCAGGTGATTAACGATCCCACGTCTTACGAGGAATCGTCTTGCACGGCCATGTTCGTTTACGCCTTCTCCCGCGGCGTTGCCTTCGGCTGGCTAGAGCATTCGGACAAGTATGCGGAAGCGGCTCTGCGCGGCTGGCACGGCTTGACGAACGAGGCTGTCGATCGGCACGGCAACGTCTACGGCGTATGCAGCGGATCCCGGTACTCGTTTACGACTGAATATTATAAGGAAGAGCTGCGTACCGTGACGAACGACAATCATGGCATAGGGATTGTTATGCTTGCCGGCGTCGAGGTAAGCCGAATGAGGATAGCTCTGAGCGGTATCGTACCGACCATAGAAGGGAGCTTGGCATGAACGAACGACAGCAGGACAACAAACCCGTTATCTTCCTTGATTGCGGAGATACGTTGATCGATGAAGGCACAGAGGTTCGCGACGAGAGTGATGTCGTCATCTCCGCGGAGCTAATCCCCGGCGCAGCAGAGATGGTTCGGACGTTGTACGAACGGGGATATCGGCTTGCGATGGTTGCCGATGGCCTCGCGCAATCGTTCAAAAACATGATGACCGATCACGGCCTCTACGACTGCTTCGAAGTCATGATCTATTCCGAATGCATTAAGGAGCTCAAGCCACATCCACGCATGTTCAAGGCGGCGGCTGCCGCCATGGAGCTGGAGCCCGGGGATTACGGGCGCATCGTCATGGTAGGCAATAACTTGAAGCGGGATATTCGCGGCGCAAACGGTGTCGGTATGATCAGCGTGTATCTGAACTGGTCGCCCCGTTATGCGAAGGATCCGGCCGACGAGCTGGAAATACCACGTTACACGATTACGAGGCCGATGGAGCTCGTCGAATTGGTCGAGCAGTTATAGATAAAGAGCTTAACACTTATAGTGTCGACGATATGTATCACACTGGCGTAGGCGCTGCTTCGCTTGCTCGACAATCAGTACATTTCCATTGACGGTGCGGAAGTGAAGTTCTTCCGCGGCGTAATGGGGATTTTCGGACATGGCAACGCTACGGGAATCGGGGAGGCCCTGGAGCGAGATGCAGGGCAATTGATCTATATTCAGGGTAAGAACGAGCAAGGCACGGTGCATGCAGCAACCGCATTCGCCAAGCAGAAAGACCGGGAGCAAATATTCGCTTGTACGTCCTGTGCGCTAATCTATTCGAATGATATCAATTAGGAAACGACACATCGGTGGGTTTCCTTGCTTATATTTACTGACAAACCCGATCTGGGAAAAGAAAGGAAAAGAGTTTTTATGAGCGTATCGATTCTAGAAGCAGCCCAGGTCGGACCATCAGACAGGCAGCTGGCTTGGCAACAGACGGAGTTTTACGGATTTATCCATTTCACGGTCAACACCTTCACAGACCGAGAATGGGGGGATGGTCAGGAAGATCCGACGATCTTCGATCCGACGGATCTGGATGCGCGTCAATGGGTAGATGCCTGTGTATCCGCGGGAATGAAAGGATCGATCCTCACCTGCAAGCACCATGACGGATTCTGCCTCTGGCCTAGCAAATATACGACACATTCTGTCGCAAGCAGCCCTTGGCTTGGGGGCCAAGGAGATCTGGTGAAAGAAGTCGCTGCGGCGTGCCGCGCGGCGGGGATCAAGTTCGGCGTCTACCTATCCCCTTGGGATCGGCATGAAGCGAGTTACGGCGATTCAGAGCGGTACAACTCCTTCTTCATCAACCAACTGACGGAGCTGCTAACGGGATACGGCGAGTTGTTCTGCGTATGGTTTGACGGCGCATGCGGAGAAGGACCTAATGGCAAGCGGCAAGTTTACGACTGGGATGCCTACTATGCCGTCATCCGTCAGTTACAACCTGGAGCCGTCATCTCCGTCTGCGGGCCCGATGTGCGTTGGTGCGGCAACGAAGGCGGCCATACCCGGGAGCGCGAGTGGAGCGTGGTGCCAGCCACGATGCAGGACAACGAGAAGATTCAGTCGGAATCCCAACAGGAGGATGACGGTGAATTCGCTCGCCGGGTCGGATCGCGAGACGAAGACTTGGGAAGCAGGTCCGTTCTGGCGGGAGCGGACCACGTCGTCTGGTACCCGGCTGAGGTGAATACGTCGATAAGGCCGGGCTGGTTCTATCATGCGTACGAAGACAACAAAGTGAAATCTCTGGAAGAACTGCAAGACGTTTATGAACGAGCGGTGGGAGGGAACGCGACATTCCTGCTGAACTTACCGCCGGATCGAAGAGGACTAATTCACGAGAACGACGTTGCCCGAATGAAGGCATTTGGCGATTGGTTGAAGTCCTATTATGGAACTAATGCTGCTTTGGATGCACTTGCGATAACCTTCGACGAGGCGGAAGGTGGGCACGGTCCGGACAAAGCGGTAGATGGCCGGAGAGATACTTATTGGTGTCCTTCAGAAGAGCATGATGAGGTGGTATTGGAACTGGATTTTGGCCGCAGTATCACGTACGACCGCGTGGTTTTAATGGAATGGATTCAAGCTGGACAACGAATTGAAGCTTTCCTTCTCGAATGCGAGGATCAGGAAGGTTGGAAAACAATCTATGAGGGGCACCTCGTGGGTTATAAGAAGATTTGCCGTTTGAAGCAGCCGGTTATCGGTTTTAAGTTGCGAGTACGCATCACAGAATCACGTTTGAAGCCGACGCTGATGTCGGTGGAGGTTTATGAAGCGAAAGACTAGCACCTGTAGTACTCGTTAACATGAGAGCACGACTTGAGTTGAGCTATTGAACGCCGTAAGGCACAATTTCCAGAGTATCCAGGAGATTGTGCCTTACGGCGTTCTGCAACCGATGCAGAATTGATGAGCTTTCGCCCCTCGATATTAATAGTGCATCGATTATTTATTATGACATTGGTGGGCAATAGCTACAGGGGTGAATCGTTCGATAAGTGACGAATATCGCTCTTATCTTGCAGTGGAAATTATTTATATCTATCCCAAAGAAGACTTGCATTACGACTATCGAAGGGCAGATGGAAGTCAAGGCCTCGTGCAGAGATCAGTCGGGTTGAACGGTTGGAGAATGCCTGGGTCCGTCTGGTGTTTGCTGACTTGAGAAGGTAAGGCGATGGGTACCAGTGTATTTAGGTAGCCACCTTTTTATTTAACCAATACTATTTCGCAAGTCGAGGTATTAATAAATAGATATTATGTTTGTGCACTCGAGGCAATGCAACGGCTAGTGGCCGGAGGCGCATGTGATAGTTTGGATAGAACCGATGATTTTATTGCATATGCTTCAACTGGGAATGATTATTTGGATTACGGCATCGTAATGAGAAAGACGATCGACCGAAATTTGTTTTATCGGGTATTCTCGGATATTAAGGAGTCGGATGAGCAGTTTCTCGAAGTAATGAGCCGGAACAGTCAATTGCCGGTTGCCGATGCCATTCATAGCAATTATAGCTTGGAACCCCGTTTTCCTATAATAATCCCGACAGCGATAGCAAGCTGATAGGAGACAGGGATCGACGGCTGGAGCGTTTGGAGTTCGGATAGCGGGGATCCGGTCCCGGTAGGCGACTACTAAAGTCTGAAAAGATAAGAGTAGTATGTAAATTTTGAATACATCGCATTGTAGGTCATACCTCGGTGCGATGTTTTTTTATTGTATAGGAAACTATGGATTCTCTGAAGCTGTTAATAACGATGCTGCTCCAGCAGCCGGAGAGGAGACAACGAAAGCTAACGGAAACCAGAGACGCTAAAGTGCCATTTTTGGTTAGCGTCACATTTTAACGGAAGTGGGAGACGCTATTACGCAGAAATGAAGCGATATCGTGTATCTTTTGTACAAATAGAGGCCCGTGTTTCCGTTACAATCTTGAAACGACATATATAGGCGATTTAGTGTCTGTGGTTTCCGTTAGAAGTGTGAGCTGATGCGTCTGCGATGTCCAATCACCTGTAAGGGTGATTTTGTTCTGTTTAGAAGTTAACACGGAGTCAACATTTATTTGTTAAACATACTTACAGATCACTTTGACTGAGCACCCGCTTGTATATCCGTATAAACGTTCAAATGGCTAACAACGCAATTGATTGACCGGCTCACGGGATAATCAACAAAAATGGTGCAAGGTGACCGCAACTGAAGTTGCCATCCATGTGCTGCTGTGAATCGTGGAAATCCATTAAGAATTCATTAAGATTTGATGATGTCAATGATGTTAGAATGATAAACGACATTTGGTAAGTAACAAAAAATATTACTAAAATTGGACTACCAAAAAGGAGATTACTTAATGCTATTTACTATTAATCGTACAAAATGGCTCACTGTTGCGCTCGTTTCGTTGCTGTTGCTGAACATCTGCTCTCCATTCAATGTGGTGGCCGAGTCTTCGCAGCCGCAGGTAAGCCAAAAGGGATCTGCTGCTTCTGCCGAGCCCATAAACCAGCCACGCTATTTGGATGTACCAGATACAGCATGGTACGCAGAGGCGGTTAACACTTGGATTATGCTAGAAATTCTTAATCCAAAGCAAGGAGATAAGCTGAGTCCCCAGCTTGCTATGACACGCGGCGATTTTGCTAGGTTCCTTGCGACCTCACTAAGTCTGTCCCCCTCCAAAAGCGCCTCAACGTTTAAGGATATGCCTGTTGACGGCGAATTAACCGGATATGTTGCTGCCCTCCAAGATGCGGGGCTGGCGAAAGGTTACCCAGATGGCACGTTCCGTCCGGACTTAAAGATTACAAGGGCTGAAGTGGCGAACTTGATTGTCACGGCCAAGAAGCTGAAGTCAGAGCCGCAAGTTGGTAGCGGGTTCCGTGATGTTCCGCAGAAAAGCTGGTATGCTGGCGCGGTAGGCGCCTTGTCGAAAGCAGGTATTGCGAACGGGAAAACGAAGGATAGCTTCGCTCCAAATGCAAATATTGTGCTGGCCGAAGGGATAACTCTGCTTTATCGCTCCTTCTTCAGTCCGTCTATCATTCAAGACATTGGCAATGACGGCACAATTAAGATCGATGGCCATACCTATCGCGCGGGCGCATCGGTACAAGGCATTTTTCAACCGTCGAACAAAGCTGCTTTGCACAATGCGGCGATTCAGTTCACCTATGCGGAGGATACGATAACGTCTGTTGAAGGGCTAATTATTGGATACAAAGACGCATTAACCGGAATGGATGCACCAATCATATTTGATGCCAAAGGCAACACCGTCAACGGAACCGTAATCGTGGGCTCCAATCAGGTCGCATTGGCTCACTTGGAAGTTAAAGGGGATTTAAATTTGACCCCGGCAGTTCAGTCGGATTTCTTTGCCTTCAATGTGCTCGTTCAAGGCAAAACGGTTTTCCTGAAAGATAACGATCGTCCGAAATCACAGATCACAAATATATGGTTCGAGCATAGCGATCTCGGACAATTATATTTGTTTAACAGCGCTCTATTGAAAAAAGTTGATATCAATGCGGACAAGACGTCCCAATTAAGCTTCAAGTCAAAGGGAGAAGTCCGCACCTTGGGAGTTACGAACATAGAAGACATCCAGCAACTTTATGTTTCATACTTTACCCGTCCTGCTGACCAATTGGGTCTTCAATTTTGGACAGACTCCATTAATGATAATCCCGAAACTATTACGGCTGCAAACAGCTTCGCGGATAGTCCGGAATATAATGCTGTATTCGCCGGGCATAGTAGCGACCAAATTGTTGACCAAATATATTTGAATGTATTCGGAAGACAACCAGACTCGGCAGGTCTTGCGTTTTGGGCGGGAGCAATTGCCGCAGGCACTGATACAGGCTCCGGAACCGTCGGCAATTCGGCTATTGATAGGAGTCCCTTGCAGCTTACTGTTGAAAACATACAGAGTACGGTTACGGCATCGGTGGATACCGAACTCAGTGCCGATATTTCGACTACGTTTAGCACAGTTACCGTTCAGTCTGGCGTTAACTTGCAAGTTGCAAGTTCAACGCCAATCGATACGCTGAACATCGGTGATTCGGATACGGCTGACGATACACCACCTGGCAGCACCTCCTTCACTGGCTCAGTGAACATCGCGCAGACGATCGTAAACAACAATGTCGGAGTAGTTAACCTGAATGTGCAGGGGACGATTGGGAATCTTCGGGTAACTGGAAGCAATCCGCAGATTGATTTGGGAGCAGGCACTTCTATCACTAATCTGATCATTCCATCGGGAGTAAATCCTGCAACGATTTTCGCAAGTGTCGGTGACCTTTCTAGTGTGAGGGCAATCAACGGGCAATCAACGGCACCAACGCCAAACCCGAACCCGAACCCGAACCCGAACCCAAGCCAAAGCCAAAGCCCGAGCCCGAGTCCGGAACCGAGCGAAAGCCCGAACCCGAACCAAAGTCCGGAACCGAGCCAAGGCCCGAACCCGAACCCTGCCGTCTAATCTTTGATCAGAATCGCGAGCAGGCGAAGAGTAAGAGCAGAGGGACATGTCAGACTCGGGTTCGAGGGCTGTGATAGGTGGATGGTTGATGACCTGCTGGAGCCCTCTTAGGTGGAATCTAAGCAGCTGATCACAAACGGACGGTATAGGTCGCAAATAGAGAACGCGCCGCTTTTGTACAATCATTGCCTACACTTGGGTTTGATTGTAAGAAAGCGGCGTTTTTTATTTCCAATATTGGTCTATCCATCGGAATCTGAATGCAAACAGGGGATCTTGTGCGATCTAATTGTATTCCAAAAACATAATTAGTGAATTTATTCACATAGTGTTCAAATGACAACGCTAACTTTGTGATTTAAATCACAATGTCGACAGGTTTTACGATCTATAATAAAGACATCAACAAGAAGCAATCAGCAATCGAAACTAAACGAGGACGGTGATCCCGATGAATTTAAAACGATCTCAAATGTCGGAGAGACTAAAGACAAGAAGTGTATGTTTTAAAATATAGCAAAGTATATTCAGCTTAACATTCAACGTATTTAAAACTAATTATGAAGATAGGGAGTGAGCATCATGTTAAAATTTTGGAGAGAGCATAGAATTGCTGGCATACTAGTCACTATTGTCCGTTTTGTAGTTGGGTTTGCATGGCTAAACGCTGGATGGCATAAAATTACGGGAGCAACGCCTTTCGATGCAACGGGCTTCCTCAATGCAGCTGTAAACAACCCGGTACTTGATAAAGCTACAGGCGGGGCGGTTTACCCGACCTACACTGCTTTTGTAGAAAACTTTGCAGTACCGAATGTGGGTTTAATTAACATCGCTATACCATGGGGAGAATTTTTTGTAGGACTTGGACTCATCCTTGGTACATTAACGGTTACTGCCGCATTCTTCGGAGCTTTAATGAACTTCATGTTTATGTTCGCTGGCACGGTAAGCACTAACCCTTGGCTTCTGCTTCTTGGATTGATTGTCATCTTCGCTGGTGCGAACGCTGGCCGCTTTGGATTAGATCGTTTCGTCCTTCCGCTTATGCACAAAGGTTTTGACCGTCTCTTCCATCGCAAACCGAAAAACCAGGCAACAGATGCGGGATTGTTAGCTAAATAAGCCTAATGTGAGAAAGATTTATTGGAACAAAAAAAGGACGATCAGGGGACAGCCTCTGCATCGTCCTTTTGCTGTCGAGGCATAGGAATAAATATACTATAAGCAAAGAACCCATGATATAATATAAAAACGCTTTATTTGGAAGCCCATATATAAGTGGAAGGGTTAATTCGAATTGATAGGGAAGGCGATACGATTCTTTCGATGTTATCAAACATCTGGATATTATTTGGTCTAGCCACCATCTCGCTCGCTATTTTTTTTGTTTACAATATGTATTATTTAATGAAAGATTGTTAAACTATATGAGCTGGATAATCGATGAAATATACAGAGAATAAAGGAGTAGAATAAAGATAATGGCATCAACCGAAGATCATGGAAAAAAGCATTGGAAACGAGATATTATCCTCTTTCTGAGTAGTCAGACACTCTCGCTATTTGGTTCCGCATTAGTTCAATATGCGATTATGTGGCATATTACGCTAACTACAAAATCGGGTATGATGATGACACTATTTATCGTTTGTGGTTTTATCCCTACCTTTCTGTTATCGCCATTTGCAGGTGTATGGGCGGATCGTTTCAACCGGAAATTTCTTATTATGATAGCTGATGCTATGATTGCCATCGTTACGCTGATTCTGGCTATTACATTATTGCAGGGTTATGACGAGATATGGTTGTTGTTTGTTATTGCTGCAGTTCGCGCGCTTGGAGCGGGCATTCAAACGCCTGCAGTTGGGGCGATATTGCCCCAAATCGTACCCGAGGATAAGTTGACGAAGGTAAACGGAATAAACGGAAGTCTTCAAGCGCTCATGATGTTTGTAGCGCCAATCGTAAGTGCGACATTGCTTACAATGGCAACAATCGAGGTCATTTTCTTTATCGATGTTGTCACAGCGGCGATAGCGATCTTTATATTATTTTTCTTTCTAAAAATACCTTTGCACAAGAAGGCGTCTGATAAGCAAACGACAAGCTATTTTGATGACTTTAAACAGGGCTTAAGCTACATTAATAACCATAGCTTTCTCAAAACCTTTTTTATTTTCTTCGCCTTTTTCTTTGTATTGATGGCACCGGCTGCATTTTTAACGCCACTGCAAGTGACACGCAGCTTTGGAGATGAATATTGGCGATTGACAGCCATTGAAATTGCTTTTTCTATCGGTATGATGGCTGGTGGAGCTATTATTGCATCATGGGGCGGCTTCCGTAACAAAGTATATACGATGACTTTCGCTAGCTTGATTATGGGCGTTTGTACGTTAGCTTTGGGAATTATACCTGTGTTTTGGATTTACTTAGCTATGATGGCTGTATTCGGCGTTGCGATACCACTCTTTAATACACCGACGACCGTCTTGCTGCAGGAGAAGGTAGATCCGGATTTCATGGGACGCATATTCGGTGTATTCGGTATGATATCGACTTCGATGATGCCAATCGGGATGCTCATATTCGGTCCGCTTTCGGATGTAATCGATATTGAATGGCTGCTTGTCGGAACAGGGTTGTTTATTGTGATACTGTCCATTTTCTTCATTCGTAACAAACGTTTGGTTGAAGCCGGAAAGCCGGTAATCAAGGAAGCGTCATAGCATTGTCATACAAATCTTGTTTGTGCTTAATTCGACGGTGAGTATTATATTTTACATTGGGACCATGCAAAATACATGAATCATAGCTTCCATCCGACCTGTATCGATACGGTATTTGAATTTATTTTAGCTGAAAGAAATATATACCCTGGGGAACAATTGACATGTGATTATGGAATTGTTGGAGTGGATGATTATTTGTATCTCTCTCAGGAATGGGATGAAATGGCGAGAGAAGCGTTTAAGTATTTCAATAGTGTCGAACAACTGCTGAAACATTTAATCAAAAAGGAATATGCTGAAGAAGTAAAAGCAGTAGCCGCGGGACTTCTATCGTTACCATCCATTCTTACTCTTTTCGTAGACAAGTCGGAAGAAGATGGTGAAGAAGACGAAGCATAACGGAACGGGGCTGTCCCTAAAGTCATCGGAGGTGACTCAGGGTCAGCCTCTTGCATAGTAAGAAAGATCGTAATTAAAACTTTTAGTAATATACTGCTAGTCAGACCAGTGTATTACGGGGCCAAACATAGTTATCTCCATCTCATTATGTGCTGTTTCTGTCGCACATATGAAGAAGGAGGCTTTTTTTTGGAAAAAGGTTAAGGGCATTTTTGGATGATCGTGCTTCGTCCTATTTCTATGTTGATTGATATGAGCGTACGCTCGTATGCTTTGCGATTTATTTTGCACCCAATAAAAAAAGCCAGCAGCCCTCCCTTGGAACTGCCCCCAATTACACGAATGATTTACTATTTTTCGTACTATATTATCTAAGGTAACTATTGTGAGATAGATGAAAAACAAAATATTAAAGGAGAGAGGAAAAGCCATATGGGATCGTAAAGAACTGAAACGAAAAGCCAAGGGGGTGCTGCGGACATCGTATTGGAAGGCATTTTTGGTGAGTATTATACTGGTATTTGTCGTGGGGGCGGTAGTCCTTCGACCTTAGACTTTAACTTTGGATCATCCGGCTCCTCCGGCATGGATGTGGATGGGGTAAATCTCGCGCCTTTCCTTGCTATCGCGATAATCGTTTTTATTGTTGTCTTTTTGTTCGCATTTGCGTTTCGTATCTTTCTCTGTTTTCCCCTTGAGGTCGGTTCGATGCGTTACTTCAAGCAATCTGCGGAACATGAGGTGAATCTAAACCATTTAGGCTTTGCTTTTAATAAGCACAGGTATTTGGATATCGTGAAATCGATGTTATGGAGAGGTTTTCTGAACTTCTTATGATTTCTGCTCCTCATCATCCCCGGAATCTTAAAATCCTACGCATACAGCATGGTGCCGTTCATATTGGTGGACAACCCCAACATTGGGTATAGACGAGTGGTGGATTTAAGCAAGCAAATGACCCCGAATGGGGCTAGGCTCAATCTGATATGCACGTTAAATGGATTCAGCCCCATTTGAATGTCTGGGACTGAATCGCCTGTTATTTATCTACTCTTGGGAAAAAGCTGATTCGTCTTTAATCTCCTCTTGAAAACCTTGTATACTTTCTCTGCGGCGTGCATTTTTTTCTTCGATTTGGTTACGTTCCTTACCGTTGATTTCGGATGAAAATTCGTTTAAGTAATTTTCAGCTTCTTTCATGTTTTCCTTTGTATTTTGGATGCTTTGCTCTAAATGCTCAACATTATCTGCCCGATTATCCGGTTTTGCCATTCATTTATCGCCTCCTGGTAATTGCGCTCCTTGGAGCACAAAAATTAGTTTAATCATTAACGGACAATTTTATGTAAGAATAAAGTTGCTTGTCTGAACATTTTGCAATTATTAGCTTTGTAGTTGAGCCTTGTGAGGGTCATATCGGATTTCAAAATGAGGCTGTCATTCAAGCGGATTTGAGAGGCAACAAAAATCTGGAAATTGGGATTTTTATATTCACACTTACGAGTCTGCTTTATCGGAAATTGTTTTAACATGCCATTGGCTGCGTCGTTTCTCCGAAATCTGCTCCTGCAATTCTCTCGTTAACCCATAGCTCTAGTTGTCCAAACAAGGACATGAAATAACTCTATTTGCTTAGGGATAATTATGCTAAAATGGTAATAGTTTTAAATAGATTCTTTGTGTAAGTATTATTTTCTAGTTTTAATTGTTCACGACTCCATTCATTGACTCCTTTTGACAATCCATCATTGCCTAAACATACGGTTCTAAATCTGTGATAACCAAGCATCATTTCGCGTTTTGTGAATAACATTATGATTGATGCAGCAGTCCGTATTCTTCTTTTGCGCTTCAGCCTCCACATGCCATGCCAGTTGAAGCGACTATACGCTGTTGTACAAGCGGAACTTTCAGGGCTGCTTATGAGGGCGAGCTCGCAGTATTGCAAGTATTAATTTTTAGGGCAGCAGAAAGGGGCACGAATGATGGAAAGGTCAAGACTTAGTCAGGGAAAGAAAAGGATTACAGCAAAGATAAGAGGTTATTTGATGGTGGTAGCTATCATCCTATCGTTAATGACAGCTGGGGTTCCTGCATATGCCGGACTCGATGATGGGGGCGCATCCGCCCAGAATGTCGTGAGTTATGAAACGAACGGTGGCTCAGTAATCCCTCCTCAATTTGTGAGTCCTGGAGGTAAAGTGTTTTTTCAGAGTATCCCGACGAAGGAGTGCTTCAACTTCGAAGGCTGGTATTACGACAGTGCGTTGACGCAACGATACAATGGCTCAGATGCAATCACTAAAAACCTAACGTTGTATGCGAAATGGGTGGCCTCGAGTACAAATGCACAATGTAGCACTGCTACATTGACCTCGACGATCGGTACGGTAAGTGCTGGCGGGACGGTGAATGAGACGATCACTGTCGGGAGTGGCATCAAGTTAGCTGCGCTGAAGGCAGCGATCACGCCGTCAGCGAATGCAACGTTCGAAATCTACAATGCAGACGGGATAACGAAAGCGACGACGCTAGAGACGGGCATGAAGATCATCGTCAGCCCGCAAGCTGGAACGAGTAAGGTGACGTATACGATAACGGTGAGTTCGCCGAATTTAGCATTAAATAGACCCGCATCGGCTGACAGCGCGTGCATCACCTCACAGAATGCGGCCAAAGCGGTCGACGGCAGCGTGATTAATGACAGCAAATGGTGCTCCATGTCTAGCAACCGTTGGCTGCAGATTGACCTCGGTTCCGTGAAGCAAGTGAGCCAATTTGTCATTAAGCACGCATCGGAAGGTGGTCAGTCCGCTTCTTATAACACGAAGGCTTATAACATCCAAGTTAGCAGCAATGGTACTAGTTGGAATACGGTGGTTAATGTCAAGAATAATACGAGTGGCGTTACGGTAGACAATATACCGGATACGCAGGCCCGATATATCAGGTTGAATGTCACGACACCTACGCAAACTTCAGATTCTGCGGCCAGAATATATGAGTTCGCGGTATTCAAGCAGCAAAATTTGGCATTGAATAAACCCGCGACGGTTGACAGCGTGTGTAAAGCCTCGCAGACCGCGGCCAAAGCTGTGGACGGCAGCGAAATCAATGATAGCAAATGGTGCTCCCTATCCAGCAACCGTTGGCTGCAGCTCGATCTTGGCTCCGTGAAGCAAGTGAACCAATTTATTATCAAGCATGCAGCAGAAGGCGGGGAGACGACCGCATATAACACGAAAGCTTATAATATCCAAGTCAGTAATAACGGCAAGGATTGGAGCACAGTAGTCAAAGTGACCAATAATACGAAAAGCCTGACGGTAGACGATATCACTCCAGTATCAGCAAGATATATTAAGCTGAACGTTACGACACCTACGCAAACCACAAACCTTGCTGCAAGAATCTTTGAGTTTCAGGTATTTGGACCCTCAAATTTGGCTCTAAATAAGCCTGCTACGGTTGACAGTACGTGCAACGCCTCGCAAACTGCGGTTAAAGCCGTGGACGGCACCGTCATCAATGATAGCAAATGGTGCTCTAAGTCCAGTAACCGTTGGCTGCAGATCGATCTCGGCTCCGTGAAGCAAGTGAACCAATTTGTCATAAAACACGCATCAGAAGGTGGAGAGACCGCCTCCTACAACACCAAAGCTTATAATATTCAGGTTAGCACTGATGGTGTGAAATGGAATAAAGTAGTAAATGCAACCAACAATACGGGCGGTATTTCAGTAGACAAAATTACTGTAGTATCGGTCAGATATATCAAGTTGAACGTTACGACGCCTACGCAAACCCAAAACGCTGCGGCAAGAATATATGATTTTGAGGTATATGGACCTCCGAATGAAGCTTGAAGATGTGTATATTAATGGAACAGTGATTGGGGGCAAGTATGACGAGATCCAAGTAGTGACTGGTAACGAAGAGTAGCTTCAAGAGGTATAGTATAAGTGATCCGGAGTACATCGTTCCTAAGGCGATGTACTTTTTTGCGTTCTGCTCGGAACATTGAAGTCAACGCCGAATTAGCGCTCGCCATAAGAACGTAATTTAATCCAAACTTCACCGGATTTGGATACTAATTTTTTAGATAGTCCACCTGTCTAAATCGATTAGCAGCCTTTTTTCTATATGATAACAATTCAAGAGTTATTTTTGACCAGTGCCACCGATTTTCTTGCTTCTTCATGTAGTTGGCAAACACAAAACGCCAAGGAATGATGAGAGGGAAAATCACGACCAACGAGGTATTATGACTGTTTCCATGGTTGCATCGTCCATTTGATAGGGGATCCCAATAGGGAGCGCGAAGAGGTGTAGCAAGAGTGTGTTCATCAATCCGTATAGTGAAATAAGTTGAAAATAATAGTTTGATTAGTTTTGTCACGTGACAAAATTGATGACAACGCTCACTACTGCTCATAGAGATAAAAAACTATAATCGACGTAAAACTTTAGAAGGAGAGATGAGTGTGCCGGGGATTAGGAATATATACAACAGGAAATTTGGAGTATTAGTTCTTGCAATTATGATGTTAACCAGTTTGTTGGGGCCAGTAATTCCTAAGGCAGAGGCTGCCTCAGGTTATACCCTTACGTATGATAGTAATGGTGCAAGCAGCGGAGACGTTTCGACTCCTGTCACAGTGCTTGAAGATCAGCAGGCGACGGTATCGAGTCAATCTGGGAATCCCTTGACCAGAAATGGCTATGTTTTTGCTGGTGGGTATTACCGCAATTGCAGCGGGTAACGATTATACGATTGCCTTGAAAAATGATGGCACTGCTTGGTCGTGGTATACGGACGACTCCACGGCCGAGCAGATCATTATGAGTGAAGGGCTGCTGACGGGCATTGTCAAGATCACCCAGGTTATGACCACAGCTTTGCGATTGGGCAGAACGGTACGTTGTGGGCCTTCGGACGGAATTATAACAGTGAGCTTGCGCTCCTTCCGAGACTTTCACTGCTCCAAGTACCTGCTTTCAAAGCCATTGAAGGGCCAGGAGATCCAACAGATGGAGGATCAACAGACGGAGGATCAATGGGATCGCAGGGGTCTGCGCCGGTAACGACAGCTAACGGTCAAATTACGATTCCAGTGGGCCGAGCAGGTGAAACGAAGCTGGGCGATGAAATCACGCTTTCCATTCCCGCAGGTTCTGCAGGACAAGAGCTTTCGATCACTATAGAGAAGCTTCTGAATACCGCGAACCTTGCGAACTATGATGAAATCTTCGCTAGTGCGGTGTTTGAATTGCTTAAGAATTTCACAGGCGACTTCAAGAAGCCTGTGAAACTTACAATCAAGTTCGATACCTCCCTGATCAAGGAGGGCCAGCACTCCTCGATCTTCTATTACGATGAAACGAACAAGATTTGGGTGGAGATTGGCGGGCAAGTAAATGGAAATATGATATCGGCAGAGGTGGACCATTTTACGAAGTTTACGGTATTGGCCGTTGATGACACGAAGACAGAGTCATCATTCTCCGATATCGCTGGGCATTGGGGAGAAGCGAATATTAAGCAGGCGGTACAGCAAGGTATCGTAAAAGGTTATCCAGAAGGTACGTTCCGACCGAACGCAACCGTAACACGTGCTGAATTTACGGTTATGTTGATGAATGCACTGAAGCTTGACGAGGAGGGCACGCCGCTGCGCTTTACCGATGAGCAGAAGATTGGAGCCTGGGCGAAGACGGCTATTGCTCAATCGGTAAAAGCCGGCATCACATCTGGCTACAATGACGGAAGCTTCCGTCCGAGTGCGAGCATTTCGCGTGCAGAGCTCGCGGTCATGGTTGCCAGAGCCTATGGTGCAGCTCTTCAGGCTACAGCTTCTACGGGTTTTGCAGATGATAGTGACATTCCTGTCTGGGCCAAATCGGCGATTGCCTTGGTCAAAGAATCAGGTATCGTCAGCGGTCAAGGCGGCAACCGCTTCGTGCCGAATGCGAACGCGACAAGAGCAGAAGCTGTTACGATTATTCTGAATCTGCTAAAAGCGAAATAAAGAAATGAGGCCATTCCGAGGGTAAGCTTTTACTCATTTGAAGACAGGTTCTATTATTGAAGAAGGCGGCGATAGGGAGTATATCCTTTCGCCGCCTTTTTACGTCTCATTTACATCATAGCAAGAGTGAGCCGCCACGCACAACAGACCACATCACACTCTTTTTAGTTTGAAAACACTTAGTTATAAGTAATACAAATAGATTAATTATTACAACTTCCATTGGTTCGCCTCTATATATTAATAGGGTATATATTATAGACGAGTCATCATTTAGTACGTTTATTGATAGAACTAAGCCATCTTTAAAAATAGTAAATAAAAATGTATTTGCCGAGTTTGAAGCGAATAAATTTGAAATTTTTAAAATAGTAAAGTATCATCTAAGAAAACTTCGCTCATATCCACCATGGTATAGCTATGTGCATGCATTGGTTTCTTTTAAAAATCAGGAAAAATCCCAAAATTCACCGATATAAGATGCCCTTTCAAAATTCGCCCTATAAATGTTAAGGTGAACCGTACCACAAATAGAGCGGAATATTTATAAGAGATGGGCCGTCCCAAAGGTCTGATCGGAATAAGACAAGTTTTCTCTTAGGAGAGAGATTGTCTTATTTTTTGTCTATGAGGAGAACGAAAGTATACCCGAGTTCGACTATATTTCTACTTTCGGATAATAGAATGCGCAAAGAGCATGAGGTAAAATTAGGAATTAAAGGTGATTAAAATAGGAGGAACTAGAAATGAAAATAAATAGTAATAGCTTGAATCCCCCCGTGGATCAGGGTAGCCAGCGATCCACGGGAGTGACATATGGAAAGGAACTTATTAGTCGGCTTTACAAAAGAATCGTGATAGGGATTGTGATTATGACGCTCCTCTCAGTGCCTCAATTAGCGTGGGCAGACATTAAATTGACGGATGTGGATACAGGGCAAAGTCCAATGGGAGTAGCGGTGAATCCAGTAACGAACAAAATCTATGTCACCAATACAATCTCACAAGATGTGACGGTCATTGACGGGGCGAACAACACGACGACGACGGTAGATATGAATAGGTTTACTCCTACAGCAGTAGAGGTGAATCCAGTAACGAACAAAATCTATGTCACTCTTCCAGGTGGAAATGCCGTGATTGTCATTGACGGAACGAACAACACAAGGGAAATAGTAGAAACGGGAAGGAGTCCAATAGCAGTTGCAGTGAATCAAAAAACAAACAAAATCTATATCGCCAACCAAAACACAAATAACGTGACCGTCATCGACGGAGCGGACAACAAGACAACGACGGTAGCTGCGGGTGTTTCTCCGTATGCAGTAGCGGTTAATCCTGAGACGAACAAAATCTATGTCGTCAATAATGGTTCAGATAACGTGACCGTCATTGACGGAGTGGACAACAAGACGGCGACGGTAGCTACGGGAGCTACTCCTAATGCAGTAGCGGTTAATCCTGAGACGAACAAAATCTATGTCGCAAATACGGGTTCAGATAACGTGACCGTCATAGATGGTGTGGACAACACAACGGCGACTGTAGCTACGGAAGATGGTCCTAAGAGAGTAACAGTAAATCCCGAAACGAATAAAATTTATGTCGTCAATTACTATTCATTCTCTGTGACCGTCATTGACGGCGTAAATAACACGACAACAATAGCAACGGGAGAATTTCCTCAAGCAGTAGCAGTGAATCCCATAACGAACAAAATTTATGTGGCCAATATATATTCAGATAACATAACTGTCATTGACGGCACGGACAACACGACGACGACGGTAGCAACGGGAGATTATCCTGAAGCAGTAGCGGTGAATCCCGAAACAAACAAAGTCTATGTCGTCAATTCTCGATCATCCAATGTGAGCGTCATTGGCGGCACGAATAATAGCAAGATCAGCCCTCTGACCGCAAGCTTCGATAAGAAAGTGTCCGCCCAAGCCGATGTGACGACTACGATGACGTTGTACGACAGCACATTGTCGAGCATTAAGAAGGGTGCAGCTACGCTGACAGAGGGAACAGACTATACAATCTCGGATAATATCGTAACGATAAAGAAGGAATACTTGTCCGCTCAAGCGGTGGGAAGCACGGAGTTAACGTTCACTTTCAGTAATGCGTCAACGAAGACGCTCACAATTAACGTGAACGACACAACATCACCGACACTAAGCACCACGAGTGCAAGCTTCGATAAGAAAGTGTCCGCCCAAGCCGATGTGACAACAACGATGACGTTGTACGACAGCACATTGTCGAGCATTAAGAAGGGTGCAGCTACGCTGGCAGAGGGAACTGACTATACAATCTCGGATAATATCGTAACGATAAAGAAGGAATACTTGTCCGCTCAAGCGGTGGGAAGCACGGAGTTAACGTTCACTTTCAGTAATGCGTCAACGAAGACGCTCACAATTAACGTGAACGACACAACATCACCGACACTAAGCACTACGAGTGCAGGCTTCGACAAGAAAGTGTCCGCCCAAGCCGATGTGACGACTACGATGACGTTGTACGACAGCACATTGTCGAGCATTAAGAAGGGTGCAGCTACGCTGACAGAGGGAACAGACTATACAATCTCGGATAATATCGTAACGATAAAGAAGGAATACTTGTCCGCTCAAGCGGTGGGAAGCACGGAGTTAACGTTCACTTTCAGTAATGCGTCAACGAAGACGCTCACAATTAACGTGAACGACACAACATCACCGACACTAAGCACCACGAGTGCAAGCTTCGACAAGGAAGCGTCCGCCCAAGCCGATGTGACAACAACGATGACGTTGTACAGCAGCACATTGTCGAGCATTAAGAATGATGCAGCTACGCTGACAGAGGGAACAGACTATACAATCTCGGATAATATCGCAACGATAAAGAAGGAATACTTGTCCGCTCAAGCGGTGGGAAGCACGGAATTAACGTTCACCTTCAGTAATGAGTCAACGAAGATACTCACGATTAGCGTGAGCGACACCACATCACCGACACTAAGCACCACGAGTGCAAGCTTCGATAAGAAAGTGTCCGCCCAAACCGAAGTGACGACGACGATGACGTTGTACAGCAGCGCATTGTCGAGCATTAAGAATGGTGCAGCTACGCTGACAGAGGGAACAGACTATACGATTTCGGATAACATCGTCACGATAAAGAAGGAATACTTGTCCGATCAAGCGGTCGGAAGCAAGGCGTTAACGTTTACCTTCGGCGATGCGTCTACGCAGACACTTGTGATTACGGTAAGTGATACAACACCGACACCGACACCGACACCAACACCAACACCAACACCAACACCAACACCAACAGTACCACCGATAACACCAACACCTACATCATTTTTCAACGAAAAAGTTAATATCGATGTTATCAATGCAATAGTAGAAAAAGCAAAGACTGCACCAGCAGTAACATTTACGGATGTACCTACGGGTGCTCCATATGCTAAAGCAATCGCGTTAGCTGCTAAGCTTGGGATCATTAAGGGAAATGCGGATGGCTCATTCCATGGCAATGCTACGATAACGAGAGCAGAATTTGCGACTATGTTAGTAAGAACGCTTGGATTAACGTCTGATAATGATTCTAGCTTCAAGGACATCAAAGGTCATTGGGCGGCAGATGCCATTGCAACGTTAAAAGCTAGTGGTATTATCAACGGTTACGTAGATGGAACATTCAAGCCGAATCAGAGCATCACAAGAGCAGAAATCGTGGCTATGCTGTCAAAAGTAATGGACATTACTTTAGTGAAAAATGATAAGTTCAAGGATGTTTCGGGCAACTGGGCAGAAGCTGAGATTGATACGTTATCCGATATGGGAATTGTAAAGGGTACAGCGGATGGTTCATTCAAACCGAATGCGAATGCTACGAGAATGGAGTCGTTAATTATGATTTTACGGATGTTGAACGTAAGTCTTGGTCATTCACTAGACGTAGAGTAGTAAATACTTATTACAAGTACGGTAGATACTTATATACAGTATCTACCGTATTTTTGTATGTGGACTTGATCTGGCAACTGGGGGAAGAGGAGCAGCAACAGGTGAGCCGGTGATCGGAGAGGGGGATATCAATAGACGAAGCCCCTTTATTAAGTTAATATTTGGAATTACAATATCAATCCAATTACAATCCAAATCGATTTGGGACGTTAAGCTAATGGAAACGATAGCTCAATAATAATCGGAGAAGGCTGCCGATCGACATCGATCAGCCCCCTCCGATATTAAGTCAACCAGTCGTTAAGAGTTTCACATCAATTTGGTTCAATCCATATATTATGGTTGACCATTCTATTGATTACATCAACGCAAGGGTGCAGCCGCAGACCGATTAAACCCTTTAACAATAAGCCATACCGCTAAAATCATCTCATTCGCCGCTACAGGAAGCGACAATAGCGCGCCCCAGACGGAAAGCTGAGGAAATACGCCGAACATTTCAAATAACGCCGCAATCAAAACGAGAGCTGCCCCCGTCATTCCCAAGATGGAGATAGAACGCGGTACGAGCTTGGATTGATAGAAGATATAACTGTAAAACATCGTATTTATCCCCAGCATGAAGTTAGGGCCAAGCAAGAATGTCCATTCGTGGATGGCATGCAATACAGTGCCCGAAGCTTGGAACGAGGCCACGTCCGGGGCGCCTGCCGCTACATATTCCTGGCTCAAGGTTAATAGGGACAACACGCTGATGATGCCGATGGTAATGACAACGGCTTCCAGAAACCGAAAGCAAACATGGCCGAGCGCGAGGCTTTCATTGTACCTACGCAAGAAGGGAAACATCATAATGGACGTACCAATCGCCGAAATGACAAGAATTAATTCCATCAGAGCACCCAGAATCACCTGGTTGGCGTGTGCAGCTCCGGTAATCAAGTAATCGGGATCATTGAGGATCGGGTTGTACAGCAGAAGTCCAATGATTGCTGAAGCCGCCGCAAGGAAAAACAAAACACCGATGACTTTCCCGGTTAAATGGTCTGCTTTCATTTTTAACCTCCATCTGTTTCTTTACTGGCATGTTCCCCGTAGAAAAATACCTCTTCCAATTGCAAGCCGAAGGCATGAGCGATGCGAAAAGCTAGCTCCAACGAGGGGGAGTAGTTGCCCTTTTCCAGCGCCACGATGGTTTGTCTGGTTACGCCCGCCTTGTCAGCCAATTGCTGCTGCGTCATTTCGTCATGGTTGAATCGTAATTTGCGGATGTGATTGCCGACAAGATTTTTACCCATCTTAGACTCCTCTCCGATAGTGATATAGTTTCGTCACGGAGCCGATGACATCAGAGATGAACCCCGAGACAATCAAAGTGACGAACATCACCTGTACAGGCTGTTCGATGACCAGCGATCCCATGGCAAGAAGAAAGCCGAGGATAAATACGAAGAAACCGTTTCGGTGCGCCTTCAATTCGATGTGTTTATCCAGTTCGTCCGCGAACGTCGGCTCCTTCTCTCCAGTCGTGATTCGAAAAATGATGTTGAAAACGATGCTGATTACGATATGCGCAAAGATGGAAACCAAAGTCAGGACGAGGACGAAGGAGCCCCAATAGCGAAAGGCTTCCGTCGACTCCAAACCTTCCCCGGGATACTGTACGTACTTGTACGCGCTAAAAGAAACGAAAATAAGAATGGCGCTGATGATTGATACGATGCTCTTCTTTTCTTGATAAGTCATGCCGCATACCTCCTATTGATAATCTCAAAGTTAAGTTTGATGTACATAATGTATGTTAAACTATTCATTATGTCAAGTTTGTTTTACAAATTAGGCTGAAGCTTCTAAAATGTCGATGTAACGCACGGCCTATTTCCGGTATAATAGAACGCATGAATAGAAGCAGGGAGGCGGAATATCGAATGAACAATATTGTTTCTCTAAAGTGGTTGCTGGCGCGCATGTACGAGCCGGACATTGTCATCGTCGATTGTCGGTTCTTGATGGGCAAGCCGGATGCGGGCCGCGAATTATACGAGGTATCACATATTCCCGGAGCCGTGTATTTGGATCTGGAGAAGGATCTATCCGCACCGATCGAAGAGCATGGCGGACGCCATCCGCTACCGGATATTTTTGATTTGACTGTCACGCTGAGCCGCGTAGGCATAAGCAACGAGACGCGGGTTATCGCTTACGATGACCAAGGCGGCGCGATGGCTTCGCGTCTGTGGTGGCTGCTGAAGTATTTGGGTCATGAGCAGGTGTTTGTGCTGGATGAGGGCTATACGACATGGGTGAATACGGGATTCCCGGTATCGTCGGAGCAGAGGGTGCTTATCCCAGCGAAGTTCCTGGCGAATGTCCAGCACACGATGCTGGTGGAGATGGGCGAAGTGAAGGAACTGATCGGAGACGAACGCGTGACGCTGATCGACTCACGCGAAGCGCCTCGTTATCGCGGCGAAGTCGAGCCGCTGGACAAGGTGGCCGGCCACATTCCCGGAGCGATCAACCGCTTCTGGAAGGACGGCCTCGCGGAGTCCGGTGCATGGAAGGATGCTACCTCCCAAGCCGAGCGATTCGCCGACCTGAATCGCGACGGCGAGCTCATCGTCTACTGCGGCTCCGGCGTGACTGCGACGCCGAATGTCATCGCGCTGCAGGAAGCGGGCTTTAACAAGGTAAGACTTTATGCAGGGAGTTGGAGTGATTGGATTTCGTACAGTGAGAATCCGGTTGCGGTGGGGGATGAGGAGAAGGCTTAAACTGCATAGTAATACGTTGATAATCGGTTTTGGCGCGCTTATTTTGTAGCGCTGCTGACGCTGGTTGTTGCCATCATTGCTGTGATTAATCAACAAAAGTAGGCCGCCCCCCTTGCAAGGAATGCGGTCTATTTCTGTAATGTAGATTTCGTTTCCGAAGCCGATCGCCTTTGAAGCGGTCTAATATGTTGTTGGAGTCGTGTTGTCTCACGGCTCCTTCTTTAGTTTTATTATAACTTCCTCTGTTTATACATGTAACCTGGAGATTGTGAATGCGTTGCTCCAAAATAACAGGATGAAAAGAGGCATTGTCATTGAAAGCGTTTATTGTTACAGGATCATCTCGCGGTTTGGGTCTGGAGATTTGCAAACAACTGATCAATCGCAATCATTTAATTATTTGCATAGCCAGGAACAACAATGATTCTTTACTCCAACTTGCCGGGTTAGAGTCGATTACATTAATTAATAATGGCGCTCAAGTGACTCCACTTGGTCCTGTAGATAGCTTCACGGCTGAAGAAACCGCAAGAAATGTACACGTCAACTTGTTGGCTCCGATCATACTGGCCCAGTCATTATTGCAACAGACGGAACAGTGGGATACTCATGGGGTAATAGTGAACATCTCTTCGGGTTCAGCTAAACAACCGGCAGCGGGGATGATTGACACAGATATGCAAGCTGTGGCGCGTAGCCAAGAACGGCTGCCCATCGCCTCCTTTTTCAGGGAAGCAAAAGAAAACGGTGCATTAAAGCCGGCCCGGGATGTTGCGAAAAAAATTGTGAAAAGAGTTTTGACTTCTAAGTGAAGTAGATCGAATAAGAATACATTCCGATGTCTCGGTGGCAAATGATATGAATATAATGATATAATTTAGTTAGAATAATGTCATTTAAGAAGGGGCTGTACAACGTGCATATTAAGCCATCAACGACAATTAGACAGGACTACAATGGGTTTTCAAAGCTTTGTCATGAACTTGATGAACCCGTAATTCTGACACGCAACGGGGAAGCAGATTTGGTTGTGATGAGTCATGAGACATACCGGCGAATGGAAGCTCGCATAAAACTGCAATCCAAGCTTTTGGTCGCAGAAAAGCAGATTTCCGAAGGAATGCATTTGCTTGATCATGACCAAGTCATGGCAAGGATGCGGAGGAAGATCGATGCAGCCCAAGAAAAGAATTAGTTATTCTCCGGCAGCAGTCGATGATATGGATGAAATTTTTTCGTATATCACTAAGGAGAATGCTTTTGCGGCAGAAAGTATGCTGAGAAAATTGGATGAATCCATTTCAAAATTAGTTGATTTTCCCAATATGGGTTCTGTGCTGTCCGATGATGATTATTCACTTTTACAACGTGGCTATCGGTTCATTGTGGTTAGTCCCTACTTAGTTTTTTACCGGATCGTAGATGATTCGATCATTATATATCGTATTTTGCATGGGCGCAGGGACTATCTTCGGGAATTGTTTGGTGTATTTTAACGAATTGGTTATTGTTAAGCAATATCGCACGGCCTAAAGCTGATGCTGACCTCAACTAAATTCCGGCTTTACGCCGGAAGCTGGAGTGATTGGATTTCTTATGAAGAGAATCCGGTTGCGGTGGGGGACGAAGAAAGGCGTAATCGGCATAGTAGTGTGTGACTCGGAGTACATCGCTTATGTGGCGATGTACTTCATTGCGTTGTGTTTAGGATTGTCGAAGTCAACAAGGAGTCAACACTCATTCTCTGAAAATACTTGCAGGAAGCCACGTGCCGAGCGGACGCCCGCATGGAGTCGATACACCTCTGAGGCACAAAGAAGGCCGGTAGTCCCCGTGCTCAAAGCGGCTACCGGCCATTGTTATTGAAGAGTTCTTCTTACCGAAATTAACAACAAGAAGCCTCTCAAAGATCAATCAACATCGGTTCAACAATACCTTTAAAATAAGCCACACTAGCAGAACTTTCTCACTCAATGCTTACAAATTATGCTAGAATAAGACAAACACATAGAACGGCTTGCAAGGGTGGTCGGCTACCTCTCGACGAAGGGAGGGATGCCCATGGAGGTTAAAGACGCTATGACGTTAATGATCGGTTTTGGTGCGCTTATTGTAGCACTGCTGACACTGGTTGTTGCCATCATTGCATTGATTAACCAACAAAAATAGACCGCCCCGTTGTGATATGCTCCCATCGTAGTAGACAGTAGAAAAAACAAAACTTCTACTTCTACCATGATAGGAGTTTTTGCTTTGTCAAAAAGGAGTGCAATTTCATTAGATGTAAAACTACAGGTTGTAAAAAGATGCCTTAAACAGGATTCAAATCCTCATCATGAAGCAAAGCAACTGGGGATCGACGATATGACTGTTGTGGATTGGATAAGGAAATACAAAGCAGATGGTTATGAAGGGTTAAAGGAATCCAAAGCTTGGAAAACGTACTCACATGAGCTCAAGCAGACCGCGGTTCGTGACGTTCTATCCGGAAAGTACTCCATCCGAGAAGCGACAAACCAGCATCACATTTCAAGTAAAAGTGTTTTGACGAACTGGATTTCCAAGTATACTTGTGGGAAAGAAATTAAACCTACTCGTAAAGGAACGGTTCACATGAATAAAGGACGTAAAACCACTTTTGAAGAGCGTATTGAAATTGTGCAGTATACCCTTGCCAATCAGTTGGATTATCAGAAATCGATGAAGAAGTACGATGTTTCCTACCAACAGGTGTACGCATGGGTTCGTAAATATCATTCAGGCGGCGAGGAGGTTCTTAGGGACCGTCGTGGGCGCAGTAGACCTGAGGAAGAACTGGATGAGGCTGAACGTCTTAAACTCCGAATCAAAGAGCTAGAAGCGCGTAACGAGTATTTAGAAATGGAGAACGCCTTCGAAAAAAAGTTGGCAGAGATCCGGCGAAAACGTACACGCTAACCCTCGTTCGACACGTAGACTTGTATCAAGCGATTCAAGAACTGCACACGGAAAAGGGCTACGCGATACTAGCGTTATGCAAGCTCGCTAACGTCGCCAGATCTGCCTATTATAAATGGTTAAAATGGACGCCGTCCAATCGAGAACTTGAGCGGCTTTCACTAGCAAAAGAAGTGAAGCTTCGCTATGACAAGCGAAAAGGGATACTGGGTTATCGCCAAATGCGTCTCCAATTAAACCGTAAACTGAAAAAGACTTACAACAAAAAGCGTTACTACGGGATTATGAGAGCTCTCGGATTAAAAGCAGTGATTCGGAGGAAGCGTCCAAGCTACGTGAGAGCCACGGAAACACATGTTGCCGAAAACGTCATGAACCGTGACTTTCAAGCCGCTGCTCCGAACCTAAAGTGGTGTACAGATGTCACCGAGCTGAAGTATGGGAACGGTCGAAAGTCCTATTTGAGCGCCATGATTGATGTGCACGATAACTCCGTCGTTTCGTGGGTGCTCAGCCACTCCAACAACAACAAATTGGTCATGGACACGATAAAGAAGGCATATAGGGGAAAACGTGGAATCACGCCACTTCTGCATAGTGACAGAGGTTTCCAATATACCTCGCATGAATATAATCGCTTGAAGGTGAAATACGGTTTCACAACAAGCATGTCTCGTGTGAGTCGCTGCCTGGATAACCAGCCGATCGAGCGATTTTGGGGCACATTCAAGGCAGAAAGCTTTTATTTGAAGAAATACGATACCTACGATGAAGTTCTTGAAGATGTGAGGAACTATATTCGATACTACAACAACTACCGATATACGGAGCGACTTAACGGCTTGTCTCCCCACGAGTATCGCCGAGCTGCTTAATAAAAATAATCCCCCAGTTCTCTGTACTTGAACTGAGGGATAGGTCTAATCGTTTTTTGTTTTTTTCTACTGTCTACTTGACAGGGAGCACTTCAGTTGCAAGGAGTACGGTCTATTTCTGTAATGTAGATTTCGTTTCCGAAGCCGACCGCCTTTGAAGCGGTCTACTGTGCTGTCGGAGTCGTGTTGACGCACGGCTCCTTCTTTATTTTTATTATAACGGTGTGAGTTTATACATGCAATAAGATAATCGCTTAAGCTTACAATCGGCAAGTGAGCGCAGTGAAAATCCATCGTATGCTACAGTTGCCGCTGCCTTATGAAAGGAGGATTAGTTTGAGGACGGATATCAACAATTGGGTGACCTTAAATGTACCCGAAGTATGCACGATTTACTCAAAGATTCCTGTTACTTGGTGTATTGCAGGAGGCTGGGCTTTAGATTTGTATGTCGGCAAGCAGTCAAGGGAACATGATGATGTAGACTTAATAATATTACGTGAGGAGCAATTAACTACGTTCCAATATCTATCGAAAGATTGGACGTTGTACAAGGCCGAGAATGGAAAGCTCGATCGTTGGGAAGAAGGAGAGTTTCTCGCCGTTACAAATGATATCTGGGTTAGTAAAGATAGCAACTCCCCATGGGCTTTTCAAATTATGTTGATAGATTCAAACCATGACTCATGGATTTACGGAAGGGAAAAGTCTATCCGCAGACCAATGGCAGATATAATAGCAAAGACAAAAGAAGGGATCCCATACTTAAAGCCAGAAATACAACTTCTCTATAAAGGTGGAAGTTTAAAAATCCGAGAAAAGGATCATAACGACTTCTTGAATGTTCTACCTTTGCTCGAACCACAATCCAAAGAGTGGCTCAAAGCTTCGCTGCAGACACAATTTCCAGAGGGACATGTTTGGATGGAATATATCGAAAATAATAACTGATTGGGGTTCCGTTATTTATGTAACTTTTAAGTGTGCTTGGTTTGCAAAAAAAACGCCAACAAGTTGCAAACAACCGGTGTAGTAGCCCCCAACCCAGCCCATCCACCTTCCGGGTGCTACCTTGCTTCACTTGGCCTTTTGTTGGCGATCCGTTTGCTTGACCCAGCCACGGGTGGATGACTTCCCCCGGCTCAAACCGGATTGCCGCTCAAGCCCCGTCCTCCACGAGTTTCTTACTCCACAAGTCCTCCCAAGCGTAGCCAAGGGAGATCGTTGCACATAGGCGCTGGCATATCCTCCGAAGCACTCCCGCCGCGTTGCTCCGAACCCCTACTTTTTCTGCTTGGAGTTATTCGAGCATGGGGGTTCGTGGGGAGTAAGAAGCTGGAGTGATTGGAGCTCTGTGGAGGGGAATCCGGTTGCTACGGGGGAAGAGTAAGAGCTGAGGGGAGAGTAGTATGTAAGATTTGAATACATCGCCATGTGGGCTGAATGCTCAAGTTGATGTATTTTTTATGCTTGAAGTCAACACGGAATCAACAATCGCTCACTGAAGATACTTACAAATATCTCCGAGCCGAGCGCACGCCCTCGTATTCACGAAAATATACCGTACGGCACTATGTAGAGGCAAAACAAAGGCCGGTCAGCCCCTCCTCTTGAGAGTGACTGCTGGCCCACTTAGTAGTTTGTGGTTTAAACCAATTCTTTTAAAAAAATCAACAATTCCTAAACTTCTAGAACCCAATCAACGTACAATCAACAATTAGGGTTGAAAATCGAACAGATTCCCCTCATTTTGCATCCCGCATGCGGTCTTTCGGAAAATACCTCGTGGAAAGAGTAGGAGTTTAGAAACCCTTGGGAAGGTCGTCCTGAGTATATAAGTATTTGAGGCGAGTTAGTTGGATGATGTCTTCTTGGTTAGGCTTAGATTTAACTGGGAATCAACAATAGTAGATCGAAATTGAATTCATGAAAACTCGTATAGATCATCAGAAACACGTAAAAACGCTCAGCACCCCACGGCAAATTCATGAACCCAGATATTACCAGTGGGAATAGCAATGATTATTTTCGAAATATTACAGACTTCTCCTTTCATGTATGTTGAAGGTATAAAGAAGCTCCTTCGATATAAAGAATGGGGGGGGAATTCACCGTCTGATGGTTAAATACTACATTTGCTTGAATGCCATGTTAATCAAATGATCGTGATAGTCTATATCCGCGGCTGCGATGATTCTTTTGTTGGGCTTGCTCGTTTTTGGTTGGATCTTGGTTTCATTTTTGAGCACATTGAAGACCATCCGTTTGACGACGGCTAGATTTTGGGCTGCTGCCGTTTCTCTTGTTTGATTGCGGTCGTCTCCAAAGGTAACATCCAGACTCCAATGCATGCTTTCAATGCCCCAATGTTTCCTTGCAGCCGTAGCGAAGTCGGTCACATCGTCTACGCTGCCAATATAATAAGCGGTTTCTGTGGTGGTTTTAGTCGGGTCAGCGATAAACGATACCTCGCGTTTAACCATGCCAACCCCTGTCAGTTTGGCCCAGTCACCTTGCGCATCGCCCATCCAATCGATAAAACGGGTTGAAAATTCCTGGGGTTGAATCAACGAAAAGCCTCGCTTAATCGTGGATAAGGAAGAAATACCGTTCATTAAGGAGATGTATTTTTTAAACCACTCTCCAGTTGCTGGCACTTTTGCCCACGTATAGATATCGTCCCATTCATCGTATCCGCAAAGGACACCGCTTACGACAATAAACAGAATATCCGTTAGTCGATGATACACTTTCCCTTCCTGCCTATTATCCTGAAAATCACTAAAATACTCAAAAAAAGTCCCTTGATATCTATTGTCGCTCATCATGATCCCTCCGAAAATACGTCTAAGCTCTATCTTACTCCTTGAGAGGCCTTGCTGAAAGAGGGATGAGATATTCACTTTCTACGGGCGCCAAAATGAACCAATATTTATGTTTATCTACCAGTATGTCTCTTCATGAATTCGCCGTGCTCTTGAGAAGGGCCTTGGAACAAAAATTTCCGAGCTCGTATCGGATAAGAAGCAAGCGAACAACAAAGAGGGTAAATACCAAGTCGTTAAGCTTACAACGACTGAGCCTTTCCCTCAAGTACTTAACTATTTGGCTCACCAATCAGCAGGCATCGTGTCCAAGAAACAGGTAGAGAGCATCAATACGTACGCCGTGGACAAATTCGACGTGAACAAAGATATTCCTTATGGCGACCAAAATACGGTTACGGAAGGCAGCACGTATAACAATACATTGTATACGAGCGGTCCTTACATCCTATCCTCGAAAAACGATTACGAGGCGATCTTCTACAAAAATCCAGCCTATATGACTGGCACGGACAATGAGCCGAATATCGCCAATATTAAAATCCGCTTCATTAAAGACGCAGACAGCACCTTGTCCGCGCTTCGCAGCGGCGAAATTCATATCTACTACGGCGTATCCGAGACAAAATTCGACGTCGTGAAGAGCGACAGCAAGCTGGCGCTCCAAACGGTTCAGAGCAACGCTATTTCTTACTTGCTGTTCAATACGAAAAACCGCCCAGTGGCGGAAAGCGCAGACCTGCGGAAAGCTGTTCTTTACTCCATCAACCAAGATGAGATCTTGTCTTTTTATAACGGCAACAAGTTCAAAGCCGTCTCGACGCTTAGCCCGCTTGTCGACACAGGCCTGGAGCTGAAAGCTGATCCGGCGAAAGTGAAAGAATCCCTAAACGCCTACAGAGCGAGCAAGTAACGCTTAATATTGGCAAGAGACTGCCTCCGGTTATCACCTATGATGTTCTAGGCAGTCTCTTTCACATACAAAGGAGAGTTCACGAATGGCTGACAGATTCAAGCCCGAAACCAAACTATCACAATGGGATGCCCTGATGTTGGAATCACTTAAGGCATACGGCTGGCCCAGTGATGAACCAATTAGCCGAGTTCAGGCCGGCAATCTGCCTACCGATGATAGCAAATTCCATTTCGATTACACCGCTTTAACAGCCTTAGTGAATGGGGAGGCGAGTACCTTTGAGCAAGCCGTTATGAACGGCTATCAAATCAAGTACAACACGATTCGCGGTATTCACAGCTGGGTTCTCGTCGCGCTGCAGGAAGAAGCGGAGCTTATTCTGGAGCCGGAGAACGAAGCAGTCATCGCTCATTTGTCAGAAGCCGACGCGCAGCGTCTAGCGTCAGTCTTTTCATTCGGATGGAGCTTATCGCTTCATGAGGAGACACAAGACTCAGACAGAAGCGCTTCGTATCGTGTCGCGCCTATTAGAGCTTAAGGGTTGGATGAGATAGATGAAATGAAGCGACAAGGAAGAGTTTGTGATTAGGGACTCCCGTGCGTGAACTGTGACCCATAAGCCATGAATTTGGCTAGGACACCCTCTTAATGATTCCAATTAGTGGCTGGCGGTTTTCGGTCATTCGGCCGCGATAAGCACACATAGGTGCTTATCGAAGTAAAACAGCTTGCTTTCTTGGGCAATAAGCACCTATATGTGCTTATGAGGTCGAATTGAACTTGCAGAAAGAAGGGTCATAACCATGGCTCTATTTAGTGATATCATGGTACAATATTCCTGGATTTATGAATTTTTATTAATTTTTTGAAAAAGCGATATTTTAAAAAGCGTTCTCAGTATCGTATAGATTCATCTGTTCAGTAAAAATGTGGAGGTTCATTTTTGATGAAGGTTAAACTGATGGCGGGAATAGCAGGTTTACTTGTATCGGCAGGATTAATCGTTGGGGGATGGCTCATTTATCAATATGTGAATGATGCGGCTTCGCTCGAATATGTGATGTCGGATCATTACGGTGAGCGAATGGTAGACTTCACTCTGGAGGATATCTCCGGTCAGTCAACAGCTGTATCGGCAACTTCCGGCAAGCCGAAGCTGATAAATTTCTGGACTTCATGGTGTCCAGGCTGCCAGAATGAGGCAGAGGATCTTAACAAAATTTATGCCAATTATAAAAATAATATTGAAATTATATCCATTAATGTAACGGCGAATGACAGCATGGAGGAGGCGAGTGCCTTCCTGGATGAATACAACGTTCAAATGCCAAGCTTGTTTGATCAGGACGGGATAGTCGCAGCTCAATATGGAATTACGGCGATTCCGACCAATTATTTTATTAGAGCTGACGGAACTATACTGAAAATAACGTATGAAATTTCGGAATCGAGTGCAGACCCGCTCATCAAGGAGCTGCTGGAAGAGGTGAATTGACGGCCAAAACTAGAATCTGGCGCGTTACTTTGGGGTGAAATGTCCAGACGTGCTGCAAGGAGACATATCGCCTGCTGACCACGATCGCTGAATAGGAGTTTATACAATTTTGAACGAACAATCCCTAGACAAGCTGTTGTTTAGGGATTGTTTTTTGTCGTTTCGAGCTGTTTCCACGAATACCACCAACCTCTCTTGTATGCTGAATACAGCCAATCAAATCTGTTAAAGAATGCTAAGGAGGAAGTTGAAATGAAAAAAATCATTGCATTAGTGATGACTGCTATCTATTTGGTTACACCTATGAATCAAGCTTCAGCACAAGGCAATATGGAAACCGTACAGGAAATGGCTCAAAATCTGGCTTCAACGATTGTGTCCGATTATGGGGTAACAAGCTTGCAGTACGCCATTAGGGATTCGGGATCGATTGTTTTATCGGATAGCGCTGGTGTGTACGATAACGCCACCAACGCTCCAATTACGAAGGACACGATGTTGCTCAGTCAGCAAAATGTATGTGACGGCCGCAGCGATGATGCTTGCTGATGCCGGCCAGATCGACATCGATCAACCGCTCATCACGTATATCAAGGATTTCACCATGGCAGATGGAAGATATAAGGACATTACACCGCATATGCTAATGAATCACTCGTCAGGGCTTTATGGCACGCACTACGAGAATAGCATGCTGTTCGATGACAATGACACCTAGAGTCATGATGAATTATTAATGAGGCTGCGATCTGAGAACCTAAAGTCCGATCCAGGTGAATATTCGGTGTATTGCAACGATGGATTTCAACTGCTTGAAATCCTTGTTGAACGAGTCAGCGGCTTAAGCTATACCGAGTTTCTAGAACAACAGGTTAGCAACCCATTAAATTAAGCTCTACCAAAACGCCGCTTGATTCATTTGACAGAGAAAAGCTTGCGAAAACCTATTACCCTGCAATGGAGCAGGCATTGCCTGTCGAGAATGGGAACGTCATCGGGGCAGGCGGGATCTACGCCACTGATGAAGAACTAACGATTTTCGGAGACGTATTGAGCGGTAATCATCCGAATATTTTATCCGAGAAGTCAGCTATCGCTATGCAAAGCCCTGAATATAAAAATGGTGTATGGGTATCGGAAGAGACAAACTATTTCTATCGCTGTCCTGTCATCAGGAGGAAGCTCGCTCTATAATAGTTTATTTGCATCTAACGTACTATTAGCATATTTGCAAGAGAAAGGTAAGATTGATCATATCCTGCCGGATAAAACCTTTGAATCTTCGGTGAAGGTAGACATGCCAGCGGAACAGCTCGCTTATGCCGGCTTATATGGTGCAGTAGGCTCAACAATGGAGGTCGCGATTAAGAACGGAGAGATCGATCTTCCGGCTCTTGTAGGGGGAATTATCCCGCCGCAAACCTATATGTACACGGGAAATGGACAATTCACCAACAATGAAGGCAATGTGACGGTAAGCTTTGACAAAGAAACGAATGGCAAAACCTATTTTAAGCTCAACGCGTATTTGGATTTCCCTGGAATTGGTCAAACGCTAATGGTTATCTATGACTATCAGAAGCTGGATAGCAATCCTCTGGAAGCTGCAACAAAAGCCGCATGGGAAAAAAGAAACGCTAAAAATTACTACGCACTGGAGGAAAAGATTACTTCGATGTTCTATCTTTTTCCTGAGATTTTAACAAAGAATATCGTGGTGGATAGCGATAATGGCTATGCATCTGGCACTAAAATTTTGGATGAGAATAAAGCGATAAACATCGTTGAAATTCCGGTTATGAGCGGAAGAGATGTTTTTGATTTAAGCTTCTATACAAAGAACGACAAGGAATATTTGATGATCGACGGACTGTCCTTCATGAGTGAAGATGATGTGAAACCGATCTATGGCGGGAAAACGTCGATCTCCACCATTCAGGCTAGCGGTCATGCCGTATGGTTTAAAATAGATAAAAATTCAGCAGGCAAAGAAATGACTATTGAAGCTCCAGCGAGCGGAGGGGTTATCGTTTATGATGAAGATGGGGTGCTTGTATATTCCTCGATCATAAACGCGGAGCATTCGGTTGTGCTGCCTGAAGGCGGAATGATTGTTTTGGGCGGAGAGGCTCAGGATGTATTTCAGATTAGCATGAAGAAGTAGATATTACTCTTTCTTCTCGTAACAAAACAGCGGCATTCTAGGACTTGTTTTCTTGTCCTTGGATGTCGCTGTTTCTCGTATTGGGGTGAGATTCCCTTTATATCATCTCGATCGCTGGCTTCGTTGTGTATACCACTGGGAAATGTTCACCCTGAAGAATTTCTCCAGCCTTCACGTTTACGTAATCGAGCATCACGTGATTGGAAGAAGGCTCGTATTTCGTATGGCCTGGCATGTAGTGGACCGCAATTGCTCGGCGATGCAGCTCGGAGCGGTTGTGAGGGCTGCCGTGCCAAGTCATACAGTGATGATAGCCAACCTGTCCCTTCTTGATCTCAAAAGGCACGGCCTTTACAACAGCGTCCTTTTGCAGCAAATCGGGCTGTTTATGGAATGGCATGAAGTTTTTGTCACTGGCCAAATATTTCTGATGATTTCCCCACTTATGGCTGCCGGGAACCATCCACATACAGCCGTTTTCGATGACTGCATCGTCCAGCGCTACCCATGCACTGACAAGATCGGCTGGCTGTATGATTGGCCAAAGTGGATGATCTTGATGCCAACCGGTCGGTCCGCCTGATACCGGAGGCTTGTATTGGACTTGATCGTGCCAGATGCGAACGGTATCAGTTCTGGAAAGCTGTGCAATCTCCTCGCAAATCCGAGGGTTTGATGCATGCTTGAAGAAGACATCGCTCGCCATCCAAATGTTTACGATTTGTACAACGCGCTCGCTTACCGTCATTTTCATATTGTCGTAGAGTGACCCCGCATCCGCCATGTTATGATTGAGTACTGGTTTATTGACTTTTTTGCCGTCCATAACGTCTTGCAGTTCACTGCGAAGCACCTCAACCTCTTCATTGCTTAATACGACATCCCCTTTAAGAAATCCGTCCTGATCAAACTGCTTCACTTGCGCTTCCGTTAACATGATTCAACGCACCTCCATGATAATGAAGTTGATTTTGTATACGCTTTAAATATACATTAGTAGCAATGAATAATATTTAGACAAATAACGGGGAGATTTATGTTTTTTCAAGATTTAGATGTCAGGAGGACTGATCTATTTGCATTTAGGCTCGCTTTACGATTGTAGCCCTGCAGTTAATTTCGCTAGCCGCGATGCGGCAAACGCGAATGTGCAATGGGGGCCGCGGATCATCCCTGACTGGCAGTTTTTTTATATCATATCCGGTGAAGCCTCTCTGGAGATGGGGCGGAGCCGGTACCGCATTTCACCCGGTGAGTGCGTAATGCTTGGGCCGCTCAATGCCCATTTGCTTGAGACGACGAAGGCTACCGAATACTATAGTGTTCATTTTGCATTCCGTAGTGATTCCCCCATACCCGTACACCCTGGCTATTTAATTCGTGAAGCGGATACGGAGCAGCTGGCGATGGAGCTGAAGCGGTATCGCATCGCGATTCCAGGCGAGACGGATCTCGAACTGCCGAGGCACTTCTCGATCATCCTCGCGGAGCAGATATTTGCCCGCATCGTTAGAGAGTACAGTAGAGAATATATCGCCTATCCATTCGCACTGCGTACTCTGATGATGGAGCTGCTGACGCTCGTTGTCCGATCAACTATGAGTACACAGACGGATGACCCAGTGAGAAAGACTGGACCGGCGCTGGATGCAATGCGTGAACAACCAGCCAGGCATTGGACAGTAAGTGAGCTGGCGGAGCTGTGCGGCTACCATCCGGGCTATTTCACCGTCATCTTCCATCAGGAGATGGGGCAGAAACCGAAGCAGTACATGATATCTGAGAGGATTAAGCAGGCAAAGCAGGCGCTGCTGCGGGGAGAACCCATCGAAGCGATTGCTAATGCGCTCGGTTATGCGAGCATTCACTATTTCAGCAATAATTTTAAGAAAGAGACAGGTCTCTCACCCAGCGAGTTTAGGCAGTTGCCCAATGCCGCCAAATCAAAGGACCGTAAAGAATAAAACAGCGGTAGTCTAGGACTTATTTTCTCATCCACCACCAGAATCAGAACAGAGGAGATCCGAAATTGAAAAACTTATTTCATATCCGCAAGACAATACTCGTTAATCTCATAACTATGTTTGTCATATTAAATGCACCGATTTATTTGTTTACTGTGTATATGAACCATCAAGTCGAGCAAAGTATCTTGCAGCGGTCTATGGATGCGATCCATTTGAATGCGCGTTATTTTCTTAAGAGCTTTGAGACCGAGATCGAGCGTATAGACAGCCTCAAGAATAGTTATTTAGTGCATGAGGATTTCTTAAAGCTTGCTAACGAAGGGCCGTTTATGGAACCCTATACGAAGAGTGAGCTTATCTTATCTGTGAAGGACAAGCTGGATTTGTTGAAAACCTCCAGTCCATTCGTGCAGGAAATAAAAGTGTACTTCCCTTCTCTGAAGAGAGGTGTGTTCGCCAGCAGTTACGAGGATCGTATGTCAGAAGATGAAATTTCCAGAATAACGGAATCCTATTTGACGAATGCAATGCTTTATGGTTACGGCTCATCATTAGCTATGGGCGGGTTGAATCCTGTACCTATGAAAATAGATAATATCGCTTTTGCGATGGAAATTGTGCTTTCTCAGCCGACGATTGAATTGATGCTTAGCGAGATTGGAAGTCTTAATTCTTACGAAAATGGATCTGCCATGCTGTTCAGCCCAGAACTCGAATGGGTAATATCCGACAGTCCAGAGCTGATGGATAACCATTCTTTGAAACAGCGAATGTATGCCATGCAATCCGGGTCAAAGCAGCCAGCTTATGACCAAATGAACCTTAACGGCACTGAATATATGGTAGTTGACGAGGTGTCTGAAAAACTGGGCGTTCATCTTATGGTTACGGTTCCCAAATCAGAGATGACCGGCATGCTGAGCAGGTACAAATATACGTATTTTGTTATTTTAATGGCTTCCTTACTTCTTGTGCTCGTATTCAGTTATGCAATCTATCGTTTGATTCATCGCCCCTTTCAAAGCTTGCTGGCCGGACTTCGACGAGTTGAAAAAGGGGATTACGATGTTGTTCTCAGTACCCGCAAGGGAGATGAATTTTCTACCGTATACCGTCAATTCAATTCCATGGCAGGCCGAATCAAAATTCTGATTCAAGAGGTTTTTGAGCATAAAATTCGTTTGCAGTCATCGGAGCTAAAGCAGCTGCAATCTCAAATTAATCCTCATTTTCTTTATAATAGCTATTACGTTGTTTATCGCCTTGCCCAAAATCATGATCTAGAAAAAGTGGTGGAATACACTCGCTTTCTTGGAGACTATTTCAAATACATTACAAGAAATGCATCCGACATCGTGAATCTTGCTGATGAATTTCATCATGCACAGGCATATATTCAAATTCAGATGATCCGGTTTTCGAAACGGATAATCACAGAATCAGACGGGCTTCCGGCTGGCGTAGAGTCTTTGCAGGTACCAAAGTTGATTTTGCAGCCGTTGATTGAAAATGCTTACACGCATGGCTTGGGAAGCAAGCTCTCTGATGGCTTTTTAAAAATATCATTTGTGCGTGAGGAACAGCGGCTCAAAATTGTGATTGAGGACAACGGAAATGAGCTTACAGACACTGCGCTGGCAGAGCTTCACACGCAATTAATGCGATCGAACGATGATCTCATTTATGAGACGACCGGACTAATCAACGTGCATAAACGGCTGCAGCTAAAGTTCGGCAAGGATTATGGCTTGCATTTGGAACGCAGCAAATTGGGCGGGTTGAGCATTACGATCACCATTCCTGAGCATCAGGAATAATTAACGGAGGATGAAACTATATGATGTATAAATTAATGATTGTGGATGACGAGCCATTGTTCACGGATGGTTTGGCCGAATGCTTGCGGGACATGCGTGACCCGGAATGGGAAATAATAAAGGCTTATCACGCTCAAGAGGCTTTGCAGTACATGGAGAGAACGCCAGCGGATATTATGCTGCTGGATATTCGTATGCCAGGAATGACAGGATTGGAGCTTCATCGGCAAATTCAAGTGCGCTGGCCGAGATGCAAGGTGATTTACTTAACCGGCAATGACGAATTTAGTTATGTGCAGGAAGCGCTGCGGCAAGGCGGGGTAGAGTACATTTTAAAGACCGAGGGTGACGAAGTTATCATGGAAGCTTTGCAGAAAGCTGCCTATGAACTGCAAGCGGAGCTGCAAAAGGAGCAATGGGTGGAGGAAGCAAGAGAACGATGGTTTCAGGCCAAGGCCTCACTTCGTAAATCTTTGTTAATGGATGCGGTTAATGGATATTCCGAGGAAGAGGGACAGCTTGCTATTTCGTTCGAGGAGCTTGATATTCCGCTGCGAGCCGATCTACCAGTACTTATCGTATTGGGAAAAGTTGATCATTGGCCGTCAAAAATCAAAACCACGGATTGTAACTTGTTTTTATTCGCCATTCAAAATATTGCGCAGGATTTGCTCTGTCAATCTACAAATGTTTTCTCAGTTGACAGTGACCGATCACATATCCTTTGGTTTCTTCAACCGAAAGATTTGAATATCTCGCATGAACGCTTAATCTATTACACCGAGGGCATAATGGGGCAAGTGCAGGAGAAATGCAAGACACTGCTTCAATTGGATATTTCTCTGGTGATGAGTGACAGCATTGTTCCGTTCGGAGAAATCGATATGCAATACCATCGTCTAAAAAACGTAATGTTTCGACATTTTGGACTGCAGCGCCAAATTTTTGTTACTGACCGCAAGCATCCACAGGAAGAGGAATGCTCGGAGAAAACGCTGCCTGGCAAGAGAATAACGGGTTTGAAGTATGCGCTCGAGCACAATCAAAAACATGAATTTCTGCAGCAAGTTATGCAATTAGCCGACTTATCCACGCCTCTTCAGACGGATACGGAATGGCAACAAGCCGAAGTGTATTTCGAGCTGGTTTCCCTTGCATTAGCAACGATCCAGAAACTGGATATGAAATATGAAGTGGAGTCCAGATTTGACCTGTCTTCCATTCTTAAAGGCGTTTATAGCTTGAAATGGGATGTTTTTCTTCATGAGTATCGTGATATTATGGCCTATATTTTTGACAGCCGTACACAAGAATGGGAGCTTCAAAATACAGATTTGGTCTTGCAAATTAAGAAGTTTATTGATGAAAATCTTCATTTGGATCTTTCCTTGACTAAAATCGCTGAGCACGTAGCCTATCATCCTGCTTATTTGTCACGCTTGTACAAGCAGTTAGCCGGGAAAAACTTATCGGATGCCATAACAGAAATGCGCATAAAACGCGCAGAACAATTGCTGCTGGATACGTCCTTGAAAGTGCATGAAATCGGAAAGGCTATCGGTTTTGAATCGCCGCGATATTTCACCAAGTTCTTCAAGATGAATAACGGGTTTACCCCGCAGGAATTTAGAGAGCGCTACATCAAATAAAAATCGTCGCGTAAGAGAGAAGTTAACAAAAGACTACGATGTCAACATTGTATGCGTTCTCACTTTGAATAGCGGATGCTAAGATTACTCACGAGGCTAATTATCCTATTTAAGCGGGGGGAAAATATGAGAACAAACAGATGGGTCATTATGGTATTGTTAGCAGTTTCGTTGGTTGTATCCGCATGTGGAAACGGCAATAATACGAACAACGAAGGTTCTACCGAATCGAAAGGCAACAACACGGGAACGAATCAGAACGGTTCAGGAGAACAAGCGGGATTGATTGAGGTGCATGCAGCCACCCATTCGGAACAAAATTGGAGATTTCCGGAAGGGGACAGCTTCGAAGACAATGCTTGGACCAGAGGGTATGAGAAAGAGCTGGGTATCAAGCTCGTTTACGATTGGACGACAGCATCAGGCAACTATTTTAACAAAATGAATATTTCTATTGCTTCTAGTGACTTGCCGGATATATTCGTGGTCAACGGAGCCCAATTAATGCGTTTGGCTGAGGCAGGACAGCTTGCAGACCTGACTGAGGTTTATGGTGAATACGCGACGCCTTTCACGAAAGAACTGACGGAAGGAGATGGAGGCCTTGGCTTGGGAGCTGCTACCTATGAGGGGAAGCTCATTGGTCTGCCTAAACTTTCATCAACGATTTATAGTCTGCCGATGGTATGGCTGCGGACGGATTGGATGGACAAATTGGGACTGCCGGAACCGAAAAGCATGCAGGACATCATTGCGATTTCAGAGGCATTCGCTAATGAAGACCCGGACGGAAACGGAAAGGCTGACACGTTTGGACTTCCGCTAAACAAGGATCTCTATGGCGGTATCGCTTCTTTAAACGGGTTTTTTAATAGCTTTCATGCATATCCGCAAACTTGGATCGAAGACAGTACAGGAAAAACGGTTTATGGCAGTACACTTCCTGAGATGAGAACTGCGTTGGAAGAATTGAAGAAAATGTATGAGAAGGGCTTAATTGACCCCGAATTTGGTGTAAAAGACACAGATAAGGTTATCGATGATTTCGTAAATAATAAATTCGGCATGGTTTTTGGACACAATTGGGTACCGCTCAACTTCATTGACATGAAGAAAAAGAATCCGGAAGCCGATTGGAAAGCTTATCCGCTTCTTTCCGTTGATGATCAAACGGCGCTTGGCAGTGTGGGTTTCCCTGCATCGGAATTCACGGTAGTCCGCAAAGGCTTCAAAAATCCTGAAGCAGTGGTCAAGATGCTCAATTTCTATCAGGAAAAGCGTTATGGGGCGACTAAGGATGAAGCTGTATACAATCCAAACGATGCTAACGGCGATCAGACTCACGTTTACACATCTGCTTTTGTCATGTCGGATAAAGCCAATAATGTGACGATCTCCGATCTTAAAAATTTGGCTGAGGCAGTAACGAAAGAGGATAAAAGCATTTTGACCGATTACATTCCGGAGTATAGCAAGATGGTTGAATTTAAAAACAATAACGACCTCTCCGGTTGGGCATCCACGCGCCAGGGTGGTCCTGAAGATTCTGGATTCTCCATCTTAATTAAATCCTATGACTCTAATGCTTACGTTTCTACTAAATTCGGAGGCCAAACCGATACCATGTCCTCGAAATGGAGCACGCTGGATAAGCTTGAGAAAGAAACATTTACGAAAATCATTCTCGGGTTCGCAGACATATCCGCATTTGACGAATACGTTAATAAGTGGAATGCGCTTGGAGGAGAGCAAATAACGAAAGAAATTAACGCTGAGCTCTCTTCGCAGAAATAGCAGGAATGCATAAAGGTGGGCTGTCAGACAAGCGCTGCAGCCCCTTCTTGCCTCCAACGGGTTAGATGCACAGAGGAGATGACAGAATGAATACAATCGTGAACCGCAGGTGGAAGCGGCAGTGGCCCTTGTATGCCATGCTTATCCCAGCAGTCATACTCGTAATTATATACAGTTATATTCCGTTAGCAGGCGGAGTCATTGCGTTTCAGGATTTTAAGCCCTCCAAGGGTTGGTTTGGATCAGAGTGGGTGGGGCTTAATCAATTCCGTTATGTGTTCGAGCTCCCGGATATCTGGAAGGTTGTGCGCAATACGATTTGGATCTCTTTATTGAAAATGCTAGCCAATTTGGTTGTTCCCATCGTATTTGCCCTGCTGCTTAATGAGATTGGAAAATCGTTTATGAAGCGCTCGCTTCAAACTTTAATTTATTTACCGCATTTTTTATCCTGGGTAATTCTCGGAGGCATTTTAATTGATATTTTATCGCCATCCGAAGGGATTGTTAATCATTTCATCCAATGGCTAGGCTTCAAGCCGATTTTTTTTCTGGGGAATAATAGCTGGTTTCCCTCTGTTCTAGTTCTGTCCGATACATGGAAAGAGTTTGGCTTTGGCACGATTATTTATTTGGCTGCTTTGACAGGGATCAATCCTGCTTTATATGAAGCAGCCGTAATCGACGGGGCCAGTCGTTTTAAGCAGATGCTGCATGTGACGCTTCCGGGAATGATTCCAATTATCGTTCTTATGGCTACATTGAGCCTGGGAAATGTGTTGAATGCTGGTTTCGATCAAGTATTTAATCTTTATAATCCTCAGGTTTATGAGAGCGGAGATGTCTTAGATACGTTGGTCTATCGTATGGGCCTGGAGGATGCTCAATATAGTGTTGCAACTGCAATAGGGCTAATAAAATCGATTGTATCGTTTATTTTTATATCCGTTTCGTATTGGCTGGCATACCGGTTGGCTAATTATAGAATCTTCTAGCAAAGGAGGGAGAGTATATGCGGTCGGCTTCTTGGGGACGTGTTGCTTTTCAGAGCTTTAATTATACTTTTTTGATTATGGTATCACTATTATGCATACTGCCGCTTGTTCACATACTAGCGATCTCATTTAGCTCTAGTTCGGCGGTTTCCGCAGGAGACGTTACGTTTTGGCCGGTCGATTTCACTGTGAAATCCTATTCTTTTATTTTGGATAATCCAAGATTTTTGGCATCAATTGGCATAACTTTACAACGAGTGCTGTTAGGTACCGGACTGAGTCTTTTTCTGACCATATTGACGGCTTATCCTCTCTCGAAAGAAACATCTGCGTTTCGTCACCGTACTCTATTTGCATGGTTTTTTGTATTTACTATTTTGTTTAACGGTGGATTGATTCCATGGTATATGACCATTAAGATGACAGGTCTGATTGATACGTTGTGGGCTTTAGTACTGCCGGCGGCGGTCGCTGTCTTTAATATTATTCTCCTTTTAAACTTCTACAGGTCATTGCCAAAAGAATTGGAGGAGGCCGCTGTTATTGACGGGGCGGGACATTGGCTCATTCTTTGGAAGATCATGGTACCGCTGTCTATGCCGGCTATTGCCACCATCCTGTTGTTTACCGTCGTCCATCATTGGAACTCTTGGTTTGACGGCATGATTCTGATGAACAAACCGAGCCATTATCCTTTGGCTACTTATTTGCAATCTGTCATTATTAAGCTGGATTTTGAGAATATGCGGCAGTCTGACATTTACATGCTGGGACTTATATCCGATCGTACTTCCAAAGCAGCGCAAATCTTTCTGGGTACTCTGCCTATCCTTTTGGTATACCCGTTTCTTCAAAGATACTTTATGAAGGGTATTGTTATGGGAAGTGTGAAAGGATAAATTCATTATGGCTTGGAGGTAGTTGAAAATGACAAATCCGATATATCCTCTAATCCTTCCCGCCCCTAAAGCGGGAGGATACCGTGAGGAAAATTATTATATTTGGTGCGGCTCCTGTATTCGCGGGGAGGATGGACGCTATCATTTATTTGCGTCGCGATGGAAGAAAGAACTAGGTTTTGGTGTTCATTGGCTATTTAATTGTGAAATCGTAAGGGCGGCCAGTGACGCTCCTGAGGGTCCCTATCACTATGAGGAAACCGTACTTGGACGGCGCGACCGCTCCTATTTTGACGGAATGAATCAACATAATCCTCATATTAAGTATTATAACGGCACTTATTATCTCTACTATATGGGAACTACTTATGGGGGGCCTATTCCAGGACCAAACGATTTCATCCCGTCTGAACGCGGGGCTGAGGTCTGGAACAATAAAAGAATCGGTTTGGCCGTTGCAAGCTCTGTATTCGGGCCTTGGAGTCGTAAAGATACGCCTTTGCTGGAGCCGCGTCTGGGACAATGGGACGGAACGATTACTACTAATCCCGCAGTAGCCATTCTCGACGATGGAACGACCTATATGATTTATAAATCAAGGGAGTATTCGGGATCTACTCTCCAACTCGGTGTAGCGATCGCTGACAACCCGGCAGGTCCCTTCCAGCGCTTGTCGAACCAACCGATTCTAGGCTTTGATAATCCCGATTTGCATGTTGAAGATCCATATCTATGGCATGCCGATGGCCAATTTCATTTGCTTATGAAGGATGATTTTAAAAACAATTGCGGAGGGATCACTGGAGAGTGGGGAGCAGGAATCTATGCGACCAGCGACGATTGCATACATTGGAATATCCATCCCGACCCAAAGGCCTATTCGAGAACGGTAAAGTGGGATGATGGCAGCGAAATCGAAATGTGCAACCTAGAGCGGCCGAATTTATTATTTCAAGACGGGGTTCCGACGCACTTATTCGCTGCAACGGGTACGGGCGAGAAGGCGTGGCATTTTGATCATACTTGGAATATGGTGATTCCGCTAACTAACGGCAGTCAGCCTAAGCATAATGAATCATGATTAAATGAAGGAGGGGCTCTGTCATCAATACAGATGCTGCAAAATTACCGGAAGCCATTAACCTATGGAGTCAGACACTGAAAATAATGCTTGGGGATGAGCCCAAACGCGCTGCTATTTTTGAAACATGCGTTGCAAATACATGGGAGACAACACTCAAGCGGCTGGATGACGGAACTACCTTTGTGATTACAGGGGATATTCCAGCTATGTGGCTTAGAGATTCGGCTGCTCAAATTAGGCCCTATCTATTGATTGCCGGGGAAAACTCGGAAGTCAGGGATGTGATTGCAGGACTGGTCGAGCGGCAATTTCAGCTGGTGATAACAGATCCTTATGCAAATGCATTTAATGAGGGGCCAACGGGCCTCGGTCACACCGAAGATTTAACGGAAATGAGACCATGGGTATGGGAGCGCAAATACGAGGTCGATTCGTTATGTTATCCGATCCAGCTAAGTTATCTGCTTTGGAAAAATACGGGCAGAACGTCACATTTTAGTGCCGCTTTTCGCGAAGGGTTATCGCTCATATTAAAGTTGTGGAGAACGGAGCAGTATCATGAAACCCAATCCGAATACCGTTTTCAACGCATGAATTGTCCAGCAACCGATACATTGATTCGTGACGGCAAAGGATCGGAGACAGGCTATACCGGAATGACTTGGTCGGGTTTCCGGCCGAGTGATGATGCCTGTACGTATGGATATTTAATTCCTTCGAACATGTTTGCCGTCGTTGTGTTAAGATACGTCGTTGAAATAGCGACTGAAGTGTTAAATGACACGGAATTGGCGAAGGAAGCTATGGATCTTTCAAATGAAATTGACGCAGGTATTCAACAATACGGCATCATTGAGCATCCAGAGTTTGGGCTGATATATGCCTATGAGACGGATGGAATGGGAAATTATAACCTTATGGATGACGCGAATGTCCCAAGTCTACTGTCTAGCGCTTATTTAGGCTACTGTTCCATGGATGACCCGATCTATGTCAATACTCGCAAATTCATCCTTAGCTCGAATAATCCCTTCTATTTTAAAGGTGCTGCCGCAGCGGGAGTGGGCAGTCCGCATACTCCGTCTGACTATATTTGGCCAATAGCTTTGGCTATGGAGGGTTTGACGAGCGAGAGCAACAACGAAAGAAAAACAATCCTTAAACTGCTTGAAAGCACGGATAATGGGTGTGGAATGATGCATGAGGGATTTCATAAGGATGATCCATCCTTATACACAAGGGAATGGTTCTCATGGGCGAATATGATGTACTGCGAGCTGGTACTTCGAACACTTGATCTTCAAGTGAAAGGTTAGTTTTCAAGAAATAACGTAAGACGCTGCCCCCAAAAATAATCCTTTTATCGTTTGAAAAAAAGTCCCCTCTTGTGGGACTTTTGTGTTTTAATCAGAGTAATGTTAACAGCGGGGATAGAGAAATCAGCAATTTAAAAGCATAAGAGTTATAATAAGTAGTAGCAAATATATGAGGCAGGGGCTTGAGATGAAGGAACATCGCGTAGCTTATAATGGGAATGTAAATATAGGTTTAAACACAGATGTCAATAGACCAACACCTGAATATATTGAAGCAGTCCATAAGCTAAGAGAGAAATTTCTATATGCTATTCAACATAGCAATCTGGATGATATAAATGAATATGAAAGGGACTTGAATCAGAAATTTAATGATAAGCATTTAAACATTCTTAATCGAGTCCCAAATGATAAAATTAGATCTTATAAAAACATTTTATTGTCGCACAATACCCTTTACAGCTATTCAGCTGAAAAAGGAGGCTTAAGTGCATGGCAGACTCACTTTATATCGGAAAAGTATGCCATCATGATCGAGCATGCCGAACATATCTCTGAGCTGGATAAGATTCATTCAAATATGGTTAAAGAGTATTCTGATCCAACAATCCGAAAATCTAACAGTGACAAATTAACAATCGTAGAGAAGGCAGAAATATATATTGAAATGAACTTTGCAGAGGACATTTCCATGGACGAAATGGCAGGAAAGCTGCATGTTCATCCTTCCCATTTGATGCGAGTATTTAAGAAGGAAAAAGGAATAACGATTAGTTATTATCGTAATCAGCGAAGAATAAAGGAAGCGAAGCAGCTTATTCTTTACTCCAATCTTTCCATGACTGAAATTGCCATTATGATTGGATTTAGCAATTCTCAGTATTTTTCAAAGTTTTTTAAAGAGGAAGCAGGAGTAACTCCTTTAGAGTTCAAAAAAGGTATCATTAACGATTCTAAAAAAAATTTAGTGAATTGATCGATATAAATAGTGGAACTCTTAGGCGCATAATAAACTTTGCGTCTATTTTTTTGCGGTTTTTGAAAAAATTGATGCAATTATACTATAAAAACATGCAATTGTAGCGTAAAAGTATTTTTAATATTGAATGTATACTAAATAAATAAGCTCGAAATAGAGCGCTTACTTGCAGGAAGACAGAGGAGGAAGAACGATGAGAAAGTTTGGAGCAAGAGACCAGGTAGGATACGCGCTAGGAGATATAGGTGGAAGTTTCGTCAACTTATATATAGGTGGATTTTTCTTAATCTTCTGTACGTATGTTTTAGGTGTAAGCCCTTACTTTATGGGGACCTTGTTTTTATTAGGCAAGTTTTTTGATGCCGCTTGCAACGTAATTATGGGAACTCTTCCAGACCGTTGGAAGCTAGGGAAATCCGGCGATAAATTTTTGCCGTATATTACGATCTCCAAATGGATATTAGCAGCTTCTTGCTTACTGTCTTTTGCAGATGTATCTGGTTTGGGATCTACTGCCACGCATATTTGGGTCGTATTCGTCTATTTATTCTTCTGTGTTGCTTACACAGCTGATTCTATCCCTTACGGTTCTCTGGCATCTGTTATTACTACTGATCCTGTTGAACGCACCAAATTATCTCGTGCACGGGCTATTGGCGGGATGGTTGTTGGACTTGGTTTCTTATCCTTTGTTCCCATGTTTATCTATGATCATTCTGGCTCTGTAATTCCAGAAGCCTTTTTCCAAATTGCTATCGTATTTAGTATTTTATCGGTATTAGCTTATACAGGGCTTGTACGATTAACGACAGAACGTATTCGTGATGATAAACCCGCAGGTGCAAAATCCGATTACAATTTTAAGGATGCATTTAAAGTAGCGCTTAAAAACAGACCGTTGATTGGTATGATGGTTGCTTCCGTTGGTTCACTACTTATGATCAATGGTGTAAGTCAATTAGCACCTATCGTCTTTGCAGAACGTTATCACATGCCTGGTGCTTTTACGATCAACTCCTTTATTAGCATTGGTATTACGCTCGTATTGTTCACGATCATTCCTAAATTGGTAGCTAGGTTTAATAAAAGAAATATTATTATTGCGACCTCAATCTTCAGTTTTGCTGCAACACTTTTCATCACATTTGTCACAATTGAAAATGTATACGTGTTCATGGCTGTATATAATCTAGCTACAATCGGTTCATCTGTTTTTGTTATGGTGGTTTGGGCTCTTGTAACCGATTGTATCGATTATGCCGAGCTTCAAACAGGAAAGCATTACGAGGGTACACTTTATTCTCTATATTCCTTTGCTCGTAAAGTCGGTATGGGACTAGGCGCTGCTATCGGAAGCTATGCTTTAGGATGGGTAGGGTTCGTTTCTGGGGCAAAATCTCAATCACCGGAAGTAGCAGAAGGCGTATTGAAAATGTACACGGGTATGCCAATACTCGCATTCGTTATTATTTTAATCGGTGTAGGTCTAATCTATAACCTCAATACAAAGCGAACTAATGAAATGTATGCTGCGTTAAAAGAAATGAGAGCAGCTAAATAAGAAAAATTCTAATGTATAGTGAGTTCTTATCTATAAAAGAATAGGAGTGTTTGATATGCGTACTAGATTCCTTTCAAAAATGACCAATGGGGAAGTTGAACAATATTTAGATCGAAATGATATTATCTATGTTCCAGTTGGCGTAACGGAAACTCACGGAGCCTTGCCTTTAGATTCTGAAACCGTTTTAGCAGAAGCGATCGCTTTGAAAATGGCTGAAGCATCTGATGGGCTTGTTCTTCATAATTTACCTTATTTCTTTCCAGGTGGAACGACTGTCGCTCGCGGCACGATTCAAATGAGTGTAAAAGATGGGATGGCTTATTTAGATAAGATAGCGAAGTCGTTGTTGAATCAAGGCTTTAGACGACAAATTTATGTTACATCTCATGGTCCAGCGTATTTGACCGTAAGTGGTATGGTTCGTGATTTCTTTGATGAAACGAAAGTGCCGATCCTCTATATGGACTTGTTAAAAGCGGCAGAAATAGTCAATTTTAATTTACTGGAGCAATTCCATGCTATAAGTATTGGAGCATATAAGGTGCTGGGCAGACTAGAAGATGTACCATTAAACGTACCTGAATCGCAGTCGGTTACGTATGATGTGCAGCATATGCTGGCAGGCATGAATAAAAATCCTGGAAATCTATTAGGCAAGTATGCTTATCAATCTGGCGCTGTTGGTTCTTATTTTCATGAGCCCTCTGATCATATGGCAACACCGCTATTAAAAACGCCTGAAGACAGAGAAGGACATGCAGCTGCGGGGGTTCAAGCGATTAACGAGCTTATTCAAGCATTGAATATGCCAGCTATTGCAGAATCACTTCGTCAAGTGGACGATTATACTAAGGATACTATTCTTCCTAAATACGGAGCGCATTTACCAAGCTAATAGTTAACAAGCCGTGTGAATCCTATGGATTCACATGGCTTGTTTCGTTAAATAGAGAAAAATAAGGATAAAAACTGCAGCAGGCTGTCTTTACTGAAATTTACCGGCTTTTAAATAGGTTATAACTAGCTTATAATAGATGTAGCAATTATCTTAATCTATTAATTTAGTGATACAATATAATGAGGTTTTAATTGATACGGAAAAGGTTGACTAGGTCGCACCTTGGCTTGCTGTGGAGCGCCAATATCTTTTCTTCAAATATTAGCGTGTTAGGAAGGTAAAAATGAGCAACAGACAAACTAAAACAGACGTTATTTTAATTGGTGCCGGAATTATGACTGCCACTTTGGGGACACTATTGAAAGAATTAGTACCGGACTGGAAAATTACAGTGTTTGAGAAGCTCGCAAGTGCAGGAGAAGAAAGTTCTAACGAATGGAACAATGCAGGAACGGGACATGCTGCGCTATGCGAGCTTAACTACACCTCCGAAAAACCGGACGGATCTGTAGATATTAGCAAAGCGATCAATGTTAATGAACAGTTTCAGGTTTCCATGCAGTTCTGGTCTTATCTCGTAAACAGAAATTTAATACGCAACCCGCAGGATTTTATTATGCCATTGCCGCATATGAGTTTAGTGCAAGGGGAAAATAATGTAGCGTATTTGAAAAAACGTTTTGAAGCGATGTCCAACAATCCACTGTTTCAAGGGATGGAATTTTCCGATGACCCGAAAAAACTAATGGAATGGATTCCTCTTATTATGAAAGACCGTTCAGTGAATGAGCCCATTGCGGCCACAAAAATTGACACGGGAACGGATGTTAACTTTGGTGCTCTGACTCGAATGCTGTTTGACCACTTAAAGAGTAAAAAAGTCGGTATTCACTACAAGCAGCAGGTTAATGATATTAAACGTACGAGCGATGGTTCATGGGAATTGAAAGTAAAGAATGTCGATAGCGGTAAAGTTGAGAATCATACTGCAAAATTCGTCTTTATCGGCGGTGGCGGCGGAAGCCTGCATTTATTGCAAAAATCGGGCATTCCTGAAGGGAAACACATTGGTGGATTCCCAATAAGCGGAATATTTATGGTGTGCAACAATAAGGATGTTGTAGCTCAGCATCATGCAAAAGTATACGGCAAAGCTGCAGTTGGGGCACCGCCAATGTCTGTTCCGCATCTGGATACCAGGTTTATCGATAACAAAAAATCGTTACTATTTGGGCCGTTTGCCGGCTTCTCGCCGAAGTTTTTAAAAACGGGCTCTATGATGGATTTGATCACTTCCGTAAAAGCGGATAATCTCACAACTCTGTTGGCCGCAGGTGCCAAAAACCTTTCCTTAACAACTTACCTCATTCAGCAAGTGATGTTATCGAAAGAAAAGCGCATGGAAGAGCTGCGAGCGTTTATCCCGAACGCCAAAAGCGAGGATTGGGATTTAGTAGTAGCTGGCCAACGTGTGCAGGTTATTAAAGATACTGCTGCAGGCAAAGGAACGCTTCAATTTGGTACGGAAGTGGTTAGTGCGAGTGATGGCTCAATAGCGGCATTGCTAGGTGCTTCTCCGGGCGCTTCTACCGCTGTTTCCGTTATGCTTGAGGTCATTAACAAATGCTTCCCGCAGCATGTCAAAGAGTGGGAACCGAAAATAAAAGAAATGATTCCTTCTTATGGCTTGTCACTAATGAAAAACCCAGAGCTTATTCGCGAAATTCATACTTCAACAGCGCGGACGCTTGTTCTAAACAGTGAGCAGCCACGCGTCAAGCAGACTTCTTTCTAAATTCCTGCAAGGGCTCAAAGATGTATAACAGTATGCAGGATTTGAATACATCGCCATTTAGGTTAAATACCTTGGGCGATGTATTTTTTGTGCTTTAACGAGCGTCCTTTTCTCTGTGACTGTGCATCCCCCTCCGCCTAATTGTAATCAAAACGGTTTCATGATAAATTGTTGCTGTAAGAACCAGCATAGGGGGAACTGTAATGAAGCTGATTCTGATTGAGGATGAACCGGATTCTTTAATGGGTATGAAGCATGCAGTAGAATCGATCAATATGGACATGATTTTATATACAGCAGGAACCGCGGAGTCGGCATTGGAGATCATTGAGGAGCAGCAGCCCGAACTTATCGTCACGGATATTATGCTGCCCGGCATGACAGGGCTTGATTTGGTAGAGTACTGCAGGAGTGAATCCTATGGCCCTAAGGTTATTATTGTGAGCGGCTATAATGACTTTGAATACGCCAGAAGAAGTCTGCAAATTGGAGCTATGGATTATTTATTGAAGCCATACAGCACAGAAGATTTTATTGCAAAAATCGAGAAAACGCTGCTACTGATTGGCAGGGAGGAAAGCTTGAGTGGTCAGATGAAGCATCAGCAGGCGTATGCGGAGATCGGCAACCGTATGATGCGAGACAACGACCTAATCGATTTTTGTTTTAAGCAAACACCATTGGAAGAGCATATATATCAGAGGTTAAAGCTTTGGCATTTGGAATGGTTGGCCGATCAGGCCTATTCACTGTTCGTTATGGATACAAAGGGATACCCGGAAGGTAAGCCGGAAGGACGGGAATATACGATTCAGACCTTCGCAATCGGAAATATCGTACAGGAGCTGCTTTTGGAGCAGCAACCGTCCATTCTCTTCAAGGATCCAAAAAACCGCTGGGTTTTGTTGACGGGGGAGGAGTCAGTCGAAGGGCTTGCCGTAAGAATTATAAACGAAGTGAAACAGTACCACAAGCTTGATATCGCGCTCGGGGCGAGCTCACGGATGCAAAGGTTTGAGAGCATCCACGATGCGTATGAAGAAGCGATGACCGCATTTCGGATTCATTCGCTGTCGGCGGAAACAAGCGTGTTTTACGAATCGAAGGACGAAGGAGATTATTCCTCCCCAGAGGAGATGGCCTCAATCCTAAAAGCAAAGGACGAAGAATTAGTCCAGCTTAAAGTGCACCGTTTTATCCGGCAAACTATTTCAGTAGAGCTTGGGGCTGGACGAAACGACAGGGTAAGAGGAATCTTAAATTATTTATCGGACATCATCGTCTGTTTGCGTAAATCTTCTTCCAAGGATCTGGAGGAGATTCCGATGAGCGTTTGGGAAAGCCTTGACGAATGCCATACGCTCGAGCAATATGAGGAGGTTGTTTGCAGGTATTTGCTTCATTTGAGCGAAAAAATATCTTCAATGAGCTTGAACGCTGTCATTGAAAGAGCGCTCCAATTAATTTCCAGGCGATATATGGAAGATTTGTCTCTTCAAATAATTGCCGATGAGCTTAGCCTGCATCCCGTATGGCTTAGTCAATTGTTTAAAAAAGAGACAGGCCAGACGTATATGGATTTTCTCACCAGTACGCGAATCGAGCAAGCGAAAAAGCTGCTAAGGGAAAGCAGTCTGAAGGTATATGAGATTGCGGAATCAGTTGGTTACCACGATTTACAGCATTTTGGTAGCGTATTCAAGAAACGCGTCGGACAAACTCCGAAGGAATTCAGGTATGGACGATGAGAAAGCGACTATTTTCCAATACCAATACGTTGTTTAAAAAAATGTTCATCCTCATGTCCCTGTCCATATTTATTCCCGTAGCGCTGGTTGGCTATTTGTCCTACAGCAGGTCCAAAGCTCAGTTGGAATCTGTCTCCTCGCAATTTCTTGCGGATAATTTACAGCTAAATGGTAAGCAAATAGACAACTTTTTTCAAAATGTGGAGAACGAATCGGGGAAGACGATTTCATCGCTGGAATTGCAAAAGCTACTGAGGATGGAACCACCAGAAACCTACAAGGAGGAAGTTGAGTTTATTAAGCGTCTTACTGGAGTGGTTACACAGTTAAAGGGCTCGTATGAAACGTATGTGCTTCCGATGGATATAGAGGCATATCCGAATTATTCCAAACTAATTAATTTCAATAAGCTGCGGCCTGAGCATTATCAACGGGCCGCCGAGCAGGTGGGCAAGGGCGTCTGGTTTCAAGAATGGGACGAGAACGCTAGACGTTCGAATTTCATTTATGTAAGGGCTATACGGTCCTCTTATTATTACGAAGCGTTAGGCGTAATTGCGATTCAGATTTCGGATTCTCTACTGCGTGAAGAACTGGCCTTCCCTTCCTCCTTTCAAAATTACACGCTGCTCATGGTGGATGGGAATAACCGTATCATTTCGCATCCTAACCCGAGGGAATACGGCAATACGTACGAGCAGGAAACGGGCTGGACAGGAGCGGGGATTGTGCTGCAGCAAGAGGGCTGGAAATTATATGCCACAGTGCCGCAAAAGGAGCTTACGGGCCATTTGGACCAAATTAAAAATTTTACGCTTTGGATCGTGCTTGGAAGTTTGTTTGTGATAACGTTGTTCCTAGTATTAATTGTGCGCAATTTTACGATTCCTATCAAGCAGCTCGTTTCGCATATGGTAAAGGTGCGCAGCGGCGCGCTGACGCATTTTGCGTTTAACGATTACCAAAAGGATGAAATTGGTCAGCTTGTCAAAGGATATAATCAGATGATCACGGGGATGTCAGATCTGTTATTGGCAACAAAGGAAATGGAAGCAGGCAAGCGACAGCTGGAGCTACAAACGCTTAACCACCAAATCAATCCGCATTTTTTTTATAACACATTGGATTCGATCAAATGGCGTGCAGAGTCAGCAGGTGAGAAGCATATTGCCTCTATGGTCACGAAGCTGGCAAGCTTATTGCGCTTCAGCTTGAATAACGGAGATGAATGGACGACCGTAGAACGTGAAATCGATCATGCCCGGACGTATCTGGATATTGAGCTGCTGCGAAGTAACCGTTCGTTTCAGGTTTATTTTCAGGTGGATCCGAAGATTACGAAATTAAAAATGATTAAGCTTGTGCTGCAGCCGATTATGGAAAATGCTGTGAAGCACGGAATCAACAAGCTTCCTGAAGGTATAGGGAAAATTCGGATGACAGCGAAGCTGCAGGATGAGGATCTAGTCTTTGTCATTGAGGATAACGGGCCGGGACTGTCTGAAGGGTTACGTCTGAATTTGGAGGATCGCCGCGCAAACGGCGAAGAGAGCGGTGGTATTGGTTTGCGTAACGTCCATAAGCGCATGCAGCTCCATTTTGGCCATGAATATGGGATTCAGATTGACCCCGAGCCTAACTCCGGCTTTCGCCTTACCGTTCGTCATCCAATTGCTTCGGTAACATAAGCGAGTAACCCCCGTCTAGGGGGTTATTTTTAATTTTCACTAAAAATACATGGGGAAACACTAATTTCACCGTGTTCAATCGTTAAGCCGATCCCGGTATGATGATAACAGAAGATAACGAAAGAGGGGATCGCGGTGACAGCTGTTAAATTTGCTTACAATACATTGGTTTATGTGGACGAAGACATCGAAATGGGTATCAAAAGAATTGCTGGCTGCGGTTATGATGCAGCTGAGTTTGTCGGCGAGCCGGAACAGATGGACGCAGGCCGTATTCGCGGCTTATTGGACATGTACGCTTTGAAAGCGTCATCTATTTGCGGCATCTATACGCCAGAGAGAGATTTGGTTTCAAGCAACCCCGAAATTCGCAAGCAGGCAGTACAGTACTTGAAGCAGTGCGTGGATTTCGCGGTTGCGTTAGGCGCAAAGGGTATCTCGGTAACTCCTACCGCTAATATGAAAATCCATAGTGAAGCAGATAGAGAGACGGATTTAAGCTGGGCTGCGGAAGGGATAAGGGAAGCAGGGTTATATGCGGGCGAGTGCGGCATCCGCTTATGCGTGGAAGCATGGAACCGTTATGAAACCTATCTGATCAATCGTTTGGAGCAATCGCTAGAGCTTGTGACGATGGTCGATTTGCCTAACGTAGGCTGCATGGGCGATACGTACCACATGAACATTGAGGAAACGGACATCGCAGAAGCGTTCAGAAGCGTTGGAGATAAATTGTTTTACGTACATTTTGCGGACAGTAATCGGGCGGCGCCTGGACGGGGACATCTTAATTTCGAACCGATCGCAAGAGTTCTTAAGGACATCCAATACGAGGGTTATGTATCGCTTGAAATTCTTCCGCCGCTTGCTGATCCGTTCAGCGGGCAGAAATTTGAAGAGTTTTATGATCTGTATACAGAGGAATCGATTGTTTTTCTAAAACAGCTATTTTCGTCAAATTGTTAAGGAGGCCATTCAAGCATGAACAAGATGTTAGCAGCAGTCACTTACGGGGCAGAGGATACAAGAATAGTTGAGGTAGACGTTCCCTCCATTCAAGCGGATGAGATTCTGATCGCCGTGAAGCGCTGCGGCATATGCGGAACCGATCCGCATATATACAGGGGACATTTCCCGGTACCGTTACCGCTAATCCAAGGACATGAGTTCTCAGGAGAAGTCGTAGAGATCGGTGCCTCGGTCAAAACCGTTGTAATAGGAGACCGCGTAACGGCGGACATTAACATCAGCTGTGGCAAATGCTATTTCTGCCGCATGGGGCAGAAGCTGTTTTGTAAGGAAATTGAGCAAATCGGCGTTCATATCAACGGGGCATTCGCAGAGTATATCAAGGTTCCAGAGTCTAATGTGTATAAGCTTCCGAAGGAGATGTCATGGGAGGAGGCGGCGTATATTGAACCGCTTGCCTGTGTCATTCGCGGTCAGGACCGGGCAAATATTACGATAGGCAGCACGGTAGCGATTATCGGTGCCGGTCCGATGGGCCTCGTTCATGCGCAGCTGGCTAAGATGAACGGAGCAAGCAAGGTGATTATCAGCGAAATGAATCAGGCACGAATCGAGAAGGCGCGCCAGCTCGGCATCGATCATGTCGTTGATGCTTCTCAAGTTGATCCGGTGCAGGCGGTGTACGATTTAACCGAGCAGCGCGGAGCCGATTTTGTCATCGAAGCGGTCGGCGCTGTTCCGACCTACCAGCAGGCATTCCAAATGGTTCGCCGGGGCGGAACGCTTGTTACCTATGGCGCAGCACCTGCGCATGCGGTATTGGAAATAAAGCCGTTTGAAATTTACAGCAAGGAGCTGACGATCGTGGGCTCTTACGCGGGAACCTACGATACGTGGGTGAAGGCTATAAACCTGATTTCGAGCAAGCGATTCCAGCCTGCTACTATTATTTCAAAAACTGTTCCGTTAAGTTCTGTTGTGGATGGGATTACAGAAGCGATGAATAACAAAGATACGATCAAAATTATGGTCGATACGACGGCGCGTTAAACAATAAATAGGGGGATGACACAATGAACAGAAAATTAACCAAAGCCTCTTTACTGCTTTTATTATGTCTAGTATTTCTAATCAGCGCTTGCAGCTCGAATTCGAATGGCGGAAACACGGCGGATGCTGAGGTTAAAGAAACATCGGAACCTGGGGAGAAGGTTACTTTAAACGGCGTTTTCCTTGGTGCGACATGGGGACAGGCTACGCAGGAATTGGCGAAAGAATATGAGAAAGAAACCGGCGTTAAGGTCAACATTGAACTTGTAGGACGTGATGTTATCTATCAGAAGCTGGCTCTATCGATTGCGGGCCAAGCCAACTATGATTTGTTCAATGTCGATTACAACTGGATTCCTGAGTTTGCCTCCTCGGACAGTCTCGTGCCGCTGGATGAGCTGGTTAAAAAATATGATGTAGACACGTCTGCTTATTTGCCTAGAGCTCTCGCTTTGACCCAGTGGAACGGCCAAAACGGTTCCTTCGGTGAGGGTGGCACCTTATACGGTTTGCCGCAGACGATTCATCCGCACTTGCTATGGTACCGTTCCGACTTATTTAATGACGAGCAAATTAAATCGGAGTTCAAAGTAGCTTACGGCTATGAGCTGATTCCGCCGCAAACGATGGATCAGTTCAGCGATGTGGCCGAGTTTTTCAATGGAAAAGAGTATAAAGGACAGAAGCTGTCCGGGTGGGCGGCACAAGGATCGAAGGGCTTTGGCAATGTGCATACGTGGCTGACCTTCCTGTATTCCAACGGAGCAGATGTCATCGACTGGAATAACATGACATCTTCCTTATCGACACCTGAAGCGATTGAAGCTACACAAACATGGATCGACCTGATGAAATTCGCTCCTGCCGGAATCAATGATTATACCTTTGCAGAAGTCGCCTCTGATGCTGCCCAGGGCAAGCTGGCGATGGCGCTTCACTGGTCCTGGTCAGCCTTTGAGGTTGATCAGCCGGAAACGTCGCAAACGGTCGGTGAGTGGGACTTCGTTCAAACGCCTGTAATGAAGGAAACCGTTCCACATTTGGCTGGCTGGTCGATCGTTATTCCTAAATCGTCGAAGCAGCAGGATGAAGCTTTTAAATTTATGGCATGGCTTGAAAACAAACAAAATGATGTCCGCCAAGCAGAATTGGGCGGCGGCGATCCGGTTCGAACGGAATCCTATTCGGATCCCGCATTGACTGATCTGAAAATCGAAGGTACGGATACCGATAAATTCCGCCGCTACGAAGCGCTGCAGGAAGCAATGAAAACGACAAAAGCTCGTCCTTTCTTCCCTCAGGAGGAAAAGTGGGAGAGCACGGTATCCGAATATTTGAGCGCAGCTCAGCTGGGGAGGTTTACGGTTGAAGAAGCTTTGAAACAAGCGGATGATGCAGTTAACAAAATGCTGAAATAGACTTAAAGGGGGGGATCTCCCCCCTCATTTATGGTTAGGGGAGATAGACATGAGAAACCTGAAGTTGCAGCGAAGCGGCCCTTATCTTGTAATGGCACCTGGAATGCTCCTATTGCTGCTGTTTGCGATATATCCTTTTATTTTCCTGTTCGTGATCAGCTTTCAGGAGTACAGCCCGATTCAAGCGGTAAAGCCGTTTATCGGCATTGATAACTATGCTCAGCTCTTTCAGGACCATAATTTTTGGAATGCCATAAAGGTGACGGCGATATTCGTCATCAGCACGGTAGGTTTGGAATTTATGATCGGTTTAGCTCTGGCTGTCGTTTTGAACCAGTTGAAGCTGGGACAGCGTATATTCCAATCTATTATTTTGATTCCAATTGCAATGGCTCCTACCGTCGTCGGACTCATGTTCCGATTTATGATGAACGAACAGTACGGTGTATTCAATTATTTTGTGGAGCTGCTTGGTTTTTCCAGAACAGCTTGGCTGTCGGATCCGCAATTGGCGCTGCCTGCGTTAATTATGACCGATGTATGGCAGTGGACACCATTTATGATGATCATTCTGCTCGCAGGATTAAAGGGAATACCGGATGAGCCCTACGAAGCGGCAAGTATTGACGGGGCTTCGGCCTGGCAGTCCTTCCGTTATGTGACGATTCCTCAGCTGTCGCGAATTATATTCATTGCTTTGCTGCTAAGAACGATCGACGCTTTCCGGATCTATGACACCATCTACATGATGACGAAGGGCGGACCGATAAACGTAACGTCTACTCTGAGCTGGATTGTGTATGACAAAGGCTTTAAATTTTTGGAATTCGGCTATGGAGCGGCAATTAGCGTCGTGATGCTTATTCTTGTCGTAACCATTCTAATGCTTGTGCTTAGGAAAATCGATTTGTTTGAAACGGGGGGTAAATCATGAGTAGACTGGCTAATAAATCCTCGTTGACCTGGCAGTACACCGTAGTAATTATAGCCATGCTTCTGTTCCTATTCCCAGTAGTATGGATGTTTTTAACCTCCTTGAAAAACCAGACCGATGCGTTCACGACTATTCCGAAATGGACATTTCCGGCTACCTTAGATAACTATAAAGCTGTTTTGCTTGAGAGGGATTTCCTTCTATATTTGGGGAATAGCTTGATCGTGGCGGGTGTTTCCACGGTGTTTGCCGTCATTTTGGGAAGCGGCATCGCTTATCCTTATGCTCGCTATAAGCTAAAGGGCGCCAAGGACGTGCTAACCTGGATTTTGACGCTTAGAATCATTCCGCCAATCGTCACGATTCTACCAATCTATCTTTTATTTTCCAAGATCGGTTTGCTGGATTCGTATACGGGCTTGATACTCATGTATACCTTTATGAATATCCCGCTCACGACCTGGCTTCTGTACGGATTTTTCAAAGATGTGCCGGGTGAGATCGAGGAATCTGCGCTCGTGGACGGATGCAACCGATTTACGGCCTTCTTCCGTGTTATTTTCCCGATTATCGGACCAGGTTTGATTTCCGCCGGCCTGCTCTCTTTTATATTTGCATGGAACGAATTTTTGTTTGCCAACATTTTGTCAGGCCCGAATGTTCGGACGGCTCCTGTCGGATTAAATGAATATGCGACGCCGGTCAGCGTGCTTTGGGGTCAAATCGCGGCTGCGGGAACCTTGATCATTGTACCAATTGCCATTATAACACTGATCTTGCAGCGTAAGATGGTCAGCGGCTTAACAATGGGAGCCGTAAAAGGCTAATAGGGGGATATGACGATGTTTAAATACAGCGCAACGCAGTGGATTTTCGGCAATGAGCCGATGGAAGTGAGCCTGGAGCGCCTAAAAAGATATGGTTATGACGGCGTTGAGCTTGCCGGCGAACCGAAGCTGATCGATGCAGATACGGTAAACCAATTGCTTGAAAAATACAGCCTTGAATGCACCTCCATATGCGGAATCTATACGCCAGACCGGGACTTGTCCAGCTCGAATCCCGAAACTAGGGAAAACGCGGTGCAATATGTGAAGGATTGTGTGGATTTGGCCGTTATGGTGGGAGCAGTCACTTTGATCGTCGTTCCTTCTCCGGTCGGTAAAAGCAAGCCGGATACAACGATGGAGCAGGAATGGGGCAATGTCGTTCAGAGCCTAAAGGAAGCGGGCTCTTATGCACAAAGCCGCCACATTCATTTGGCGATTGAAGCGTTGAACCGATTCGAAACTTATCTGGTTAATAAGCTCGACGATGCAAGGAAGCTAGCCGAGGAGGTGGGTTTGCCCAGCATAAAAATTATGGCCGACCTTTTCCATATGAATATTGAAGAGAGAGACCATAGTGCAGCCATCCGCCGCATTGCTCCATTCCTCGTGCATGTGCATATCGCGGACAATACGCGAGAGGCAGCCGGCTTAGGCATGACGAATTTTGGGGATGTCATTCGAACATTAATCGAGTTAGGCTACAAAGGACCGATCACGATGGAGTTTTTGCCGCCTGTCGCTAATCCGTACTTGGTGGCAAGAAGCGATAAAAGCGAGGCTGGCTCTATTTATGATGAATACACGAAGCAGTCCATTGACCATATGAAGCATATCGTCAGCTCTATATAACAAACACGGTCAGGAAGGGTGAATTTGGAAATGAACAAGCTTAGAGTAGGAGTGATCGGCTGCGGGGCGATTGCGCAGCGCCGACATCTTCCGGAGTATTTGGCAAGGCAAGATGTTGAAATTGTCGCTGTCTGCGATTTTAGCGAGGAACGGGCAAACGAGGTGAAAGAACGATTTGGGGCAAAATATGCCTTAACAAGTACAGAGCAGCTGCTTGCGTTGGATGAAGTGGATGCCGTGTCCGTTTGCACGCCGAATCAGTTTCACGCAGCGGTCTCCATTCAAGCGATGCAGGCAGGCAAGCATGTGCTGTGTGAGAAGCCAATGGCGACAACGATTGGGGAAGCAAGGGCAATGGTTAAGGCAGCCGAGGATAATGGCGTTTTTTTGATGGTCGGCCATAACCAGCGGCTGATGCCCGTTCATCAGAGAGCGAAAGAAATACTGCAGTCCGGAAAATTAGGTAAGGTATTGTCCTTTACGACCACCTTCGGGCATAGCGGGCCTGAAAATTGGAGCGTAGACGGAGCCAAAAGTTGGTTTTTTAATAAAGATCAAGCGTTTGTTGGCGCAATGGGCGATCTTGGCGTGCATAAGGCGGATCTAATTGCTTGGCTGATTGATGATCCGATTGCCGAAGTATCCGCCTTGGTAGGCACGCTGCATAAACAAATTCCGATTGACGATAACGCCATTTTTCTGTTGAAGACGAATAGTGGCTCCATCGGCACGTTGACTGCAAGCTGGACCTATTATCCGAACGAAGTAAATAGTACCGTTCTTTATTGTGAGAAAGGGACGTTGAAAATTGGAGCCGACCCAGTGTACGGTATAATTGTGAATTATGCGGATGGCGTCAGGGAAAACATCGAAATCGGAAAAATGCAGACAAACGACAAGGGTGGACAGATGAATTCCGGCGTTATCGATCATTTCGTCGAAGGCATTTTGTCAGGCGATGGTCACGAAATTAATGGAATGGAAGGCTTGCGCGCCTTGGAAGTCATTCTAGCTGGCGTCGAAGCGGCGCATTCTGGTCAGAGCCGGAAGGTGAATACGGCAAGCTAGAGAAAGATAATCGTGTATTTAAATCTAGCACACACTCGTATGCTCTCCAATACGTTTGATAATTATAAGAAAGCCGGCTGTCTCCACTCAGGGAGATTGCCGGCTTTCTTTATGTAGCAGATGTACTTATGTCTAGGTCGGTTTATTGAAACTATCGCTTAACGACCAAGCAATAGTTTACATTATTAAATGCCGTTATTTTGTGTGCAGGCTGGTTGTCATTGTAGGCCTGAAACAGCTGCTCGGTAATTTCCGCAGGAGTCAAATGCTGATAGAGGAGCAGGTTGACCTCATCCTACATCTGCTCCAGCTCCGAATAGGAATAGCTCGCCTGCATAGGCACGCCCGCCCGTGCGGCCATCATCACCTGCTTATGCACCCGATCACCTGCTTGCGAAGTGAACGTCAGCTCATCAGGATAATCAAAGACGATGCTGTTGCCGTTTGGCACCAGCGAGGCAATTGTAGACAAGAAATGCTTAAACACATCTTTGGGCAAATAATAGCTGATTCCGAGCAAGCTGCTAAAGCTGATTAGCCTCGGGTCAAATGCAGGGCAGGCCAACACTCGGCTTTGCCAATCCGATTCTCTAAAGTCGACTGAAATGCAATGCAGATTTGACGGAGTGTCCATATGCAGGGCCGATATTCGTCTGCGTTTATCGGCTGCAGTAGCAGGATGATCGATTTCAAAGATTTGCAGCTTCGTTGCCCACTTCGGCTTACGGTAAGCGAAGGTGTCGTAGCCAGCGGCAAAAATAAGATATTGTCTAGCACCGAGCATGACGGCAACCGCAAGTGCCTGTTCAGCAAATGCAGCCCTGTCAAGCGGAGATGGAGACAGCTGATGATCAACGATTTTTTGCAGAGCCTGCTCCTTTGAACCAACAAATTCTGGATGGAAGTACGCAATCGCCTGCGACATATTGATAGCAATATTTTCGTATTCTACATTGGTTAAAAGTTGTTTTGCTAGCGTATCATTAAAAATTTTGATTAGATTATGCTCGGCGTGATACGCTCTTGAGAACGCACTGACGAGAGCAGTTAAACTGTTATTTTCCATTATCCATCACCTCATATCTGTTGTAACATTGAACTATTGGATGAAACAGTACTTGATTTTTATGTAATTTTATGGTGTAATATATCGCTGAAATTTATAAAATTCACAATATCGCCACATTTAGGGGCGAGTTTTTTGTATTATCCGATATGACGATAGGAGCTCTCCCATCCCATTGACAATCTTGGTTTATAACTATAGACTAATGTTATTGGTTTATGATCATAAACCGTCAATGGGAGGTCAATATGAACAATTTGAAGCTTTGTGAAAGCGATTATCGCTTTATGCTGGTCGTGTGGGAGAACGAGCCGGTAGCATCGGGGCAGTTGGTAACTCTATGCTTAGAAAAGCTCGGTTGGAAGAAGCCTACCACCTATACGGTGCTTCGGAAAATGATTGAAAAAGGTCTTCTGAAAAACGAGGATACCATAGTGAGCTCCATTATTCCCAAAGGGCAAGTACAAGCCTATGAGAGCGAGTACTTTATTGAGCGGACCTTCGAGGGCTCGCTGCCGCAGTTTCTCGTTTCGTTTTTCGGAAATAAAACTCTTTCCAAGAAGGAAGCCGATGAGCTAAAGCGTTTGATTGACGCACACAAGGAGGAATGAGAATGGAAACGCTGTTTTTAAAGGTACTTAACATGAGCATCACGGCGACTTATGTTATCCTTGCAGTGCTCCTCATCCGCTTGCTGCTCAAGAGAGCGCCGAAGAAATACTCCTATTTGTTGTGGACTGTCGTTTTGTTCCGTTTAGTCTGTCCGGTGTCTTTTTCCTCGGAGCTTAGCATCTTTAATATTAACCCCTTTGATATGACATCAGCGCAAAAGAGCAGTGACGTGGCACTGAGCTATGTCCCTGCCGATGTTGGTTATATGGAGTTTCCGAGGGTGACGGTGGGCATCCCGACCTTGAACACCTTAGTCAGCGACAGTCTGCCCGCAGCTGCTCCGGCGGCCAGCGTTAATCCTCTGCAAATATGGATAGGGCTTGGAACAATGATATGGTGTCTAGGAGTCGCGGTACTGCTGATTTACAGCATGGTCGCCTACATCGGCCTGAGGCGGCGCATAGCGACAGCAGTTCGGCTCGATAACGATATCTTTGAGTCGGACAACATTCGTTCGCCATTCGTGCTGGGCTTTATAAAACCCCGAATATACATACCCTTTGGCTTAGGTGAGCAGGAGCGCAAGTATATTTTGCAGCATGAGGCGTACCATTTGAAAAAGAAGGATCACCTGATCAAGCCGATCGCATTTCTAGTTCTTTCCTTTCACTGGTTTAATCCGCTTGCTTGGCTTGCCTTTATATCGATGGCCAAAGACATGGAGATGAGCTGCGATGAGAAGGTGTTGTCGGAAATCGGTACGGTCAATCGGAAGGAATACTGCACGTCGCTGCTCTCCTTTGCGGCAAACCGCCGCTTTCCGTCAGCAGGACCGCTTGCCTTTGGCGAGACGAGTGTCCGAGAGCGGGTGATGAATATTTTGCGCTTTAAGGCGCCAAAAAGATGGGTTGCAGTCCTCTCAGCTATTGCCTGTATGGCAGTTGCAGCCGCTTGTGCTACAAATCCAACTGTGAATGAGGCGCCGAAGCCGAAGGCGGCAGAGGGGCTGTACGGAAGCTATAGCTTTGAGAAGCAGGTTTACATGAATCCACTTAGTTCTTTGTACGTCTCTGAAGGATATAAGGAATATTATACATTTACTGAGAATTTGCTCATCATAACCGACGAAGCCGGCAATCAGCGAAAAATAGCGATCGATTATGATCGGACAACTGTGGACGAGCAGGAATTTAAGCAAGGCTTCATGATGGAGAATATGGGCGTTCCGGATATTGCCTCGTACAAAGAGCGCTATCAGTACGTATTGACCAGTCCGTCAGCATCTCCTGTCTATCGGCTCTATCAGCTGGATGGCGAGATATGGCTGGCGAAAATACACAAAGACACCGCCAATATCCTAAAGAGTGAATATTTCTGGAGCATCTTTAAAATAAATAAGCTTGAGGGGGAAATGCCGAGGAAAGCGACTATAGCTGGAGCTCAGGGCAATGTCGATGCTTTTCTAGCGCTGCAAAAGAACTTCGATGCGGGCTATGACGCGGACACAGTCTACAACATCACACCGGAATATATAAAAGAAAACTCAGAATATATGATTTTTAAATATGACACTTCTGCTGCTTCATTCCTGTTATATGAGGGGGAAGTATATCCGCTCGGTGAGTGGTTCGGCGGCTTTGGCGTGACCAGCATGGCTCTCGCTGATCTTGACAGCGATGGAAGGTCGGAATTGTATTTTACCTATTCATGGGGCTCCGGGCTTCATCGCTCTCATGTCGCTTATTTTAGCCCGGCAGCAAAACAAATCGTACCCCTTGATTATACGCATATGAACGGAGATATGCTCCTCACTGATAACCATGATGGCAGCTTGTCCCTGTTTGCAGCAGCCATATCCAGCCAAAGCGGATTTGTTAATTTCGAAATTGCGGGAACTGATTTTATTTTGGATATCGTTTATGCAGATGGGCATATCTCATTAAATCCTGTTAAGCAAGAGTAACTGAATGGAATCAAGTTCTAGTATATTTAGCACTCAGCGGCTTGCATCAGCTCATAAATTTTGCGAGCCGTATTTACGTTCCTGACGGTCACTCGTTGGTAGAGCTTGGTGCCGATAATTTTGTTCATGCCGCTTTTACCAGCGTGTTCTTTGTCGTAAGACCAAAGAATAGCGCCTTTAACGTAAATGACATTGTCGACCTCGGGTTTAATGATCAGCTTCTCAAGCACAGACTCCTCATTGACATCATCCCATAAATAAAGCACATCACTTTTCATGCTTTTGTCATTCATCCAGTGATCGGGGATGTTATCCATGATAGTCTTAATTTCTTCCAGCGTACGGATCATTACTTTGATAGTAAGACCAAAATCGTTATGGATGGCCTCCTCCAGCATCGCAGACAGCTCTGTCGCAGAATGAACGCTGTCTGTAAAAATAATATTTCCGGTATTGATGTAGGTAACAACATTTGTTAAGCCAAGCCCTGCAAAAGTCCCCTTGAGCAGCTTCATGTCTATCTTATTATTGCCGCCAACATTAATGCCTCTCAATAATGCCACAAAAACCATCGTTATTCCCCCGTAATCTTAAAATAAACTCAAAATCTTTGGGATAATTATACAGCGAAAAGAGAGCGTAAACAATAAATCAGAAAACCGTATCGTATTAAAATGTTTTATATATTCCTGTACAGGAATATTCCTTATGTGGTATATTCATATCAACAAAAGGAAATACAAGGAGGGAAGGAATACGGAGTCTCTAAAGCGATGTTTGTTTCTGGAGGCGGACGAATTAATTAAATAAAGTGAATGGATGACTTTCTAATGAATGCTAACGTTATGAGTGCCTTAGCTGAGCCTAAACGCTTGCAGATTGTTGAACTATTGCGCGAGAGTCCTCTAACGGTTGGGGAGATCGCCGAACGGCTCGAGCTGCGTCAGCCTCAAGCGTCCAAGCATTTGCGCGTCCTTAGCGAGGCCGGCATTGTTGAGGTGCAAGCAGTTGCCAACCGTCGCATTTACAAGCTGCGCCCCGATCCGTTTAAGGAATTAGACGCTTGGCTGGAATCGTACCGGCGTATGTGGGAGCAGCGATACGATCGACTGGATGACTATTTACAGGAGCTGCAAAGCAAGGACAAAGGAAAGCAATAGTAGAAATAGGCCGTAAACCAACTGATCACGCAAACAATTTTGAGGAGGATGTATGACATGACTAATTCTAATCAGGCCAATCAAATGGTAACCAAGGTTGAAGGAAGCACGCTTATATTGGAGCGTGTTTTCCAAGCACCACGCGAGCTTGTATTTAAGGCTTTTTCGGAGGCAGAGCATTTGAAGCATTGGTGGGGGCCGAAAGGCTGGACCCTCCCCGTATGCAACGTTGATTTCCGTCCAGGTGGTACATGGCATTATTGTATGAAGTGTGAGGATAAAAATCAGGGTGATTTTTACGGCATGGAGTCGTGGGGTAAGGCGTTATATCAGGAAATTACGTCGCCTAAGCAGATCGTCTTTACGGATGGCTTCTCGGATGCGGAGGGCAATATTGCGGAAAATATGCCAGTGACGCTGGTCACACTCGATTTTGTTGATGTGGATGGTAAGACGAAGCTGATTAACACCGGAAAATATGCATCACCAGAGGCGCTGCAAACGGTGCTCGATATGGGGATGATTCAAGGCATGTCCGAAACGCTGGATAATCTGGATATGCATCTGGATAATTTACAGAAGAACAGCTAAAGCATCCAAAATTAAAGGTACAGCTTCATTAGGAATGGATGCATTGAAGCAGCACGTTCTATGTCACGGAACTCCTTCACTCAAACAGCCATTATCCTGCACTTTCACAGGATAACGGCTGTTTTTTCACGTTTGTAGGTGACTAGGGGAAGGGGAATCGAGAGTAGCAATCTTCTGGATTTGTTTGTCGATGGTCGTAACACCTCTGAATCGTATAAGCAAAAACGCAGAATTATCCATGGGAAATCGATGTGCGTTTCGATATAATCATAACCAGTGAGAATGAATCTCACTACTATGAGAAGATGAAGGGGAATCAGCATGAGCACAAGGTTGAAAAATAGAGGACTAGTCATAAGTATTTGCATGTTGTTGTGTATGCTCGCCATCGCAGGCTGCGGCAATAATACAACGAAAGAGGAACAAGGCACAGAGACGGCAGCTCCGCAAACAAAATCGTTTGAAGATTCCATAGGCGTCAAAGAAATACCGATCAATCCGAAACGGATCTTCTCGATAAGTGCGACCACTCAGCTTCTTGCGCTTGGCATTACACCAGTAGGCGGGCTGAGTTATGAGATTGAACAGGATTATTATTTGCAAAGCTATGCGGATCAGATCAAGCTCGCTGGAGATTACCCTCCTGACTTTGAAGCTATTATCGATTTACAGCCTGATCTTATCATCGCATCATCCTTTGTAGATGCTGAGGTGACAGAGAAGCTGGAGAAAATCGCTCCGGTCGTTATGTATCCTTGGGGTTCGAATCTGTATGATCAACTCCGATTTATTGCAGATATTGTAGATAAGAAAACGGAAGCGGAAGCATGGATCAAGAAGCACGAAGAAAAAGTAGCGATCGACAAGGAAGAAATCAGTAAATATGTTAAGCCTGATGAAACGGTAGCCGCAATCGAAATTTTCAAGCAAACCTTTCAGGTTGCAGGCAATCGTAATATGGGCTATGTGCTCCATGATTTATTAGGATTGAAGAGACTGCCGGAAATCCAGAAGCAAATCGATGAGAAAGACGGCTTTATGGTCTATACGGAAGGGATGTCGTTTGAGAAGCTTCCCGAATTTAATGCAGATTACTTAATCGTGAAGGTGAATGATACACAGGCAGGCTCCGTAGAGTATTTTGAGCAAATGCAGCAATCAGAAATATGGAAAAGTTTGCCCGCGGTCAAAAATGGAAAGGTATTTGTTGTCCCTCACGACAAATGGTGGTCGTACACCTTGTTTTCTACTGATGCACTGCTTGATGAAGCGGTAGCCTTATTTGAAAACCAATAAGCATACTAGTAGGATAGATCTAAGGCCCTTTGCTTGCAGAGGGTCTTTTCGACGATTGAGAAGTATAATACAATGAACCTACTAACAGTGATAATTATGATCATTGATTTGAAGGGGGACTAGGCTGATGAACTTGAATCCAGAGGACTGGCCCTTCGACGATTTACATATGCAATGGCACGGCTTGGCGAGCAAAAGCTATGACCTGAACACTACAAACAGGACACTTAATATCGATATGTATACGCTGTGGATCATCTACCGAGGGTCAGGCGCAATCGTAGTGGAAAGACAGCCGATTGCGCTTCGGGAAAGCCACTGCGTGTTATTCGCTCCTGGAGCGAGCATTGAATTCGCAGTGGGGCGGGAGAAGACCTTGCAGGTCTTCTCCTTGACCTTTGCTGCCGGCAAGCTCGGTGGACATCATGAAGGGGAAGAAAACATATTTTCCTATTTTCAAAACCGAGCTGTAGCAGTTACGCCATTCTCTCCCTTGCTCACTATATTGGAAACTCTCACTGCAAGTAAGGAAGCTAGTACTGGATTAGAGAAGTTCAGGAGAAGTATTCTTATGCAAGAGGTGTTGTATACGTTTCTAGACAGGGCATGTACGGGAATGCCCTCGAATTCAAAGGAAGCTGTAGAGTATACGATTTCCTACATACAGGAGCATTATGATCGCAAGCTTACTATAAAGGATTTGTCTGCTATGGCGGAGATTGGACCGCGGCAGTACTCTCATATTTTCAAGCAAATGACAGGTATAAGTCCCATGGATTATGTCTACAGGGTGCGAATGGAACAAGCTAAGAAGCTTCTGCTCACCTCGGGGCGTGATATGCTTTCCATCGCTAATCAAGTCGGATTCCGGGATGAGTTTTATTTTAGCCGTAGATTTAAACAGCAAGTGGGCATTTCACCAACGTTTTATGTGAAGAATACGAAGCTTCGCGTCATTGGCCTTCTCTATACTTCGCATCTGCTCGCTCTTGGTGTGACACCGATTGGCGCGCCGGACTATCATATTCAGCAGAACGAGTATGTGCACCCTTATCTCTCTTCGATGAGTTCTTTTGCATGGGACCCTTATGATCTCGATGAGATTAAGCAGATGAAACCGGATATTATTTTAGGCTACGAGCATATGACTCCAGGTGAATATGAACAGTTTTCAGCAATCGCTGAAGTCGTTCGCGTGACTTGGCAGTCCCAGGACGTCTATCAGCAGCTTGGCAACGTATCCACTGTAATAGACAAGCGACAGCAAGGGCGAGACTGGCTGGAGGTTCATGAGGAAAAAGTGGCAGTTATTCGTGAGCGTAAGCGGGCGTTGCTTGGAGTTCGCGAGACATGCGCGGCGCTTGTCATTGACAAGGACTCTTTCCGTGTAGCCGGTGATCGCAATATGGGGCATGTCTTATATCGCGCCTTGCGGTGGAAACCGCATCCCCTCGTTCAGCATATTATTGACGACTATAATGGCAGCAACGTATTCTCGGATGCACTGGCTTTCGAAGACATTTATCGTTATGATGCGGATCGGCTGTTTGTCATGGTAAACATAAGAGACGCTAGCGCTGAGGCTGGATTTCGCAAGCTCCAGAACACGGAGGCATGGCAAAGCTTAAAGGCGGTTCGCAGCGGCAACGTACATGTGGTTTCTTTTGACAGATGGTGGATGTACTCTCCACTCGCGGTGGAGGGGCAGCTGCAAGATATTGAGAGATGGATTCATTTATAGTATTTATTCGGAGAAGGAATTTCGCATAAAAACATATTCACGTTTCGGTCAAGGCCATCTCATAAGGTGGCCTTTTTGTCGTATAGGAAACTATGGATTTTCCAAACCTGTTGATAACGATGCTGCGGCAGCAGTCGGAGAGCAGACAACGAAAGCTAACGGAAGCCAGAGACGCTAAAGTTGCATTTTGGGTTAGCGTCACATTTTAACGGAAGTGGGAGACTCTATTACGCAGAAATGAACCGAAATCGGGCATGTGGGGTGCAAATAGAGGCCTCTGTTTCCGTTACAATCTTGAAACGAAGAATAAAGGCGATTTAGCGTCTGTGGTTTCCGTTAGAAGTGTGAGCTGACGCCGCCAAAGGACGGTGACTGCCGTTTCACCTTGTGTATCGATATGTCGTATGGAAACGTTAAATTGTACGCATGAAAAAATGAAGGTTTAGCGAAGCGAGAAGATCGTTGTGGAGAAACGAACTGTTCGCCTTTGTAGCTTTCTTTCACCGGTTCTTAGATTGGCCGTGCTAGCTCGATGGATTCAGCGCTATGGGAGGAGGCTACGTTGTAGTTTGTACAACGTAATCGACGTTACTCGCCTAACAAGGCACGTACAGTGTAGTTTATGCAATAGAATGCCTATTCTAGGGCGATATTCGTTGGTTTGGCGCTCATTCTAGTGCAATATTACAATGTAGCCGTCTGAAACAGCTCTCATGTGAGGTTTCCATTGTAAGAAGTGCAGTGTAGGCGCTTCTCTTTAATCTAGTGGAGACTTTAGTGCATGATATAGCGGATTTCGGGTCGTACGCAGCTAAGGGTGCTGCAAGGATAGCTGCGCACGGGACTCTAATTTATAAGTTGAACTTATCACATGCAGACTTAGCGCAGCGACCAAAACGTAAATGTTTAGTTCGAACAAATCGCTTAATGCGAAAAATTATATAATAGAAATTATTAATTATGCGAATTATTGTGTCTTTTTTCCAAATAGATTGTCTTATAGATGAGTGATAGGTCGTGTAGATATGGAAGGAGCCTGGATATATTTTAAAAGGGAGAGAATGGCAGAGGGAAGTTTATACATACAGCAGGCTCAGCGGAACCAGGTGAAGCAAATATCGGTGTTTTTATAGACCATTTGAATGTATGGGAGTAGAACTGTAGCCAAAGAGGAGAGTCTAGAAAAGGGATTTTATGTATAAGTGAAGAATGAATAATGATCCTACCTAAAAAGGAGAAGTGAAAATGAATCAAGACGTAACTGATTTTATTGAAGCGGTAAAAGAACCTTGGCAGGGGGAGCTCTGCTCCCAGCTGCGAGAGGTTGTCCACGGGGCGATTCCAGGTGTTCAGGAACGTGTACAATACAAGAAACCACATTTTCTGAAAAATGGAAAATACGCAGCCGTTATATCAACCTCGAAAGACGCAGTAAGTTTTACCATTTTTAATGCCAGCGAGCTATCGTTACCGGAAGGATTATTCGAGGGCCCTCCCGAAAGAAAAACGATTAAGCTGAAAAAAGGGCATACGGTCGATCATGAGCAACTGTCGTCTCTGGTAGTCCAAGCAGCTTCGACCATTTAAGATTGGGTTGTGTCTCATCGCAATGTGACAGAGGGGATTTGTGAGAATGAGAGTGCGATTAGAAGGAATTACAGTGCTGTCGGATGATGTATCACGCTTGGCTAGCTTTTATCGTGAGGTGCTGGGCTTTACTACTGTTATTGAGGAAGGGCATTATGCCGAATTTGAAAATAGCGGTGTTCGTTTGGCGATTTGTTCAAAGCCGTTAATGGCTGAAAATACGAGTGGGCATCATTCCTTTGTAGAAGAACGCAAGGGGCAGGCTTTTGAGCTTAACTTTCAATGTGAATCACCAGAAGCTGTGCATGAGATTTATCAGGATTATGTCACGAGGGGTGCCACGTCGATTACAGAACCGAAGTCGATGTCTTGGGGGCACACAACTGGCTTTTTTGCAGATCCGGATGGCAATATTCATTCTATCTTTGCGATCAACCCGGAACCAGAGAATCGCTGACTGATTGCTTATTTACTAACTGCCGCTTGCAGCCTTCACCTTCATTGAGAGGGGGAAGGCTGGCTTTTTTATTTAGAGTTCCTTTAATTGGTTTTTGCGATAATCGTTCTCATTAGCTCTATCTTCCGCTATACTACCTTATATAAGAGTGGACAAGCGATATAGGGGAGGACCTTTCTTGAAGAAAGTACTGCTGATCGAGGATGAGAAAAACCTGTCTCGCTTCGTCGAGCTGGAGCTTCGATACGAGGGTTATGACGTTACAGCTGCATATGATGGAGAGACGGGTCTTTATATGGCAACGGCGAGGCATTGGGATGTAATATTGCTTGATCTGATGCTGCCGGGCATGGATGGCATAGAAGTCTGCCGCAGAACGCGCCTGCTTCGCCAGACGCCTATTATTATGTTAACTGCGAGAGATAGCGTAAGTGACCGCGTGGCGGGACTGAATTGCGGGGCCGATGATTATATGCCCAAGCCCTTCGCGATTGAGGAGCTGCTGGCGCGCATTCATGTGATCTTCCGGAGACAGGACGGGCTGGCACGCGCCCGAGCCTCGGAGCTTGTGTATCAGGATTTGACGGTAAACCTTGATGCCAGAGAGCTGCGCCGCGGAGAGGAGCGGATCGAGCTGACGAAGCGGGAATACGAGCTTCTGGTAGCTTTTATGGAAAACCAGGGAAGAGTGTTAAGCCGGGAAGTGCTGCTGGATAAAATTTGGGGAGTGGAGACAGCTGTAGATACGAACGTTGTCGATGTCTATGTTCGATATTTACGCAACAAGATAGATGTTTCCAAGGAGGAAAGCTATATTAAAACTCAGCGCGGAATCGGTTATGTGATGGGTAGATGAGCGGAGGAAAACGGGCTTTTTACTCCCGCCTGCCCATCAAGTGGAAGCTTACGATAGGATCAGCGTGTATGATTTTTTTATGCTTTGCCGCGTATAATACCGTTCAGTATGTTTTTGTGGAAAATTGGATGGTCAAGGAGCAGAAGGAAAGTATTCAACGCGATATGAATGAAGTGCTTAATTATTTTTTGGAACGGGAAAGCTCCTTCCAGAACGAGGAGCTCGCTTCGATTCGTAGTTATTTGAACAAGATAAACGTGAACGGTCAGCTGATCCGAGTGCTGGATGACAAGGGGAAGACGGTCATTGCCGTATCGGCGGATTTGCCAGAGGAGGATTGGCTGGAGCCTCTTGCCGCAGACCAATCGACGACGATTGCACGTGTCCGTTATGAGGGCGGTTCCCTGTTTGTCATGCGTAGTCCGCTCACTATATTTGAAGTTAACGGTACCGTTGAAATGATCAGAAGCGTGGATGATTTCGACAGGCTTGTCAATGCGATCTTTCGGGTAATGATTGCGTTCGGTCTCGGAGCAATTGTGGTTAGCAGTATGGTTGGTTGGCTGTTAGCCAGGCAATTCCTGAAGCCGCTGCAATCAATGGCGGGCACGATCGGCAGCATTAAGCGCGATGGCATGCAGGCACGGATGCAGCCGCATGGAAGTCGGGATGAGCTGTCTGTCCTTATGCAGCATTTCAATGGCATGATGGATCAGGTAGAGCATTCCTTTGAGAAGCAGAGCCGTTTTGTAGAGGATGCCTCGCATGAGCTGCGTACTCCGATTGCCATTATTGAAGGCCATCTAGCGCTGTTGAGGCGCTGGGGGAAGCAGGACCCTGCCATACTTGAGGAATCTTTGGCTGCTGCGACAGAGGAGCTGCTGCGGCTGAAAATGCTGGTCGAGGAGCTGCTTTCCTTGACTCGTGCAGAGAAGGGGGATATGGCTGTTGGTTCGGAAGGCGAGGTTGCTGTGGAGCAGGCCGTTCGGTCACTGGTCAAGAAGCTGACAGTCGTATACCCGGAGAGAACCTTCCAAGTGCATCCGGGGACAGGAGCAGAACAGCTGTTTATCGCTATGTCGGAGAATCATCTGGAGCAGGTGCTTCTAATCATGCTCGATAATGCAATCAAGCATTCGGCGATCAGCGATCCGATAAGGATTACACTGGACCGAACAGGAGACGAAGCGCGTATTGCCGTTATCGATAGCGGGACGGGCATACCCGCCGCCGATCTGCCATACGTGATGGATCGTTTCTATCGTGCGGATAAGGCACGCAGCGGAGCTAAGCGAGGGCACGGATTGGGGCTTGCTATCGCCAAGCGTATTGTGGAAAGAAGAGGCGGTACCATTTTGATTCAGAGCGAAGAGCTGAAAGGGACGACCGCGACGATTCAACTGCCAGCTCAGGAGCGCTAAGCTGGCAGAGCCGGCACTGCACGCAGGCAGCAGCTTGCGGCATTTTTAATTTTGATTTTCGATACAGTATTTTAAGAATAGAGGTGCTTGGCATGAGGAAGAAGGATATGCTTTATCCGGTGCTTGGACTTGTTTTTATGCTGCTGCTCTCAGGCTGTAGTGCTAATACGCTCGCAGGCACTGGAGGGGGGACCTCAGTAAAGAAAAAGAAAGTTGTGACGGTATACAGCGCGCGGCACTACGAGATTGATGAGAAGCTGTATAAGGAGTTTACGAAAAAAACAGGTATTGATGTGTTAGAGATCAAGGGTACGGCTGAGGAACTGGTGCAGCGGATTTCAAAGGATGGCGCTGGCTCTGAAGCAGACTTGCTTCTCGCGGTGGACGGTGGCGTGCTGAAGCATGCGAAGGACCAGGGAGTGCTGCAGCCGATTGAATCGGAGACGATCAGCAGCAATGTGCCGCTTCAGTGGCGCGACCCTGATCAGGAGTGGGTCGGCATTGCGACAAGGGCAAGGGTTATCGTCTATGCGAAAGATCGGGTGAAGACAGAGGAGTTGTCGACATATGAGGCTTTAACTGAAGAAAAGTGGCGGGGGCGGATTGTAGTTCGTTCCTCATCCAATTTGTATAATCAGTCGCTGCTGGCTTCCATTATTGCGATCAACGGATCAAACGAGGCAGAAAAGTGGGCCAAAGGAATGGTTCGCAACTTTGCCCGTCAGCCGGATGGCGGAGATCGAGCGCAGGCTAAGGCTATTGCGAACGGCATAGCTGACGTGGCGATTATGAATACGTATTATGTCGGCCAAATGTCGGTTTCCAGCGATTGGGAGGAAATGCGGATGGCAGAGGGGCTGGGCGTCTTCTTTCCTAATCAGGATACGACGGGAACGCACATCAATATTAGCGGGGTAGGCTTAACCAAGCATGCGCCTAACAAAGAGGGAGCGTTGGAGCTGATTGGCTATTTGACCGGCAAGGAAGGCCAGACGCTGCTTGCCAAAGGAAGCTTCGAATACCCTGTCAATAAAGAGGCTGAGCTGCCGGAGCTGCTTACGCAGTGGGGCTCGTTCAGGCCACAGCAGCTTGACTTTGCCAGCCTCGAGCAATACAACAAGGATGCCAAAGACTTGTTTGCGATTGCGGGCTGGCAATAGACGGCTTTAAGTCGTTAACGCAAACAAATTTTCATTTCACATCATTTTCTCATTTTCCATATGTAAACTAAAAATATAGGATCGCTTATGCAGAAGGCTTATTCGTTGATTTAATGATCGGAATAATAGCAAATCGTTATTTTTTTTGATTGTTAATTGAGAATGAATATTATCCTCATTGCAAGAAGCGTCCAGTTGATTACATATTAGGTGGAGGGAAATAGGAAATGAAGAAGAGTTTTAGAAGTATGCTAGCGTTAATATCACTGATTACGGTAATGGCTCTGGTGACGGCATGTGGCGGAGGAAGCGGCAACGCAGCAAATAGCGGCAATACAGCCGGAGCGGGCAATACAGCAACGACGGAGCCTACAGCTACTCCTGAAGTAAAGACAGGCGGCGAAGTTAATATTTATACAGCGCGCCACTATGATGTGGATAGCGAGCTATATGCGAAGTTTACGGAAGCTACGGGTATTAAGGTTAATGTCGTTGAAGGTAAAGCACCTGAATTGATTGAGCGTATCAAGCGTGAAGGAGCAAGCACGACTGCCGATCTATTTATTACGGTAGACGGAGGCATTCTGAACACAGCGAAGACGGAAGGTTTGCTTCAGCCAGTCGTATCCACTGTGATTGATGAGCAGGTGCCTGCCGAGCTGCGCGACAAGGACAGCGAGTGGATTGGATTGTCCACGCGTGCTCGTGTTATCGTCTATGTGAAGGATCGTGTTGATCCGAGCCAGCTTTCGACTTATGAGGATTTGGCGACGGAGAAGTGGAAAGGCAAGCTGCTCGTCCGCTCTTCGGAAAACCTGTACAACCAGTCCTTGCTGGCATCATTCATTGCACTTAATGGTGAAGCTGCGACAGAACAGTGGGCGGCAGGCATAGCGGCTAACTTGGCAAGAGATCCAGAAGGCGGCGATCGTGACCAAGCGAAGGGGATCGTAGCTGGTGTTGGCGATGTAGCCATTATGAATACGTATTATGTTGGTCAATTGTCAGTATCCCAGGATGCCGAGGAAGTGAAGGTAGCCGAACAAATCGGCGTATTCTTCCCGAATCAGGATACAACTGGAACTCATATTAACATTAGCGGTGCAGGCTTGATTAAGCATAGTCCAAACAAGGATAATGCACTGAAGCTGATCGAGTTCCTTACGGCTCCAGAAGCACAGGAAATGTTCTCAAGTGCTAACTTTGAATTCCCGGTAAATAAGGCAGCCGCGATACCAGAGCTGCTGAAGAGCTGGGGCGAGTTCAAGCATCAGTCGATTGATTTCGCAGCATACGGAGAGTTCAATCCGAAAGCAGTAGAGATCGCCAACAAGGTTGGCTGGAAATAAGTAATGGGATGGATTAAATCTCTTCGACGATGGGGGAGAAGGACAGATGGGTGGTCGCTTGCAAGCGCGGCCGGGGCAGCGGTTATTCTGCTGCCCATCCTGTATGTCTTGACCGGGCTGCTGCGTGCCCCAAATGACAATTGGGTCAAGGTAAAGCAATATTTACTGGCCGATTATGTGCTGGGATCACTAAAACTGGTGCTGGTCACCGGTTTTTTTGCTACGTTAATTGGCCTTGTGCTTGCTTGGCTCGTAACTGGCTATAGCTTCCCGCTGCGCCGATTTTTTCGCTGGGCGCTTATTCTGCCTTTAGCAGTGCCACCTTATATTGCAGCCTATACTTACGGTACGATGACAAGCTACACCGGTATTATCCAGGCAACGCTTCGCAATCGATTCGACCTCGTATTGGAGCCCGGTACAATTGAGGTCATGTCCTTCCGGGGTGCTGCGTTCATTATGACGTTGTTTTTATACCCTTACGTATTTATGATTGCATGCTCCTTCCTAGAGCGGCAGAGCGCCTCCTATGTCGAAAATGCGAGATTGCTGGGCAGCCGAGGATTTATGCTGTTTTTCCGCATCGTGCTGCCAATTGCACGTCCTGCCATTATCGCAGGGGTGATGCTCGTTATTTTCGAGGTGCTGAGCGATTACGGCGTGTCCAATTATTTTGGCGTGCAGACGATCTCCAAGGCAATCTTTCAAACCTGGTTCGGCATGTACGATGTGGATTCGGCAACTCGGCTGGCTGCGTGGCTGATGCTCGCGGTAATTGGTATTTTTGTACTGGAAAAATATCTTCGCCGCAATCGGCAGTTTCATGCGACGACGAGCAGGAGCAAGCCGCTATCGCCTAGCCGTCTCAAAGGAATGGCTGCATACGGTGCGATGATGTTTTGCTCTCTTGTATGGATACTCGCTTTTTTAGCCCCAGTGAGCCAGCTTGTAATGTGGTCCATACAATCGTACCGGAAGGTGTGGCGTACCGACTTTGCTGACCTGATGCTAAATAGTGTAACAGGTGCGATGATTGGTACGGTTATTATATTAATCATTGCGCTGATAGCCGCGAGAACCGCACGTCTTTTATCTTCAGGCGCGGCGTACGTGCTGGCGCGTATTATGACGGCAGGTTATGCAGTTCCAGGTGCGATTATAGCGATTGGCGTTCTAGCTATTTTTATTATGCTGGATGAGCGATTGATGCCTATATATGAGCTTGCGGGACTGGGGAAGGGACGGCTGGTACTGAGCTTGTCGTTAGGGATGCTGATTACCGGCTATGTGATCCGTTTTATGGCAACGGGCTATAATGCGCTTGAGGCAGGCTATGAAAAAATATCGCTTGCCTATTCGGAGGCATCAAGGACGCTTGGCGCTAGTAAAATGAGAACGTTCATAAAGGTAGAAATGCCTTTGCTGAGAGGATCACTCGTTACCGCCTTTATTGTCACGTTTGTTGAAATTATGAAGGAGCTGCCGCTAACCATGCTGCTGCGTCCATTTAACTATAATACGCTGGCGACCCGCGCTTACCAATACGCTTCCGATGAGCGCATATATGAAGCAGCACTGCCCTCGCTGCTGCTTATCGTTGTCAGCCTTATTCCAGTGCTGCTTATTATCATGATGGAGAGGGGGAAGCTGTGATGAGTTATGTTGAAGCGGAGCACATCCGTTTCCGTTACGCTAAGAAGCAGAAGCCTGTAATAGATAACTTTTCATTCGTGATGGAAAAAGGTGAAATCGTCGGCATTATCGGGGCAAGCGGCAGCGGGAAAAGCACGCTGCTGCGCATTATTGCAGGGCTCGAGGAGCCAGAGCGGGGCAATCTGTCCATTAACGATAGGGTGATCATGAACGAGCGCGTTTTTGTGGAGACGGAAAAGCGGGGCGTCGGCATGGTCTTTCAGGATTATGCGCTGTTCCCGCATTTGACGGTAGAAGCCAATATTGCGTTTGGGCTAAAGCGACAGGGCAGAGCAGAGCGGCTGAAGGAAATGCTGGAGCTCATTCAGCTGGATGATTATGCGAAGCGTTATCCGCATGAGCTGAGCGGCGGCCAGCAGCAGAGGGTTGCCCTAGCGCGTGCGCTGGCGCCTAGTCCAGCCATATTGCTGATGGACGAGCCGTTCAGCAATTTGGATGCGGAGCTGAAGCTTTCGATTCGCGGCGAGCTGCGCGAGATTTTGCAAAAGTCGAATACGACCTGCCTGCTCGTATCTCATGACCAAGCGGATATAGAAGCGATTTGCAGCCGATTTATACGCATGGGGGCAGACCAGTAGTTGATAGGGAAATAAACCCTCTTCATGACCGCAACCTGACGGATAAGAAGAGGGCTTATATTCTGTTGGGCAATATTAAAACTAGCGTCCAGTAAGGATAGCGTCAGCCAATATGTCAATCTGATTCTCGATTGCAATAGGGTCATCATTATACAAGTAATTATAGTTAATCGTGTGTACGCGTCCGTTTTTGACCGCATCGAGATTATTCCAAATGGGGCTGGCTTCAAGGTCCTTCAGGACAGTGGAAGTACCATCGGGATCGTAGCTGGTCAAGATAATGTGATCGCCCGCGAATTCTGATATCACCTCGAACGAGATTTCACGATACCATTCCTCGGAATTGCGGAACACTTCATCAACTTTTGGAGCTGGTGTTACTTGTAGAGCTTCATACAGAGCGTAGCCGCCCATATTGACAAAACCATATACACGCAATGTGTTTTTCCATATATTGAAGATGGTGAAGGTTTCATCCGCGCCAATGGTGCTTGAGACTTTTTGCCGAGCTGCTAGAATCTTATCATCAAATGCAGTGATCCATTGCTCTGCTTCTGCTTCCCGTCCAAGAATTTCTCCGAATATACGCACCGAATCTTTAGGTCCGCCACTTAGTTCCAATGGAACCGTTGGAGCAATCTTGGAAAACTGCTCGTACTTTCCATCTCCCCATGAAATAATCAGATCGGGTTGAAGATCGATGACCTTCTCCAAAGATTGTCCAATGCTCTCAGTACCCGCTTGTTCGATGAAGGGATGATTGTTCAGCACATAATCATCCGTACCGATAGGCTTGAGTCCAAGGGCAACGAGCTGACCATAGTACCAATCTGTGACTACACGTTCTGCTTTGACAGGAATCTCCGAGCTGCCTGCCATATGTTCATATACACGGGTAGCCGCTTCCGTGCTTGTATCATCGGCCTTAGCGTTGTTTGCTGCTGCGCTGTCTGTCGCCTTAGCTCCTGCTTGATTATTTGCGCTGCTGTCCGAGTCCTTCGAATTACTGCATGCGATTAATCCTACAAGCATGATGACTGCCATGAAACAAACCAGTATTATTCTCTTTCTACTCATTGCCTATTACCCTCCTATGTATAATGATTATCATTATCATCAATAACTATAGCAGCTGCAACAGACCATGTACATGTCAGATTCATTCCTATTTCTTTGGATTATTGGGCAAAAGATAATGCACGATATCATCCAGTTGTGCATCCAGTGCAGCAGGTCCGTAGCCGTACCATTTGGTCATGTCCACTGGATATACACATTGCTGCTTCACAGCTGTTCGCTCCAACCATTCCGTGCTCTTCATCATGTCCGCTGCACGCAGTCTTGCCGCTTGATTGTTCTCAATGGATACGAAATAATGATCGGCATCGTACGCAGGCAATTGAGGGAGAGAAAACTCTGGGTGCTCGAACCCTTGAATGCGCATCGCCTTCACTGCCTGAGGGGGTGTAAGCTGCAGGATGTCGTAGAGTAAATCTGCCCCCATGTAGCCATATCCATAGATGAGTGAACGATCGCTCCGCACATTAATCACGGCAACAGTTGTTTGAGGATTCAGTGCCAGGTGCAAAGATTCTCGAATCTGTCCTGCTCTGTGCTCGAAGTATTCGAGCCAGCTGCGTGCCTGTTTCTCCAAACCGGTGAGCTGAGCAATATGCATAAAATGTTGATTCCAGTTGATACCGCGCCATGGAATCTGTATAACTAGGCCAATATCGCTATACTGCTCAATCTGGCGGTACTCGCTGGCTTCCACAAGAGGATACAATATAATATCAGGCTTGACGCTCTGGAGTATTTGGAGCCGCTCTGCATGCTGTGTTTGCCAATAGAGGGGCTGAAATGAATTGGAAGTTTGCGGCAGCTGGAAACGATGATTCACCCAGGCATCTGTGATGGCTACACAGGGCGTGACGCCAAGCGAGAGCAAATCCAGCGTATACGCATGATCCAAGGACGCTATTTTTAGCGGTTTACCCAAATAAACAGTCGGCGACATCCCCGTGGCTTGTTTGAATTTTCGGCTTAAATAGAATTCATCAGAATAACCGACTTGATTGGCAACTTCATTTAACGATGCTTGGGATTGCAGCATAATGGTCTTGGCCTTGTCGATGCGTATGCGATTGAGATACTCGATAAAAGTAGAGCCAGTACGCTGCTTGAAGCTTAATGTGAATTTCCGCAAACTTAAACCAGACATGAATACAGCGTCATCTCTCTGGATTTTGCGATTATAATGCGTGTGGAGATAAGAAATTACTTGGTCAATGCCATCGAGCGGCTTGGTAAAGTGAATAGAGTCGGGCTGCTCGAGTGCCCACCATACATCAGCGAACAGGGTCAAGAATTGTGCCTGTATGGGAAGTCGCTGTGATACGCTGTTAGAAAATTGGTTTTTGTATGAATCATACAGTGTAGATACTTGTTCAAGCAGGAAAGGATTACTCTGCTCTGTCAGCATCGGAGTGAGCAAAGGATCATTGGCTGGATTCTCGCCTATCCATTCGTAGTCACAGGCATATATGCGAACTTGTTCAGAAGGAAGCTGGAGGCTTTCGGTGACATCCTTATGAATATGAAGGGATGTATTTGGCGGCAGTGATATACAGCCGAAGCCCTTCAGCGTATGTGTACTGTTATTGATTGTCAGTGTAACCGAAAGTGCTTCTATAAATAATAAACGGTATGTATTCTGGTGATTGCTGCGTTCATCGGTCTGCACTGTCGCCGAATATGCATGCATGTTTTTGAGAACAGGAATTCCTGAATGCTGCATACGAGTGTCAACTCCTTCTAAGATGCTTTTTCCTCATTCAGAGTAAGTATAACTGAATGCCATCTGTTCGCGCAAAGTGAATGAACTAGGAATATTATGAGAGCAGCTGCAGATTAGAAATAACCTCGTATTCTGATATTTTGAAATATCATGTAAAATAGATAGATAGGATCAGGCGTGTTGATTATCCAGTCACAGGGAATGTCATTTGAAAAGAGGTTATCCTTTTAGTAGACTGAATTCGTAGATCTAAATCCGCCAATTCAGCTTAAAACGCAGGAATAGGTCTAATAAATAGATCAATTCCCTCACGTTCCCACCAAATGGGCACATAATGCCTGCTCTGCGGTGAAATAAGTCTAGTTTTTAGATCTAAATCCGCCAATTCAGCTTAAAATGCAGGAATAGGTCTAATAAATAGATCTATCCTCCGGCTTCCCACCAAATGGGTACATTTTTCCTTATCTCAATGATTGGATAATTAACATGCCTAAGATAGGACATTAAAGGGGGAAAATAGATTGAAGCAATGGTCAAGGGAAATTGAGATAAACGCTCCAATTGAACATGTATGGTCGTATGTAGATGGTTCGTTGGAGCAGATGCAGAAGATTATGCCTCAAGTGGTGTCGAATGAACCCATTAAAATAACTGAAGAATTTGTCGGCAGTGTATACCGTCAAAAGTATAAACAAGGCAAGCGCATAGAAGAATATGATGTTCATACGCTAGAATATTCAAATCATCCGAATGATAAGAAATTGAAGATTGGATTCACGCTGGCAAACTACTTTGAGATCACAGCTTTATATGAATTGCACAGAGTAAATGATCAGACTACAAAGCTAAGATATACTGCAACCAATAAAGCGTTAAAATGGTTTGTGAAGCTGTTTATGCTATTTGCATCGGAGAAGGTCGTAGTTAAATTTCTGGAAGATGTAAAAAAGGTTGCTGAATCAGAGGTGCAACAAAAGCAGAGCTAGAGAGCTGCGGGCTGCTGAAAAGCTCAATAGTTAACAGTAAGCCTTCGCATAACCCCGTTATGTGAAGGCTTACTGTTTTTTCGTATCAGTGCAGAAGCAGCAGAAATCAACTTTATACGAATAAGTTTGACGATGAGAATTATGATTATAGACAGCATGTAATTTACAGAAATAAAGGTGGTGGGCAGTATGCGCGAAAATGAATGCGGCTCGCAAGCGGATGGATTACGGTAGACGGCCAGTATTTCGAGTTGCTGTATTGCCTGCCGCGAGATCATCAGCGCATACAAGGCAACGATCCGGAAGCGGTATTAGAGCACGCCAAGTCGTGTCTCGTCGTACAGTCCAATACAGGCCAGCAGCGATCCTTTCCGGGTCGCTACTGGCCTGTTTATACTTGACTGAATTCAAGTTCTCATATACTGATCAAATATCGCCTTAAGTTCTTGTTCAGACTCCTTATATATAAATAATTGAATTTCCTCTCCAGATTCTCTAAGCGTCAGCAGACATTTTCCATTGGGATAATATTCATTCGTATTAGAAAGCTTCATATTGAAGATATAAGACTGGAAATCACTCCATGGATAAAAGTGAGTTCCAATAGCCACACCATTTTTCCCAAACCTAGTTAAATTAAAAGAAGTAAGTATTACGGCGATAGAGACACCTAAGCCTATTTGAGCAACGGCTGTTCTTTCATTAAATACTAAGCTTAAACATAAAAAGAGTACACCCTGAACGATAAGCAACAAGCATAGCCTTAGGAATTGTTCTTTAAGTTTAAATCCTTTCAGCCCTTTAAAGGGGTGTTTTGTTATTTTTTCACCAGTCATTCTTCCTGTCACATATGTACGATAAGCATAAAACAGAAATGTTAAGCTAATTAACAGAGATATAATGTTCATTATTAACGTTATTAATGATTCTATGAAAATAATCACTCCCGTTTAAAGATGGAATAAAAGCAGTTTTAAGATAGTGGAGTAGATAGCTCACTCCTCGTTTTATCTCCCGTAATTGATCATTTACGCCGTAATTTCAATGTAGCAGTCCAGTTTATTTAATATAGCATTAATGACAAATATTTGAACCAAAAACTTGATTGATATTTTCCGAAATAAGCTCTGCGCTGTTAAAAGAGCAAGTGTACAAAATCCTATTTTTTGATGGGATAGAATAGTGGGTATCTGTATCTAAAAGGAAATCGGCAATTGTACTCGACAATATGCCACGATGAGTATAAAGGTAATAGGTTAGCGCTAACTTTCTGAGCCGGCATTTTCACTGCTAAAGCTGGAAAGTTTCAACTGTCGTATGACTTCATGATCGTTGCGGTCTATTTCTTCAAAACCTAAAGAAGCATATAGCTTGGATGCTCGCTCATTATCATACCGATGTCCAAGTCGGATTTGATCGCAACCGTGCTTTTCCTTCATGTGGTGCATGAGCTCCAGCATAGCGGATCGTCCCCATCCGCTATGCTGGAATTTATGATCAATCATATAGGCCATGATCCAGTAGCTTCCGTCGTCAGGGTCGACCGCGTAAACTGCAAATCCGATTAACTGTTCGGCAGCATATATCGCCAAGGGAGTAAATCCGCAGTAGGCTGACTCTGCGAGCCAATACACAATTGGGATAGGGAACATGTTTTTCTGTTCGCCTGTAACCTCGAGCTGGGTGCAGGCATACCAATTACTTTGATCGATCGCCGCAAGTTTAACTGCTGGGCGATAACGTTCACGTATTTGAGCGCATACTCCCAGCAGCTTCTCCTTAAGCTTAATAGCCCATTCTGGCGAACTAGCGATGTCCATATCTTCAACACTACGAAGCAGTCTTGCGAGTGTGTAGAGGTCTGAAAACTTCTGAAACATAGGGAGTAAGCTTATATACGCCTCGTCTAATAGCTTGATTGATCTATACCCCGCAAGAAATTGCTGAATCTTCCTACAAGCTTCCTTGTCAGCTTGTTCAAGCAGATCGGAAATGGCAGATGTAATATCCATCATAAACCAATGATCCATCATGTCATCGAAATCAATAGCACAATACCGCGATTCCTCTGCTACATAGAAGATATTATCGGTCTCGAAATCATAATGAACTAGACCTGAATGTCCCTCACCAGTGGGCAGACCATTGAACAATTCCCGTATCTGATCCAGTTGTTGTCTGACCCCAACTTCTTTCGGATAACGCTGCAATACCGATGAAATAAACGCAAGAATATCCGCCCAGCCTCTTCGTGAGGTGGTTCCAGCACTATAGTTTTCGGATAGTTGATGAAGCGAAGCGAGAGATTTACCCCAATGTTCAAAATGAAGATTCAACATTTGATCAAGTGGGATATGGATTCCTTTGGCCTGCTCAAAGACCACTGCGTAATAAAAACCGTGCTTACTTGAAATGGTTTCTATCCAATGTCCGTTCTTGGAGCGAATAGGTGCAACGGTCGAATAACCTTTGTCTCTCAAATACAGCATGAAATCTAGTTCAGTCTGGATATTCTCGATGGTGTTGTCTTCTTCATGAATAAACCTGAGGAAATGTGGATTACCGTTTCTTTCAAATACATAAATAAAGTTACTGCTTGCTCTCCAAAACTTTAATGTTTCCGGATCATGTTCCCAAAACTGAATCAGTTGTTTGGCTGGAGCATCATTTTCTAAGCCGCGCACCATATTTCTTAAAGACATCATTTCTGATTTGCCCCCCAATACCTAATGAGAGGTGTGCTTGTTTACAAACTCCTCTATGAAATATTGTTGACTAAATCCCTCATATGATCAAGGTACTATTTGGTTTAAATTGATTATGAATAAACTTGTTTACTGAGGGGTATAACGGTTTATATTCATTAAAAAGCTTCAAGGGAGGAAACTTGGCATGAACCAATCGCATAATGAGCAGCATGATGCATCCAGCAAGCATTGTTTGAAAGGCAAAGTAGCGGTCATTACGGGTGCAGGATCAGGTATTGGCCGTGCAACCGCATTGCAGCTTGCCCGGAGAGGCGCGAATATTTGCTTGCTTGATTTGAACGACAACCGAACCGAGGATGTTGAGAAAAACATCAAGGAAATGGGAGGGGAATCCATATTCCTTGATGTGGATGTGTCTGACCCGCAGCGGATGGAGAAGGCGTTTCAGTCTGCTGTTGAGCGTTTTGGGCATATCGACATCGTGTTCGCCAATGCAGGCATTAACGGCACACTCTCACCGATCGAGGATCTAACACCAGAATCATGGGACGAGACGTTGACTACGAATTTAAAGGGAACGTATCTGACGGTTAAATATGCAATTCCTCATATGAAGAAAGCGGGCGGCAGCATCATTATTACAAGTTCCATTAATGGCAGCCGGAAATTTTCGGGGTTTGGCATGTCGGCATACAGCGCCTCCAAAGCCGGACAAGTTGCCTTTGCGAAGATGGCTGCTCTCGAGCTGGCTCGCTATAAAATTCGCGTCAATGTCATATGCCCGGGGGCAATCGAAACGAATATTGGCGAGAATACAGACCGTACGAAGCAGGTAGATAAAATTAGTATTCCTGTAGAATATCCGGAAGGCAATCAACCGCTTGAGCATGGGCCAGGGCAGCCGGAGCAGGTAGCTGATTTGGTCTGGTTCCTCGCTTCGGAGCAATCGAGCCATATTTCGGGGACGGAGATATTTATTGACGGCGCGGAGACACTGCTGTAGAGATTCGGGAGCAGGGAATTGGTATGTGATAAAAGCAGTATCATGTATTCGCTATTCTGCGCAGGCGCAGGATAGCGAATATTTTTTTGTTATATAGGAAACTAGGGATTCTCCGAACCTCTGGATAACGATGCTGCGCCAGCAGACGGAGGGCCTAGAGCAGATAACGAAAGCTAACGAAAGCTAACGGAAATCAGAGACGCTAAAGTACCATTTTTGGCTAGCGTCACATTTTAACGGAAGAGGGAGACGCTATTACGCATAAATGAAGCAAGATCGGGCATGTAGGGTACAAATAGAGGCCTGTATTTCCGTTACAATCCTGAAACGAGAAATAAAGGCGATTTAACGTCTCTGGTTTCCGTTAGAAGTGTGAGCGGACGCGACTGTGATTTCCAGTCACCCGTAAGGGTGATTTTGTCCAAATATAGGAAAGTATATTATTTCGCCATACTAGCTCTATATTTCTGGGAATGTAACGCGCTGGCGCCGCTAAAGGACGGCGCCAGCTGTTTCACCTTGCTCATCTAGACGAACGAAAGCGAGCTGGACGGTGTTGAAAATGGCTGGAACAATGGTGGTACGTCATATGTAATAAGACCAATCCATGTCTACGCTGTGCAAGTATTTTTCATATTGTAATAATACGCACAATGTATTTACCATGTGAATAAAATATAATACAATGTAAATAATGTTATTGAAAAGGGGAGTTGAAAATGGCACAAACCAATATCAATATTCGGATAGATGAAGACTTGAAAAAGGAAGCGGAATTGCTCTTTTCGGATTTAGGGATGAACATGACGACGGCTATAAATATCTTTGTTAGGCAGTCACTACGCCAAGGTGGAATTCCTTTTGAAATCACAACCCAGACCGATCCATTCTATAACCCGGTTAATCTTAAAAGATTAAAGCAATCCATCCAGCAAATGGAGCAAGGAACTACAGTGTCTTAAACGATGAATGTTTTAGAGCGTATGGCTGATGAGTAATCTTATTTTTACAAGCTATGCTTGGGAAGATTATTTGTACTGGCAAACCGAGGATCGGAAAACGCTGAAAAGGATCAATCAACTAATTAAAGATATTGAACGCAATGGCTATGAGGGGATAGGAAAACCGGAGCCGCTGCGCGGGGATTTATCCGGATATTGGAGCCGTCGCATTGATGACACCAACAGATTAGTCTACCGCCTTCAAAATGGGATGATTGAGTTTTTTGCTTTTCGCACACATTATGGTGATAAGTGATGCTATAGTTCCAAAACTCGAACTAAGGGTGAGAAGCCGCGTGTTCCTCCGTAGAAAACGCGGCTTTTTGTATTCGGTCATGTTTTAGGAGGGTGCAAAGCCACACTTTACCAAGCAGCAAGCAGCAAACTATCGATTTTTCCTATATTCATTAGGCGTAAAGCCAATTTCCTGTTTGAATAGCTTCGTAAAGTAGGAGTAATTGGTGTAGCCTGTTTTGCTGGCAATCGTATTAACGGATAGCTGAGTCGTTTCCAGCAAATGCTTGGCAACCTTGATGCGGGCCTGAATGATATAGTTTCCTAATGAAATGCCCGTTTCCTTCTTAAACAATCGAGCCAAGTAATCGGGATTAAGATAGACGATTTCCGCTAGGCTCGTTCTTGACAGCTCATCGCCGCAATGCGTACGGATATGATGCTTAATTTCTTCAACAACAGAGTTGGGCTGCTCTGTGAAGCTCCGGTATTCCGTTGCCGTGTTCACCAAATATCGGAGATAGCTTTCCATATCCTCGATAGAGTTCAAGGACTGCATAAACAGCTGGTCGTTGGTTCTGCCGGTATACATTTTGTGAGCCAGTATTTCTTTGCTTTTGAGATAGGCATATACAAGCTGCACCATGTCGAGCCGAAACAGGCTTAGGACAGACGCATTCAGCATCTGATGATGAGATATGTTTTGTAAATATTTACTTGTTTCCTCCAAAAAGGAACTCGGTTTATTTTGCTCTAGCAGCTGTTCCAAAAGGGTTAAATCTGGTGGCGTATAAGACGCTTCCTGCTGATGGAAATGCTCCAATAAAAAGGTTTGATTGCGGTACTTAATGATCTTATCATTCATGTTAAGCAGGTCTATCATGACTTGATGGATAGCCTCAAGCTTCCCTATGGCGGCAATATTGCAGCATACATCGCATTTGAGAAATTGATTTGCCCTCTGAATAAGCGTAGCGCAAATATGCTCTACAATACCGAGATCAGGCTGTTCTTTCCATTTGAGGATAGCGATCCAATTGGACTCCTTAAACTCCAATATCGTTTCGACGGTAAAGCTGGCGTGCTGGAGAAGCTCATGCAAAACATTCAGCAGCGCAAAATCGAATAGATCCTTATCCTTCTTTCCCAGACTTTCATCGTATGGAAAAATATGAATGAGCACAGGCAGCACCAAATCGGACAAGGTATAAGAAAGATTTTGCTCCTCCATTAAATAGGTAATGTTGGCTGGATTAGCATAAGTCGTTTTCCCCGTAATCAGCTTGCGCCAAAAATGCTCCTGCACATTTTTTTGATTTTTTTGCCAGAAGTAACCCTCTTTGATCGCCTTGGCTACCCCTTGCTGTTCATTTGCTTTGAAGACTGCCTTTTGAATAATAAGCGTTAGCTTGTCGAACTCAATCGGTTTTAAAAAATAGTCAAAGCTTTGCAGCTCAATCGCTTTTTGCGCATAGTTGAAATCAGCATAATTGGTCAGGAATATGGTCTGTACGCTGTATTGCTCCTCCCGAATCCAAGCAAGCAGCTCCAAACCGCTGCCCTGCGGCATCTCAATATCACAAAGTAAAATGTGAATGGGGTGCTGCTTCAACAGCTCCTGCGCATGGGCAATATTGAAAGCCGTATACACATGGTCGATCGAAAGCGCCTGCCAATTTATTTTTTTCTCCAACGCCGTCACGACAAAGTAGTCGTCATCTACTAGAAGCACATTCATTATGGTTTTGCTCCTTTCAGTTGAGGGAGGGATAAGGTGACGCAGGCGCCTCCGGCCTCGACATTAGTAAATTGGATATCCGCTTTGCCGCGGTACAAATATACAAGGCGCTGCACTGTGTTCATGATGCCGATATGATTTCCTTCCGTTTGATCCAGCGGCTGTCCGCTGTCGAGCCGATGGAGTGTTTCTTGGTCAAATCCAGGGCCTGTATCAGAGATGCGAATGACTGCTATCTCTTCCCCTTCTTCGATTTCAAGCTCAACCTCTAAACGAATTTGCACCTCATTTACTCGTGATACCGCATATTTCACTGCGTTTTCTATGAAGGTTTGGAGAACTAGCGGTGGAATAGTCATCTGTTTAGTACCGTCCCCCTGATTAATATGGTAAGTAAATGCATCTCTGTAACGGTGCTTTTGAATTTCTAAATAAATACGGACATGATCGAGCTCATCGCCTAGCTTAACGAAATCCTGCCCGTTTTGAAAAAGATAACGAAAATAATTGGACGTTGAAATAGCCATACTTTCAATTTCCACAAACATATGCATTTGGGCCATACTGTGAATATTGGTTAAGCAGTTGAGAAAAAAGTGAGGCTTGATTTGCAGCTTCATGTAATCCAGCTGGATTTTTTGCTTTTCGAGCTCATTCTCATACATATCGATTTTAAAAATTCGTATTTGCTCGAGCAGATTTTTAAACAGCTTATTCGCATACTCCAGCTCAACAATCTTATTCATCTTGAGATCGAGAGGCTTGCTGTCTTCATTAAACTGAGTGAGACTGTACGAAAAGTTTTTTAATGGCCGTAGAATCAGAATGTTGAAATAAACCATGATGCCGCATAAGGCACAAGCAACAATAGCGGCAAGGAGCATAATGAGAAGCTGGGCAATCATGATTTTTTCAAAGGCTCCGAATTTAATGAGTATTTTCACTCCGAAGGCGGCATTTGCGAATGGTTCACTGAAGGTGGTTCTCGTCTGGAACAGTCCTAGAAAGGATGCCTTTTCCTCGTCGCTTTGGCTTATATTGTCGTTAGCAGAGCCCGGATGATCAAGAACCCCTCCATTATGATCAATAAGGGAAACAAATCCGTCGCCTCCAAGATCCATCTGCTGCAGCGGACTGATCAGATTATCTGTAGAAATTAGGCAGATCAGATAGCTTTCATAATAAGGCACAATATTGATGATGAAATATTTATCGTTCAGCAGTATAGGCGACCATTTGGAATAATATTTTTCAAGCGTACTCTCATCTTGGACATTAAATAGAATCTGTTTTTTTAATTCCAAATAATCGGGATAGATCAGGTTTGTTGGAGCGGAATTTAAAAAATACTGCTGATCCTTTAAATAGATGAAGAAATTGTAATCGTTCTCATAATTTTTTTGAAGTTCAGAGAAACGTTTGTACAGCTCGCTATTTGCTTTTAAAAACTCATTGTCACTAGGATAGTGCTGGTTCAGCGTTTTTACGATTTCATCGTTTGCGAGCGTCCAGCCCATGTATCGATTAATATTGGAGAAATCAAGGTTTATACGATTGATATACATATTAGCCGTATCCTGCAAATATCTAGTCGTTTGCTGTTTGACCATAGAAATCGCGACAAAGCTAATAAAACAATCCACTACTAATACAGAGAACAAAATGAAGAGCATCACTTTAACGTAGTGCCTAATCGGGTAGGACTTGCCTGTCGTCTGTTTTTTCATAGCTCTCATACAAATTCCTTCTCTCTAAACTTACTGTCTGCTAGTAAAACCTATTATAATGCGAACGCGCCATAATAAGTCACCTCGTTTCTTTGTTTTTGCGCGAAAGTCCGAAAAAAACGAAAGAAAGTCTGAATAGTGTCAGCGTCTCTTTTATTTGTATGGACCTATTTCCTATGAATCGTATAAAAGATAATAAAAGTCCGAATGGCGACCTAGGAAGGTCCGCATTGTCAAAAAAGCAGCATCTATAATAAAGAAGCAAGAGCGCGCGGTTAGACGACATAGAGTTAAGAACAATAAGGATGGGGGAATCTCTTTGAAAACCAGCCAATTCAACATTAATACGCAGCTTACGATTGGCCGGATAAGAAAGAACTGGGGCTTGTATCTATTGCTGCTGCCTGCAGTCGTGCTGCTTCTGCTTTTTTCGTATAAACCGATGTATGGCGTATTGATTGCTTTTAAAGACTACAGTCCCGCTCTCGGAATTATGGAAAGCCCCTGGGCAGGACTTAAGTATTTTGAGAAGTTTATCAATTCCTATCAATTTAAGATTACGATTAAAAACACAGTAATTATTAGTCTCTACAGCATGGCCACCTTTCCGATACCGATTATACTTGCTCTGATGATTAATCAAATGCGTGTGAATCGATTCAAGCATGTTTTCCAGACGGTGACCTACATGCCTCATTTTATTTCTACCGTCGTTATGGTTGGTCTCATACTGATCCTGTTCTCGCCTGGCAGCGGACTGCTGGGCAACATCTATCGTCTGTTTGGTGCGGAGGCCCCGAATTTGATGGGCTCGGTCGAATGGTTCAGCAGCGTTTACGTTTGGACAGATGTATGGCAGCATGCCGGCTGGGACAGCATCATCTACATTGCGGCGTTATCAGCCGTTGATCCAAGCCTTTACGAAGCGGCGAAGGTGGATGGAGCAAGCCGCTGGCAAAGAATTCGCTTCATTGATATTCCAATGCTGCTTCCGACAGCCATTACGCTGCTCATTCTTCGCATTGGCGGACTGCTCGGTGTTGGATTTGAAAAGGTTTATCTCATGCAAAATAATTTGAATATTTCCTCCAGTGAGGTCATTGCTACCTATGTATATAAAATTGGGATGCTGAGCAGCCAGTACAGCTTTTCCTCGGCTATCAATCTGTTTAATACCATTATTAATTTTATCTTATTGATTATTGTTAATCAGGCAGCCAAAAAATACAGTGAAAACAGCCTGTGGTAACAGAAAGGAACGATACGGATGAGCGAGATGGACATTGTGGTGAATTCGACAAAACAGAAGGAAAAAAAGAGTCAAATAGACATAGTGGAAATGTTGTTATACTTGTTTGCTATAGTGATGCTGATCGTAATCGTTTATCCCATTTACTTTATCGTTATCGCATCATTCAGTGATCCGGCAGCAGTGGCTAACGGTCAGATGTGGGTTTTGCCAAAGGGCTTTACGCTGGATGGCTATAAGGAGCTGTTAAAGCATTCTAATATATGGATAGGCTACAGAAATACGATTCTCTATACCGTAATCGGGACGTTAATTGGCTTAGTCATTAATGTCTCGGCAGCTTACGCGCTTTCTAGAAAGGATCTTATCGGCCGCAAGAGCATCACGATGTTTTTTATATTCACCATGTTTTTTAATGGCGGTCTTATTCCTACCTTTTTGACGATCCGCGATTTTCACTTGTACGACTCGTTTCTCGTCATGGTACTGCCATTCTCGGTTGCGGTTTTCAATATTATCGTGGCGCGGACGTTTTTCCAGTCCAGCATTCCTGACGATTTGTGGGAAGCAGCGCAAATCGACGGCTGCGGCAACCTCAGATATTATGTACAAATGGTATTGCCGTTGTCCAAAGCCGTTCTGTCGGTTTTGGCACTTTGGACGGCGGTAGGCTATTGGAATTCCTATTTTAACGCACTCATTTACTTGAAGAATCAGGATTTGTATCCGCTGCAGCTTGTGCTGCGAAATATTTTAATTACAAACCAGATGCAGTCCAGCATGGGAACTGGCGAAGCGGCCGTTATCGCTTTGCGACTTGCCAACCTAATGCGCTATTCCGTTATCATCGTGTCTACGCTTCCTATTATGTGCATGTATCCATTTGTGCAAAAGTATTTCAATCAGGGGGTGATGATTGGCGCTGTGAAGTAAGCTGGCCTTAGGATAATCATAATTTGAAGAGGGGGAACACTCGAATGAGCCGCATATCAAAAACGATGGGGAAAAGATTGTTCATTACATTGATTCTGAGCTTTAGTATGATATTTACCCTTATTGGCTGCGCCGGTAAAAAGGAAGAGGCTCCTGCAAAAACGGACTCTGAATTCAACCAAGCAGGCTTGCCGATTGTAACGACACCGATCACGCTTGATGTCCTTACCGTTCGTTGGGGCAATATGGGGGATACGTTTAAAGCAAATAAATGGCTGCAGGATCTTGAGAAAGAAACGAATATTAAAATAAATTGGCAAGTGATGTCCTCCAATGACTGGGGTGAGCAAAAGTCTATTATGCTGGCTAGCGGTACGCTGCCTGACATTATTTTTGGAGACAATGTTTTTTCGGATTCCGATATCGTAAATAACCTATCTTATTTCCGACCGCTGGATGATTATATTGAAAACTACATGCCAAATCTTAAAGCGGCCATGCTGGAAACGCCGGAGCTGAAGCAAATCAGCACGTTCCCGGATGGGAAAATGTATTCATTGCCCGCGCGGCTGCCATCACGTCCGATAACGACAATGCAGCCCGTCATCAATAAAGCTTGGCTTGATCGACTTGGCCTAGCGGTACCAGACAATATCGAGGATCTGTACAATGTGTTCAAAGCGTTTAAAGAAAAGGACCCAAATCAAAACGGAAAAGCGGATGAAATTCCATTTAGCGGCTCGGTAGACATCAGTATGGATTTTTTGAGCCCCTTCGGCATTACGGATCTCAATGGCAATAGCATGATGCTTAAAAATGACGAGCCAGTGTTTTATCCTGCTTCGAATGAATATAAAGAAGCACTGAAATGGGTTCATAAATTGTATTCGGAGGGCCTAATTGATCAGGAGCTGTTCACGCAGGACAACACCATGTCTACGGCGAAGCAGCAAAACCCTGATGCGGCTATTATCGGCTTCTCCAATCAATGGATACCAGATGCGGTCTTTGGCAAATGGAAAGATGAGTATGCAACCATTCCATCGATTGCTGGACCGGATGGCAATCGCTATCAGGCTGGAGACCCGGTCGGATTAAGCTTAAGACGCAATGAGTTTTTAATTACGACGTTCAACAAACACCCTGAAATTTCTGCGCGCTGGGCAGATCAGTTCTACACGAATGAAGCAAGTATTCAAAACTTTTGGGGTGCTATAGGTACGGTTATTGAGGAAAAAGAAGGCGGCACCTATGCGCTAATGAATCCACCTGAAGGCACAAGCGCAGATGCTTGGTACTGGGATCAATCGCTGCGTGATTTTGGCCCTAAATATGTGAGTCCCGGCTTCGAGAAAAACATAGTTTTAGATGAGACAACTGGTGACGGGTTGAAGCTCGTGATCGACAAGCTTGGAAGGGAGTATGTGACTACACCGTTCCCGAACGTTATGTATACCGCAGAGGAATTCCAGGAGCTTCCGACGCTTACTACCGATATTGACAGCTATGTCAAAACGAACCGTGCTCAGTGGATCATCAAAGGAAACATCGATCAGGGGTGGGATGCTTACATCAAACAGCTGAATGCTATGGGAATGAAACGATTGCTTGAGATTCGTACTGACGCTTATGAACGTTACACGAGCGTTAAGTAATAGGGATGAAGGAGCATACAATTGATGATAAAAGTAACGGTATGGAATGAGAACCGCCATGAACGAAATAATCCGGCAGTTGGCGAAATCTACCCAAACGGCATACATGGCGCTATTGCCGGCTTCTTAACGGAAGCTGGATATGAAGTAGGAACAGCTACGCTGGATGAACCAGAGCATGGACTGACTGATCATGTCTTAAGCGAAACTGACGTATTAATCTGGTGGGGGCATTTGGCGCATCATGAGGTGGAGGATTCCATCGTCGAGAAGGTGTACCAGCGAGTGCTGAAGGGAATGGGGCTTATCGTTCTGCACTCGGGGCATGCTTCGAAAATTTTCAGCAAGCTTCTGGGGACACCAACGGGACAGCTGAAATGGCGCGAGGCGGATGAGAAGGAACGGATTTGGGTCATTGATCCGGCGCATCCGATCGCTTCAGGACTTGGCGAGTATATCGAGCTTCCGCAGGAAGAGATGTACGGGGAGCATTTCAATATTCCAGCTCCTGACCAATTGGTATTCGTCTCTTGGTTTGAAGGCGGAGAAGTGTTCCGCAGCGGTGTTACTTACCACCGGGGACAAGGGAAAGTCTTCTACTTCCGCCCTGGACATGAAACGTATCCGACCTATTACAATAAAGAAATCCAGAAGGTAATTGTGAATGGCGTGAGGTGGGCTGTGCCTAGTCAAACGGCTGAACCGGTCTACGGCAATACGCCTCCACTCGAGCCAATTTCAACGAAGGCTTAATCAAGAGAGGAACATAAAGATGAGCAAATTTCGAATCGGCTTAATTGGTTTAGGAGGAATGGCTGGAGAGCATATCAGATGGATGAATGCAGAAGGCTGCTTTGAGGTGGTTGCTGTGAGTGATGTGTATGAAGAGGCACTGCTTAGAGTCGGCGAACAGCTCGGTGTCGCTCCCGATAAGCGCTACACTGACTATAATTTGCTAATTGAGGACCCGGCTGTTGATGCAGTCGTGTCTGTTACGCCAAACAACGTCCATGCAGCGATTATCCATTCGTGCCTGCAAGCGGGGAAGCCGTTCATGGCAGAAAAACCGTTTACCCGTGTGTTTGAGGAGGCGGCTCCGCTGCTGGAGGCGTATGAGCGGCAGCCGGTTCCAGCGATGCTCGCATTCACCTACCGTTACACGCCGGCCTTCCGCTACGCCAGGGAGCTTGTACGCGATGGCAAGATTGGCGCTGTTCGCAGCTTCTCCATTCAATATTTGCAAGGCTGGGGCGCGGCATCAAATAATGTTCCTTATATTTGGCGGTTTAATAAAGACGTTACCGGTACAGGGACGCTTGGTGACTTAGGTTCGCATATGATCGACATGGCGCGCTTTCTCTTTGGAGAATTTGAAGAGCTTTCAGCACAGCTGCATACGATTATTCCCGAGCGAATAGATCCAGCGAGTGGCAACATGGTCAAAATTGAAGTCGATGACTTCGCAAGCTTTCAAGCGCGAATGACGGGTGGCGTGATGGGTGTCTTCCAAACGACTCGCAATGCGATCGGATCGGGCAATCAGCATGAGGTATCTATCTACGGAGATTCCGGTACGCTGCACGCTTCAACGCTGAATCCGAATGAGGTGTCCTGGATTCGCGAGGAAGCGCCAGGGCAGCTAGCGAAGCTGTCGGTTGATGTGCCTGAGCATTGCAGGGTTACGCAGTACGCCAATTTCAAGGCATTGCTTGAGGGAACTATCCCCGATGGGATTGCCGGTTTTATGGACGGCTATCGCAACCAAGAGATATTGGATGCCATCGTCAGGGCAAGTGAAACAAAAACAACGCTGCGTTTGTAAGTTTGTTCATAGTAAACCGGTTTAGCCAAGGCGATATTAGTCTTGGCTGAACCGGTTTTTTTGTTGCACGGGAAAGTATATCATTTTGCCATACTTTCTCTATATTTCTCCGGAATGGGGCTAGTTCTAGGATAGTGGTACATTCACTCCGAGCACGAACCCCCGCTTTCTCCGCACGCAGGCTATCCTGCACATTTGCAGTAACTTCGCGCTTTTCAGCCTTTCTGAGCTGCCTATCCTGCACATTTGCATTAGAATGGACTAATTTCGGCTTAAGAAACACCTGTCAGGCGGTCTATCGTGCAGGGGTACAACATAGCCTCGTGGGAGCTCGAAGAAATAGCTTCTATCCTGCCAAAGTGCAGGATAGCACCGGAACGGGAGTAGTTGGAGAGCTGGTTGGAGGGTAAGTTAGTCATCCATTAGTTATGGACAAAGTGCAGTGCAGCAGCAACACGCTCTTCTCATCCGTATCCAGAATCTCTTCAGCATGTCACACCGCGCAAGGACTCAAATCCGGTTTTCACTCCTTTTTTATGTGTGGTTGCAGCTGCGGCTGTAGATGATCACTGCGAATGGGGCATGATGATAAATAGTGTGCTTTGTGCAATGTACGACAGTATAAAGAGTGATTCGAAGGGCCGCGTTGCACAAAATACAGGCCTGTTGATTATCCAACCTACTTGTATCTATAAATCATCTTGAAGTAATATTAAGCGTTGTAGCGAAAATCGTGTTCTCATCTATTCAATCGTTCTGGGTAAACATGAGGAAGGAGTTTATTTTGAAGGCTGGAAGCTTGTACGACAACTATGTCAAAAATAATCTTTTTATGAAAATGATTCTGTTGTTCGCTCTCATTACGACCGTAACGATCGTGACCTTTTCTTATTTTATGTTTAATGTAATGTCACAATCGATCATCCACAATGAGCTCGGAAATCAGAAAAAAGCGATGGAAAGCGTTAATAGCTACATTACTCGCAAATATGAATCGGTACAATCGATGATGCTGGATGTGTATAGGAATGAGGCGCTGTCGCTTCATCTCTCCTATTTTTTGCAGCATCCGTTCGATGATTACATGAAATATCAATTGGATCAGTATACCAACGATGCTAATATTGATGTGGCTAAGGGACTCGATTATTTTAAAAATAAGCTGGATAACGATGATGATATCGAGAATTTGCTGCTGTACAGCTCGGAGAAGCAATTTTTATTCGCTTATAAGCAGGGGCATGTGAGCAAATTAATTTCAACTAACGCCTCGCGTTCTTATATTCCAGATGCGATGGCGCTTGAGAATAGCATGATGTCTGTACCTAATGCTTGGGTTCGTAATGCGATTAATCAGCATGATCCGAAGCTCTTCGCAATGCGCGTGCCGATCACGGACAAAAATTCATTAAAAAATTTAGGCCAGCTTCTTGTTTATTTTAATTCCGATCGCATTAAGCAAGCGCTTGAGAGCTATAAGGAGCAATTAAAAGGATACATTCTCGTGCTTGGGCCTACTGGCGAGGTCTTGTTCGACTCCTCTGACCGCTACTATGGAATCCGTTATCCCTATGCGGATAAAATCGAAGCGCTGTATGATACCGTAATGCTTGAAGAGGAATCGCATGTGACGACACTTACTCAAACTCAAGCGGGTTACCTAGTCGTCGGCGTAGCTTCGAAGGCAGAGGTTGCCGCCGCTTATCAGGGGCTGAAGCACACCATTGCATTGATTAGCGCGATTTGTATTATTGTGGTGCTGCTCTTGCCTGTTTTGGTCGTCACGAATTTTGCGAAACGAACGAATAAAATTATCCGCTTCATGCGCAAGGTGGAGAATGGCGACTTGTCAGCACGTATTCAAGATGATAAGGAAGACGAGCTCGGACAAATATCCCGCAGCTTTAATGATATGCTTGGCGAGCTCACCCGCCATATCGACCGCGTATATAAAGCGGAAATCAAGCAGAAGCATACGGAGCTTGCTGCGCTGCAGGCAAGGGTCAACCCTCACTTTTTGTACAATACGCTGGAAGTGATTCGCATGCGTGCTGTATCGCAAGGGGCGAAGGATGTAGGTGAGATGATCTATAGCCTGTCCGTTCTGTTCAAAAGCTTCGTTCAGCCTAAAGGCGAAAATACGCTTAAGGAAGAGCTTGAGACCTCGCGTCTTTATTTGGAGCTGTTCCGCATTCGTTACAAGGATAAGCTATCCTACGAGATTTTATGCGACGATTGCTTGGCTGGAAAAAATATAATGCGCATGGCGCTCCAGCCGATTATAGAAAATTACGTTGTGCACGGTCTCCAGCCCCGCAGATCGGATAATCATATTCGAATAAGCGTCTATGAGGCAGAAGGACGAGTCCGCATTCAGGCGGAGGATAATGGTATCGGAATTGAGCCCAAGCGGCTCGAGACGATCCGTCAATCGCTTGATTCCGTGGAGGAGGTTGGTGATTCCTTCGGCTTGCGCAGCGTGCATGAGCGGTTGAAGCTGCTTTATGGAACGGACTATGGCCTTGATATTACAAGCACGCTAGGCGTTGGAACGATCGTAACGATTGAGTTTCCAAGCGAGGAGGAAGCACAGCATGTATAGAGTGTTCTTAGTAGACGACGAGCCGTTCATCATCGAGGGTCTTTACGATATTATTGACTGGTCGGCATACGGCCTAGAAATTGTAGGCTCCGCGGAAAATGGACAGGATGCGCTAGAGGCGCTCAAGGAATCAGCGGCGGACATTTTGTTGACGGACATTTCGATGCCGATCATGGATGGCCTAACCTTAATTCGTGAAGCTCGTAAATTCCGACCTGATTTGAAGGTTATTATTTTGAGCGGCTACAATGAATTTGATTATATTAAGTCGGGGCTGAGGCTTGGCGTCGAAAACTATTTGCTCAAGCCGATCAATATCGACGAGCTTCAGGAGACGCTTGTGGGTACGATCGACAAGCTGAATACGACGAGACCAGACCGACTTTTTAGCGATTATGATATTCGCATTCTTAGGGATAATATATTGTATCGCTGGTTAACCGGACGCATAGCGCCAAATGAGCTGAGCGAACGGGCCGATATACTGGACATTCGTTTAGATGCGCCGTATCTCATCACCGCGATTTTGCGGACGGAGAATCAATTTGAGCCCTCTTATGAGGCTGCGCAGCGGCTCGCCGTTCAAGACCCGTCGATGCTGCCTTTTGTCGATATTGATGGCGATCTCGTTATTGTCTTTATGCTTGATGATCCTGCGGCCGGCAAAGAAAAGGCGATAAGCATTCTTGAGAATATGCAAAAAAGGCTTGCGCCCAGTCCCATGCGAATTTCGCTCGGCAGCGTGGAGGCAATAGGCGAAGGTGCGCCAAGAAGCTATGCCCATGCGAAGAAGGCGCAGGAGTATTTTCTGTTGATGGACGAGCCGGCTATTTTGGATTATGGCTTGCTGTCAGAGAAGAATGACATTGTCAATATAGAGGCTAAGCCGCTGGATTGGTCATCCTACTCGAAGTTTATTAAGGCCAAGGATTTGGAAAGCCTGCACGCGGCGATTGATGCAGATTTTGAGTTGTATCAAGCGCTTGAAGGCGTTACGCCGGCTTATATTCAGAGCATGGCTATTGAGCTGATGATTCGGTTCAAGATGGAGCTGAAAGAAATCAAACAGGCAGACCAGCCAGAGCTGTACAAAGCAGGCTTCGTGCAGATGATGCAGGCCGAGACGATTGAAGGCTTGGTGTCAGTGGTCAAGGAAGCAGCGAGGTTAACAGTGGATTCGCTTATGCGCGACGTGAAAAGTCCGATTATTCAGCAACTGCTGGGCTATGTACATGAAAACTACGCGCAGGCGTTGTCGTTAAAATCGCTAAGCCAGCAATACAATATTCATCCCGTCTATCTTGGTCATCTGTTCCAGAAGGAAACGAGTGAAACGTTCACTGAATATATTAACAAATATCGAATCGGCAAGGCCAAGGAAATGCTGAAAGAAACGCAACTAAAGGTACAGGAAATTGCCATGAAGGTAGGCTACTGGGAAACTGGGTATTTTTACAAGCAATTCAAAAAACATGTTGGAATTTCACCCACCGACTATAAAGGACTGCTCTAAGCAAGACTGGGCAGTCTTTTTTCTTTAATTTGTACAGCATACCTTTACTTTGTTCTCTATTTGAAAACCGTTACATCCGTTATTTTTATATTAGTCCTTAAAACGCATCGCGAATATGGGACAAGAGACAAAGAAGTAAGCGTATGCTTACACAATCGGTTTGTGCTTCGCAACACGATACGGGGAGGATTTACACAATGAATAAGAAAAGAAGATTTATACCAGCGCTTGCGCTGATGCTGGTCATGTCCATCGTGCTTAGCGCCTGCGGGGGCAGCAAAAACGAGAGCGCGGAAGGCACTGCCGAAAAACCGGTAGAGCTGATCTGGTACACGATTGGTACGCCTCAAAAAGATGTAGACAAGGTTATGGCTGAAGTTAGTAAATATACAGCTGAAAAAATCGGCGTTACCGTTAAAATGAACATGATCGATTGGGGCGACTACGCACAGAAGCTGCAAGTAATGACAGCATCCGGCGAAGCGGTAGACATTATGTTTACAGCCTCATGGGCATTCGACTACGTTCAAAATGCTAGAAAAGGCGCCTTCATGCAAATCGATGATCTGCTCAAAGAGCATGGACAAGGCATCGTCGACACGCTTGATCCGGCATTCTTGGAAGGCTCTAAGATCGATGGACATAACTACGGCATTCCAGCTAACAAGGAGCTGCCTGCTCAAGAGGTATGGCGCTTCAACAAGCAGTATGTAGACAAATACAATCTGGACATTTCGAAAGTTTACACGTTTGAAAGCCTAGAGCCTATGCTCAAAATCATTAAAGAAAATGAGCCAGGCGTATATCCATTTGCCGTTGATAAAAACCAAATGCCATACGTACCTTACGACTACGTAATCGAGAAGCTGCCTATGGCTGTGAAACTTGATACGACGGACTTCAAAATCGTCAACGTACTAGAGACACCTGAAATGAAACAAATTTTGAACACGATGCACAAGTACTACAAAGCAGGCTACATCCCGACTGAAGCCGCTACTATGGATTCGATGACAGATGTTCAAACGACAGGCAAATGGTTCGCTGACCGTGCGACATCGCAGCCTTTCGCTGACAACCTTTGGTCGGCAAGCTACGGCTACCCAGTCGTATCCACGCCAGCAAGCGATGCACTTATCTATAACTGGTCTGTAATGGGCTCTATGCAAGCAATTTCAGCTAACTCGAAATACCCAGAGAAAGCAATGGAATTCTTGAACCTGCTTAACACAGATCCTGTACTTCGCAACATGGTTGATTCAGGCATCGAAGGCGTTCACTACAAGAAAGCAAGCGACAATGTGATGGATAATCTTGATGAATCCAAAAACTATGATATGCCAACCTTTTCGCTGGGTAATGTTTTGCTCACTTACTTGAACACAACGGATCCTACGAACAAATGGGAAGAGTTCCAGAAGTTTAACGATGCAGGAACAGAAGCTCCGCTTCTAGGCTTCAACTTCGATACGTCGAAGGTAACAACGGAAATCGCGTCCGTAAACAACGTGAGGGAAGAATTCTGGGCGGCACTTATGACAGGAACTGTTGATCCTGAAACCTATCTGACGCGTGCGAATGATAAATTTAAGGCAGCTGGACTTGAAAAAATCATGGCTGAGGCTCAGCGTCAGCTTGACGAGTGGAGAGCCGCGAACAAGTAAACAAGCGGAAGGTATGAGGCGAATGCGCGGCATTCGATTCATACCTTCTCTCATTAATCTGACTGCAGAGAGGTGATCATGTGGGAGCCATAGGGCGTTTTCTCAAAGATATTAACAAAAATACAGCGATGCTGATCATGGTATTGCCAGCTACAGTTTGGTTTATTTTCTTCTCTTACTTGCCAATGGCGGGTATGATTATCGCGTTTAAGGAATACCGTTATAGCCGAGATGGATTCTTGGCAAGCATTATCGAAAGCAAATGGGTTGGCTTGCAAAACTTTAAATTTCTATTCAGTACGAACGATGCTTACATCATAACGCGCAATACGGTGTTATATAACATATTCTTTATCGTGCTTGGGCTAGTCATTGCTGTTGCGATGGCGATTATGCTGGCAGAAATTACGAACAAAAGATTAGCAAAAGTATACCAAACTGGAATGTTTCTGCCGTACTTCCTGTCATGGGTTATCGTAGGCTACTTCGTATTCAGCTTCCTGAGCCTAGATCGGGGCGTTGTTAACCAAGTTTTCGGCTGGTTCGGTATTGATCCAGTGAACTGGTATTCAGATCCAACCTACTGGCCAATCATTATTGTAGTCGTGTTTCTTTGGAAATCGGTTGGCTATAACAGCGTGATCTACTTGGCGGCTATTATGGGTATCGACAAATCGCTTTATGAAGCAGCGATGATCGATGGTGCCAACAAATGGCAGCAAATTCGCAACATTACAATTCCGATGTTAACGCCACTTATTACCATATTGACGCTTTTGGCAATCGGGAAAATCTTTTACGCGGATTTTGGACTATTCTATCAGGTACCGCGCGATTCCGGAACGTTGTACAGCGTAACGAACGTTATCGACACTTATGTATATCGTGGTCTCAAAACGACCGGTGAAATCGGCATGAGTACGGCAGCAGGCCTGTATCAATCGCTTATCGGCTTCGTTCTTGTCATTACTTCGAACGGAATCGTTCGCAAATTCAACAAAGACAATGCTTTGTTCTAGTCAGAGTGGCTTATAGCCAATAGAGACAAGCATTGCGAAGGGAGGAAAACCGCTGTGTCCGCTCAAACGACGAAAGGCCGCGATTTTCATAGGCTGACGCCAGCTTGGAATATCATTTTTCATTCTGTAGCCGGTATTTTTGCATTAATATGCGTATTTCCTTTTTTATTCGTTACGGTAATCTCCTTTACGGATGAGTCAACGCTTGCCAAGAATGGCTATCAGCTGTTCCCGGAAAAATGGAGCTTTGAGGCTTACAGCTATTTGTTTAAAGCTGGAGATCAGTTGCTCCGCTCCTATGGGGTAACGATTGCTGTTACGGTTATTGGTACGGTTATCGGTGTTGTATTTACGGCACTATTTGCTTATGCCATCTCGCGCCACAGCTTTAAATATCGTAACTTTTTCGCTTTCTTCGCCTTTTTTACGATGCTGTTTAACGGTGGCCTTGTACCGACTTATATTATTGTCACGCAGCTTCTTGGACTTAAAGATTCGATTTGGGCACTAATATTGCCGCTTGCGGTCAACGCATTTTATATTATGATTTTGCGTACGTTCTTCTCAACTATGGTACCGGATGCTATTATCGAATCAGGTAAAATAGACGGCGCTGGAGAGTTTGGCATCTTCTTTAAGCTGGTGCTGCCTTTGTCGCTTCCAGGTCTTGCTACCATTGGTTTGTTCAGCACGCTCGGGTATTGGAACGATTGGTTCAATGCGCTGCTGTATATTAACACGCCGAATTTAGTGCCGCTGCAATCGATGCTGATGCGGATTGAAAATAGTATGCAATTTATTATGCAAAACTCACAAAATGCTTCGCTCAGCGTAGGTGTGCTGCAGTCGATGCCGCAGGATACATCGCGTATGGCGATGGTGGTGCTTGCAACCGGTCCAATCGTATTCGCTTATCCGTTCTTCCAAAGATATTTCATTCAAGGTTTGACGGTTGGTGCCGTTAAAGAATAATAACAAATCTGTTTCCTAAAGGAGCAATGATCATGGAGCAATTTAGATTACCGAAAATTTCAATGCCTGAGCTGCCGCTGCCGCAGTCCGTTCACGATGTGCTGAAGGAAGCAGAGCAGAAGCTAGCGCACCGCCCGAAGCTGCTGCAGCTGTTCAAAAACTGCTTTCCCAATACACTGGAAACGACGACGAAACTGATGGACGATGGCACTACCTTTGTGATCACAGGCGATATTCCTGCGATGTGGCTGCGCGATTCCGTAGAGCAAGTCATTCATTACGTTCCGCTTGCGAAGGATGATAAGGACTTGCAGCGCATCATTGGCGGTCTGATCAAGCGCCATATCGATTATATTCAAATCGATCCTTATGCGAATGCTTTTAATGAAACGGACAATGATTGGCACTGGAATACAACGGATGAGACGGACATGTCTCCTTGGGTGTGGGAGCGCAAATTCGAGCTTGATTCCATCTGCTTCTCGATGCGCCTTGCGCATGCTTACTGGAAGGAAACAGAGCTGACAGATATTTTTGATTCCGGCTTCAAGGCAGCAATGCGCAGCATCGTTGAGCTATGGAAGACGGAGCAGCGTCACTTCGAGCGTTCCCCATACCGTTTTATCCGTGATAACGGCATTCCGACAGACTCGCTTCGCAATGATGGCCTAGGCATGCCAATCAACTATACCGGCATGATCTGGTCGGGCTTCCGCTCGAGCGATGATGCTTGTGATTTCCACTATAACGTGCCTGCCAATATGTTCGCGGTAGTTGCGCTGCGTCAAATGAGAGAAATAGCGGAGTGGGTATTCCGTGACATGGATTTCGTAAAGGAGCTGAAAAAGCTCGAGGATGATGTCGATCATGGCATTCAGCTGTACGGTATTTATCAGCATCCGGAATTTGGACCTATCTATGCTTACGAGACAGATGGCTTCGGCAACTATTGCCTGATGGACGATGCAGGCACGCCCGGCTTGATGTCGATTCCTTATCTTGGCTATACGACTGCTGATGATCAGATCTATCAAAATACGAGAAAATTTGCTCTTAGCAAGCATAACCCGTTCTACTACGAAGGCACGGCAGCGAAAGGAATCGGCAGTCCGCATACGCCGCCTGGATACATTTGGCATATGGCTTTGTCGATGCAAGGGATTACGGCAACCAGCAGCGAAGAAAAGCTGGCTTTGATTGCGATGCTGGAAGCGACTGATGCGGATACAGGATTCATGCATGAGGGCTTTCATTCGGATGATCCAACTTTGTTCACGCGCAAATGGTTCGCATGGTCGAACAGCTTATTCGCACAGCTTGTTTATCAGGCGATGAAGGATGACATTCTATGAGCATGAGCACCATTATTTTTTATGATCCGTCGTTTCCGCTGCATTCTCGCTTAAGCTCTGATTCCGAAGGGCAGCTTGTTCAAATCGGCAATGTTGTTCGTGGGAATGCTTTAGGTAAGGCGCTTCGTGATGCGGACGGAGGCTGCTTCGTAAACATGCACGCCCCCTATTTTCCTAAGGAAGCTTGGGCGGACATCTTAGCCTATCTGAAGCGCGGAGGCAGCTTGATCAATATTGGCGGAGCTCCGTTTAAATATCCCGTTTCTAAAAATGAAGCTGGTGCATGGGAAGCGGAATCTGAGCAAACGGCTTATCACCGCGAGCTTCATATCCATGAAGTGCTGCCTGTGGATGCAGCCAAGGTTAAGAGTATGACTGCACTTTCTGACATTCCGCTGCTGCAAGGCAAGGAATCGATGTTTGAAATAGCGAACACTTGGAATCTAGTGCCGCATGTGACAAAGACAAGCGATTTGCCTCATCAGATGGGATCGGCAGGACCGATGGACGCCCATTTGTTTCCGCTTCTAAAAGGGGTTTCTGCGGAGGGCAGAGAGGTTGCCGCTCCTGTCGTGCTTTGGGAAAATACAAAAGGTTCGTTCGCGGGTGGACGCTGGCTATTCGTAAATCAGCCGCTTACCGAACAATTCTGGCAAGGCGGAGGAGCTGAGGAGCTTCGCCGCTGGGCGGCATTTTGCAGTGAAGGGGTAACGGAGCTTTGGCTAAAGCCAAACTATGCTTCCTTCGAGCCAGGAGAGCGGGCTATGCTGACGCTGCAAGCACAGAAGCTTAGTCGTTTTGCCTTAAAAAGCGAGAGCGCATCTGCTGTAAGCTGGAGCTTCTCTATTGTAGTTCAGCATGACAGCATACCTGAGCAGCGCTTTACCGCCAGCCTGCAAGAGGACGTTGCAAGCAAACAGATGATCGTTCGTATTCCGGTTCCGCTTGAGCTTGTGAGCGGCTATTACAGCGTGGAATGCAAAGCGGAATCCTCTGAGGGAGAAGTTCGTTTTCTCCGTCAAGGTTTCTGGGGCTTTGACCGCGAGCTGCTTGCGGAAGGCAGCCCTGTTACAGCTGAACGCGATTATTTCATGAAGGACGGCCGGCCGATGCCGGTTGTGGGCATGACCTACATGACCTCGGATGTGGCACGAAAGTTTTTGTTCCTGCCGAACGCTTCCGTATGGGAGCGGGATATGGCTCAAATGCGCAAAGCGGGCATTAATTGGATCAGAACCGGCATATGGACCGCTTATCGCAATGTGATGCAGGTGGACGGCCATGCTTCAGAGGAGGCGCTTCGCGCCATTGACGCATTTCTGCTCACAGCGAAGCGGAATGATTTGCAGGTAACCTTTACGTTCTTCTCCTTCACACCAGAAACGTGGGAAGGGCAAAATCCATATCTCGACCCAAGAAGCGTTGAGGCTCAGAAACGGTTTATTAGAGCGATTGTCTCCAGACATAAGCAGTCTAAGCATGTGGACTGGGATTTAATTAATGAGCCGTCCATGTTCGATCCGCCGCGTATTTTCTCTGATGGTCCAAGGTCAATGCGAGATCCATTCGAGAAGGCTGCCTATGGAGCTTGGCTGAAGGAGCGTCACGGGTCGATTGTGAGGCTGCAAAAGCTGTGGAACATGACACCGGAGCAACTGCCAAGCTTTGAAGCGGCTGTGCCGCCGGAGCCAGAGGAAATCAACTTCGACGTGCAAGATATGCACCAAGGCAAGAAAGGAACGCGCTGGCTCGATTATGTGCTGTTCTCTATGGATATGCATAATCGATGGGCGCAGGAGCTGTACGCTGCGATCAAAGAAGAATGCCCTGACCATATGGTTACGGTTGGACAGGATGAAGCGCTGGGTGCGCAAAGGCCTTCTCCATTCTTCTACGGCGAAGCTGTTGATTATACAACCGTCCATTCGTGGTGGCTGAATGATCAGCTCGTATGGGACAGCATCTTCGCGAAGACAGCTGACAAGCCTAATCTTGTGCAGGAAACTGGCATCATGTACGTAGAGACGCCGGATGGCCGCGCGAAACGTTCGGAGGCAGAGCTGCGAAACATGCTTGAGCGCAAATATGCTTATGCCTTTGCGACTGGCGGGGCTGGTGCGGTTCAGTGGATTTGGAACACCAACTTCTATATGGATAATGCCAATGAGTCGCATATCGGTGCGCTTCGTGCGGACGGCACGGAGAAGCCGGAGGCTGACGTGTCCTACGATTTTGGACGGTTTATGGAAGAAATCAGAGATTTGTTCAAAGGGCGGGAGCTTGAGGATACCGCTGTTATTTTCCCTTATTCGAACGATTTCTCTAATCGCAAGCTGGCGTTTGATGCAACTACGAAAGCAACGCGCGTGCTCGCGTACGAATTGAATAAACCTTTTCGCGGTGCTTCGGAATATCATCTGGAGGAGCTTGAAGCAAACCCTGTCAAGCTCATCATTGTGCCAAGTGCCCATAATATAGACGATACTGCGTTCGAGCAGCTGCTTGGTTATATTGAAAAAACGGGTGCGACGCTTCTGCTGACAGGGCCAACAGGTCTTGACGCTTACTGGCGTCCAGTTGATCGCCATGCGGAACTGTTCGGCGCAAGAGAGCTTGTGAATGTGCTCCGTGAGGAACAACTTCGTATCGGAGATCGCGTGCTGCCTGTTTCTTACGGCAACCGCCGCATTGCGCAGGTATGGAAGGAAGCCAAGGTAAGCGATGCTGAGCTTGGCAACGATCAGCTTATCGAGCTGCCGCACGGCAAAGGACGCATTATTTGGAGTCCGCTGCCGGTGGAGCTGAATGATCGTATCGAGCCGATCTCGGCATTGTACCAATACGCACTAGCCTCCGCGGGTTGTTCGGAGGAGCTGGAGTGGGCAGCAGGTGGACAATTGCCAGGCGTCTATGGCCGCAAGCTGACTTTCGAAGAAGGTGCGTTGTACGTATTCGTGTCGGAGTACAGCCATAATGCAGATATTGAAGTGAAGGACCCTGTGACTGGCGTTCGATATTCTTTTGTGCTGGAAAAGGAAAGGTCTGTTCTATTCGGAGTGGATAAAGCAGGTCAGCTGTTAGCTGTCTACCGACCAAATCAAGTGAGCATAGCAGTATTATAATGACGAACAAGAAGAGGTGTTGAACGATGACCTACAAACGCACTGCCCATATTATCTCGCATACGCATTGGGATCGGGAATGGTATTTGCCTTATGAGAAGCATCATGTCTTGCTTGTGAAATTAATGGATACGCTGCTTCATACGCTTGATACCGATCCGAATTTCAAAAGCTTCTATTTGGATGGGCAAACGATCATATTAGAGGATTATTTACAGGTACGACCGGAGAACCGGGAGCGCCTTGAGCGTTATATTAAAGAAGGCCGTATTCCAATTGGGCCTTGGTATATTTTGCAGGATGCCTTCCTGACGAGCAGTGAAGCGAATCTTCGGAATTTGCAAATCGGGCATCAAGATGCGAGCCGTTTCGGCACGATCGCGAAGGTCGGATATTTTCCGGATACGTTCGGCAATATCGGCCAAGCTCCGCAAATTTTGCAGCAGGCAGGCATTGATAATGCGGTATTCGGAAGAGGCGTTAAGCCAACTGGATTTAATAACACGGTAGCGGATTCGGATTATGAATCGTCCTTCTCCGAGCTTATTTGGGAGGGGCCGGATGGCTCCCGCGTACTGGGCGTTCTATTCGCCAACTGGTATTGCAACGGTATGGAAGTGCCAACGGATGAAGCAGCTGCCAAAGAATATTGGGAGCGCAAGCTTGTAGAAGCGGAGAAATATGCCGCTACTGGTCAGCTGCTATTCATGAACGGCTGCGACCATCAGCCGATTCAACAGGATTTGTCTGCTGCACTGGATACAGCAAGACAGCTCTTCCCGGATACGGAATTTATTCATTCTAATTTCGAGGATTACTTAGCATCTGTGAACGAATCATTGAAGCATGAGTTGTCTGTCGTGAAGGGCGAGCTTCGCAGCCAGCGGACGGACGGCTGGTCAACGCTTGTGAATACAGCCTCCGCACGCGTCTATTTGAAACAAATGAATCAGCTCGGTCAAGCTATGCTGGAGAAGGTAGCAGAGCCGCTTGCAACGCTAGCGTATTCGCTTGGGCATGAATATCCGCATCATTTGTTTACGTATGCGTGGAAAACACTCATGCAGAACCATCCGCATGACAGCATTTGCGGCTGCAGCGTGGACGAGGTTCACCGTGAGATGGTTACCCGCTTTGATAAGAGCCGGCATGTAGCGGAAGCGATTATTGATGACAGCAAAGCGGTCATTGCTGATGCAGTCGACACGACCGTATTCGAGCAATACGGTGAGGATGCCCTTCCATTTGTCGTCTATAATACTACGGGCTGGGAGCGTAGTGGGGTCATTGAAGTCGAGCTTGACATCGCGCGTATCTATTTCCGTGATGGCTTGTCGCTTGATGAGATGAATCAGAAAATGTACAGCATTGATATAACCGGAAGAACGCTTGTTGATCATCGTGGTACAGCAATCGCTCATTCAGCTGTAGATTTGGGACTTCAGTTTGGCTATGATCTGCCGGATGATAAGTTCCGCCAGCCATATATGAGCCGCAAGGTGCGTCTGACGCTTGAAGCAGAGCAGGTAGCAGCACTTGGTTTGGCAGCATTTGCTTATGTTCGTAACGCTAAGACAGCTGAATTGCCGCTGGTATCGCTAGTCTCAGGAGAGCATGCACTTGAGAATGAATGGGTTCGAGTTGAAGTGGAGGCTGACGGATCATTTATTCTCACCGATAAACAGAGCGGTCAAATTTACCGCGACCTTGGCGTGTATGAGAATACAGGCGATATCGGCAATGAATACATGTACAAGCAGCCAACTAACGAGCAAGCGTTGACGACGAAGGGGCTTCCAGCCAGCATTCGACTTGTCGAGAATACGCCTTACCGTGCCGCATTCGAAATCGTGCATGAATGGGCAGTGCCTGCTTCGGCTGAGCCTTATTTCGAGATCGAGAAGCAAGAGGCGGTGTATTTCCCTAATCGGAAGTCACAGCGCACAGAGGCTACTGTTCCGCTTACGATCCGCACGGAAATTGCGATAAGCCGCTCTGGACAAGGTGTGGAATGGAAGTCTTCCTTCAACAACCAAGCGAAGGATCACCGGGTTCGTGTAGTATTCCCAACTGATCTTGAGACTTCTGTTCATCAAGCGGATTCGATCTTCGAGATTGCCACGCGCAATATCGAGCCGGCAGCCGAGTGGATCAATCCTAGCAATGCACAGCATCAGCAGGCATTCGTTGATGTGAGCGGTGAGCAAGCGGGTCTGACGGTTTCCAACCTTGGCCTAAACGAATACGAAGTATTGCGTGATGGACGCAATTCCATTGCGATCACTTTGCTTCGCTCAGTAGCCGAGCTTGGCGATTGGGGCGTGTTCCCAACGCCGGAAGCACAGTGTCTGGGAGAGCAAAGCTTCAGCCTGATTATCCTTCCGCATAACGGAGACGGCGCTGCATCCGGCGCTTACGCGCGAAGCTATCAGTTCCAGGTGCCGTGGACAGTCAGTCAGACTGGTGTCCATGCCGGCAAGCTTGCTCCAGCTTTATCCTTGTTCGATTGGAAGGGCGCGGGACTTGCGTTTTCCTCAATAAAGGTAAATGAGCAATCGGGTGATTTCATGCTTAGATGGTTTAATATGAAGCCTGATGAGACGGAGCTGAAGCTTTCCCAGGCTGCTGCTATATCACTCGAGCAATCCTACAAAAGCAATGTGCTGGAGCAGGAAGTGAAAGGACTTGTCCTAAATGGACAATCATCTCTGCAAGTGGCGGTTGGGCCTTGCGAGATTTTGACTGTAGGCATTAAGGGTCCTAGAGGCAGCGCATCATGATTTAATATCTGATGAATGGCAGTATATTTATAATGGTAAGGAGAGGTGTCTATTAGACACCTCTTTTTTTAATTTATAGGAAACTATGCATTCTGCGAACCTGTTGATAACGATGCTGCGCCAGCAGCCGGAGAGGGGATAACGAAAGCTAACGGAAGCCAGAGACGCTAAAGTTCGATTTTTGGTTAGAATCACATTTTAACGGAAGTGAGAGACGCTATTACGCAGAAATGAAGCGATATCGTGTATATTTGGTACAAATAGAGGCCCGTGTTTCCGTTACAATCTTGAAACGAACAATAAAGGCGATATAGCGTCTCTGATTTCCGTTAGAAGTGTGAGCTGACGCATCTGCGATTTCCAATCACCCGGAAATGTGAGCTGACGCATCTGCGATTTCCAATCACCCGCAAGGGTCATCAGAATGATCTACTCGCGCAGCGACCAAAACGTAAATGTAATCAAGGAGCTGAGCAGTTACTTTAGCGTTCTTTCTCCGGTTCTTAGATTGGCTGTGCTAGCTCGATGGGTTCAGCGCTATAGGAAGAGGCTGCGTTGCAGTTTGTACAACGTAATCGACGTTGCCAGCCAGCCTAACTAGGGCACGTACACTGTAGTTTGTGCAATAGAATGCCTATTCTAAGGTGATATTCGTTGGTTTGGAGCTCATTCTAGTGCAATATTACAATGTAGCCGTCTGAAACAGCACTCATGTGAGGTTTCCATTGTAATAAGTGCAGTGTAGGTGCTGCTCCTTCATCTAGCGAAGACTTTAGTGCTTTGCTTCCATAATCAAACATTGTTATCGTTGATTTTAAAGCCAAACACGGTATTCGTACGTCTAATGAATAGAAGAGACAAAGAAGCAGGTGAGATTAATTGATAAGCTGGTGAAAAAAGCGCAGAAGGGCGACACCGATGCCTTTACCCGGTTGTTTGTCCAAAATGAAGCCGATATTTATCGCATCGCATTCGTTTATGTTCGTCATGAGCAGGATGCCTTGGACGTGGTGCAGGAGACAGCGTACCGATCATTTAAGGGCATAGCTGCTTTGAAGAAGCCGGCCTATTTCAAGACATGGATCATCCGGATTGCGATTAGCAGCGCCATTGATCTGCTAAGAAGGCGTAATAAGATCACGCCTATGGAGGATAGCAAAGGGGCTCACTATCATACTACCGCTGTAGAGGAGAATGTGGTCACCGTTTCGCTGTCTCTGCAGCCAATTCTGGATTTGCTGGATGAGGAGGAGAAAGGTGTCATCCTGCTTCGTTATTATAAGGATTACACCATTCGAGAGGTGTCGGAAATATTGAATATTCCGCTGGGGACAGCGAAAACCTTATTGTACCGGGCGCTAAGCAAGCTGCGGACCTTCGTAAGGGAGGAGGACTATTATGAATGAGCAAGTAAAGCAAGCCATGTCGACGATGGAGCTTCCCCAGGCGCTTAGTGAGAGCACACGAATCGGTATTGCGCGTGCGGCGGGGGAGCTTGCTGAAGAGCGGAAAGCATATGCAAGAAAAAGAAGCTTGCTGCTAGGGTGCATAGCTGCTTCCTTAGCGGGCATTATCATACTTAGCATGACCGTATGGAATACGGAGGTGCGGGCCTCCATTCAGAAGGCGCTGCAATTCCTTCCGGGCTTTGGGGTAGTGAGTCATGAAGCAGACGATACGAGGCTTGTGCTAAAGCAGCCTGTTCATTGGGAGCTAGACGGAGTCCAGATCGATATTACGAGCTTAACGATTGATTCGGAGCAGACCTTGATTATGATGAGTGGCAATGGAGGAACGAGGTTCGGAGACTTTGTTACTTTATATCAGGAAGGGAAGGCCTTCGAAGTAAAACACAACATGGCACAAATGGCGAATGCGGCGTGGACGGCGCTGTACTGGTACGATGGCAGGCTGGAGCTGGATACAGGCAAAGCCTCGCTGAAAATAGACAGCAACGGAAAGGAAATTACCATTCCTATTGTATTGGAAGAGGCAGACTCCTTCGCTAGCTATGAAGATGTCGGTCCCACCGTAACGGCAAACGGGATATCGGTGACCGCGGCATTAGGGCGGGAAGAAGCGAAGACGAGAATATTTTTGGCTGCTCGCCATTCCGGTAAATTCAGAATTAGCAGCTTCGGACTGCATGAGAGCTTTGGAACCCAATTATCAATTCAGGACGATAGAGGAACACCGGTTGACATCGAACTTATTCATGGAATATCTGCTCCCGCAAACGATTTTTATGTCCAATTGCCAGAGAGCTCGAATCGTTCCTATACGCTGAGGATTCCGGCGATCACTGCTGCTTACGATGACCAAGCGACAGTCGTATTGCAAGCCGAGACGAATGTTGATTTGAACCGGAAGGTTGAGCTTGCTGGTTTTCCCTTTATGATTACAGGCACAGAGCTAATTGAAGACAACGCCCTTCGAGTTTATGTGGATATGGATTATGATGATCGCGCTCCGAGCTCGCTAGTCATGTTCAGGTTGAAGCGGCAAGGCCATATGGCTAAGCTAAGTGAAGGGAGACATGTCTTGGAATACATCGAATTTGATATCGAGCCGGGAAAGAAGAAGGTAAAGCTTACACTTGAAAGGCCGGAGGTCGTCATAAGGGGGCCTTGGGAGATCTTGATTAAGCCTTAACATCAGGAGGAGTGAAACTCAGTTCATGAGCGAGCACAAAGAGCAATATGAATGTATCCAAAGGCTGCGGCATGCACCGGCAGTCAGTGATTCGGGGTGGGAGCTTTTCATTCACCGGACAGAGCGAAAACAAGTGAAGCGGGGGGCGTATCTGGTGAACGCCGGTGAGCGGGTTTCTTACGCTTATTTTTGCATCACAGGATTGTTTCGATTATTTTACACACTGGAGGATGGGAAGGAATTTATTAAGAGCTTCTCGCTGTCCAATGAATTTGTTACCTCCTATGGTGCCATGATTAGTGGAGAGCCATCCTATTTTTCCATACAGGCATTAGAGGATTCGGCAGTCATTGAAATACCATATGCTGTGCTGCAAGAGCTGTCGGATCGAAGCCATGAGTGGGAAAGGTTTGTTCGCAAAAGTGTGGAACAGCTCTATTTGAAGAAAGAAGAGCGTGAGCGCGAACTGCTCTTTTTAAGCGCAGCAGAGCGGCTAGAAGCTTTTAGAAAGAAGTACCCTGATCTGGAGCTGCGAATACCCCAGTATCAAATTGCTTCCTATTTAGGGATAAGCCCCGTCTCGCTAAGCCGCATCATCAATCAGAAAAGAAATTAACATACGTTAATGAGCGGACCCGTTCCTCTAAGCTACAATAAGCAGAGTGAAGGGGGAGAAGCAGCAATGAGGCTGAAGGGACACACGGTTATGATTACAGGCGGCGCATCTGGAATAGGGTTTGCGATAGCAAAGAAGCTGGCTCAAATGAACAATAAGGTCATTATCGTTGGACGGGATCAAGGGAAGCTTGAGGCAGCCCGTGCGGAGGTTCCTGAATTGGTGACGCTCTCCTATGATATTAGCTTAGAGGCCGAGCGTGTAGCTCTAGCGTCCTTGCTGGCAGAGCGATATCCTGATTTAACGATGTTAATTAATAATGCCGGCATTCAATATCAGTGCAGGTTCGATGTTGATCCTCCTTCTGTACAGGAGATTCATCAAGAAATGGAGACCAACTTTATCGCAGCCGTTCGGCTGAGCTCGTTGCTTATTCCTCTTCTGCAAAATAAACCGGAGGCCGCCATTATTAATATTTCGTCTGGGCTAGCCATTGCTCCGAAGGCAGGAGCACCCATATATTGCGCTTCGAAGGCAGCCTTATCGAGCTTTACAAGGTCGCTTAGGTACCAGTTGGAGCATACTCCGATTCAGGTGTTCGAGGTTTTGGCTCCTCTTGTTGATACGAGCATGACGCAGGGGAGAGGCCGAGGGAAAATGAGTACTGCGGCATTTGCCGAGGAATGTGTTGCAGGCTTGGCTCGAAATCGAGTTGTTTTGCGGATTGGCAAGACGAAGCTGCTATATTTACTTCATCGGATTGCTCCGAGTGTGGCGTATCGAATGTTGAAGAACGGGTAGTGAGGAATCAAATAGTATTAAAAAAACGCTTCCGACAAGCGTCTCATAAGAGACTGCTTAGTCGGAAGCGTTTTTTTGCTGCAGCTGTGCTTGGCAAGGCGCTATGCTATTCCTTTGGTATTTTCAGCACTGTGCCTGCCTTCACATTATCAATATCGACGATATGATTGTAGTCCGCAATGAATAGGGCATATTTATTAGAGCCAAAATAGATTTTGGAGATGCTGTATAGCGTTTCGCCAGCTTTCACCGTATGATTAGTTGCCGCGATTACAGGTAGGTTATCTTCCGGAGTAATTATAGTATCCGGCTTATAGTTTTTAAGTGAAGGGATGATAAGGTTGGTGCCTGCTTTCAAGCCCTTTGTTTTGTCGAGTTTGTTTTCCTCAGCAATGTAATCTACGTATTCCGCCGATTTGTAAAACATTCTGGAAACGCCGGACAACGTATCGCCAGCCTGAATCAAGTAGGTAGCAGGCAGCGTAATTTTCGAATAGTCCTTTGCTGCGTCCTGTCCGCCGCCTGTTGTACTTTGTTTTGAGGGTAACGCAGGGATGGTTAGCGTATCTCCTGCTTTCATATCATTAATAAATAAAATTTGGTTAGACTCCGCTAACAAAGCGTAGTGCTCCTTGGATTGATAAAATTTTTCCGATATGGAGCTAAGCGTGTCGCCTTTCTGAACCACATAGGTCGTAGGAAGCTTCACGGTGCTGCTGGAGGGAGCTGTTGTCTTGTCATCGCTTTTCTCTGGCACTTGAATCGGTTTTTCCGTTTGCTTGGGCACGGAAGGCACGGCTTGTTCGTTATTTTGTTTGACGGGAGCATCCGTTGCTGCTGGATTGGAAGAATTGGTGTTTTCCTCGATATCCTCAGCTGGCTTAGGCTCTTCTTCGACATCTATCGTTCCAGCCGGTACGGGATCGTCTTCTAACGATACTTTTCCGTCAAATCCGTTATTCTCGGTCTGCTCATTTGTGCTCCCGCTGCTTTCAACAGCAGCCGCTTGGCTATTAGCATCAACGAGATTCGTATATTTGCTGTACAATACTCCACAAACGCTTGCGAGAATGATGAGGATAGCTAGATAGATGATGAGGGTTGTTTTCTTTAAAGATACAGAGCTGCCATTTCGACGTTTGTTGCTGCGTTCGGTTGCATTATTCAAAGCGTGATCTACTCCCTTGTTTCTGAACTTATTCCTATTCTATCCGACTTGTCGAAACCTGTGGAATGGGCCTAAACAGCCATTTTCTGCGTTGCGCCTAAAACACGATCCTTTTTGCATGCAGTGTGGTTCAACAAGCATTGATAGATTTGGGAAATTACTCTAATGATAACTATATTACACTATTATTCTGGACAAAAACTAAACATAGGGCCAGCGACTGCAGAAATCGTTTGCGGGTTCTCGCCTTTCGGCTGCTTGCTTCATATTTCGGATGTATCACATTTATTTGTGCGCCAAAAACGATTCTAATAACGAAAACCGAAAAATGGTGACCGGAATACGAAATCTCAAGCCTTACGAGATGAGGGACAACGATCTACAATAAATAGATAAGAACTGCAAGGGCTTACATTTAGATTCACAACAGCATGGAGGTAATTATTTTGAAGACACAAAGCAATTCAGCACCAGCTTCCTTGTTTGCTGGGGATAACAAGGCACCCAGAAGTATGTGGTTTAAGAAGCTGTACAGCCAAAGACATATTCAGATTATGGCGTTACTAGGTGTTGCATGGATCATTATTTTTAACTACATTCCGATGTATGGTGTCATTATTGCTTTTAAAGAATTTAATATCGTCAGATCGATTGGCGAAGCGCCTTGGGTAGGCTTCACGCATTTCTTGGAATTTTTCAAGGATGAGAGCTTCATAGATGTAATGAGGAATACACTCGGCATTAGTCTCATTAAACTCGTGATCGGTTTTCCACTTCCTATTATTTTTGCATTATTTCTAAACGAGGTCCGATCTGTCTTGTTCAAGAGGACGATTCAGACGATTTCTTATCTGCCCCACTTTTTGTCATGGGTCATTCTCGGCGGGATCTTGACGACCTGGCTCGCGGATGTAGGAATTATTAACAATGTGCTGCTTGCCCTGCATTTCATTGATGAGCCGATCTCTTATTTGGCAGAGCCAAGCTACTTCTGGAGCATCATCATTACATCCGATATATGGAAGGAATTGGGCTGGTCCGCGATTATCTATCTAGCGGCTATCTCCAGTGTATCGCCAGAGCTGTATGAAGCGGCAACGATTGACGGAGCAGGACGCTTTCAGAAAATGTGGTATGTTACTTTGCCTAGCATCAAAGCGACGATCTCCATCCTATTTATTCTTGCCGTGAGCGGCGTGCTTAACTCCAACTTCGATCAGGTGCTTGTGCTGAGAAACTCTTTGAATGAGAGCGCAAGTAACGTTATTGATATCTATGTGTATCAGACGGGGATGCAGCAAGGGCGCTATTCTTATTCGACTGCAGTAGGGCTGTTCAAGTCTGTGATCGCGCTGGTTCTCTTGTTAATAGCGAATCGAGTAACGAAAAAAATGAACGATACATCACTTTTCTAGAAAAGGAGGCAGTTAACGGTGTTAAATATTAAACGCAAAACAAAGGGAGAAGCAATCTTCGACCTCTTCAATAATTTCGGCATGCTGCTCGTTTGCTTCGCAACCTTATATCCCATTTGGTATGTTCTGGTTAATGCCTTCAATGAGGGTCAGGACGGCATGCGTGGAGGGATCTATTGGTGGCCGCGAGTGTTTAGTTTCGAGAGCTTTGACGCAGTTTTCCAAAGCACGGGAATTATGACTGCTATGGGTATTACAGTAGCAAAGACTTTGCTTGGAACCTTGCTTCATGTGTTTTTTACGGCAATGGTTGCTTATGCGTTTTCTCGAAAAGGTCTAATTGGCGGGAAGATATACATGCTCTTCGGCACGGTTACCTTATTCTTTGGAGGCGGACTGATTCCCACCTATCTTCTTATGAGAGACCTGCATTTGCTGGATAATTTTATGGTCTATATTATACCTGCGATGTTCAGCTTCTTCGATCTCATCATATTTATGACCTTCTTCCGTGAAATTCCGGACGGGCTGGAGGAAGCAGCCAAAATTGACGGGGCTAATGACTGGTTGATTTTTATAAAAATCGTATTGCCCGTATCGATGCCGGTTATTGCTACGATCGCCTTGTTCCACGGGGTATACCAATGGAATGATTATTTTGCAGGCGTTATTTATATGAACAATATGGACCTGCAGCCGATTCAAACCTATTTGTATCGAGTGGTTGCCCAGTCCAGCTCTAGCCAAATGCTGGCCGCGATTCCTGGAGGAATCGGCAAATCGGTTACTACGCAGTCCATCAAGCTGGCTACGATGGTCGTCACCACGCTTCCCATTGTTCTCGTTTATCCGTTTTTACAGAAGTATTTTGTTAAAGGCATGATGATTGGTTCGATTAAAGGCTAACCTATAGCAATATCTGCTGCCCTTTATAGGGCAGAAGCTTGCATATATAATCATTTATACAGAGAAGGGGAATACAAACATGAATAAGAAACCTAAGCTCAAAAACATGTTGATGATGATGACCGCTGCGGTTCTAGTGCTAACAACTGCTTGTTCCTCAGGCGCAAACAACAATGCTGTGAAGGATGAGGGCAATGGGACGCCTGCTGAAGCAGTAAAGCTTACGCAAGACGATAAGGGCTGGGAAGTTGATAAAAGCCCAATTACATTTGACTGGTACATCAATTTTTCCTGGTTCCCTAACAAATGGGGCGTTGATGCTACGTCGAAATATATTACGGATAAAACAGGGGTTAATATAAACTTCATAGTGCCTGCTGGCAACGAAGCAGAGAAAATGAATACGATGATGGCATCTGGCAGCTTGCCTGACTTTATTACGCTGGGCTGGTCCGAAGAGGCTGTTAAAAAAATGATAGAGGGCGATTTGGTGCTTCCATTGAACGAGCTTGCTGACCAATACGATCCATACTTCTACAAAGTTACGGATCCGGCAAAGCTATCCTGGTATACGCAGGAGAATGGCAATGTGTACGGCTATCCTAACTCATCTTCATCGCCTAAGGACTACGAGAAGCTCGGAGATAATATCACATCATCTCAGACCTTTCTAGTACGCAAGGATATGTATGAAGCGCTCGGAAGTCCGGATATGCGAACTCCAGAAGGCTTCTTGAAAGCACTAGCGGACGCGAAAAAAATGTATCCAGATGTTAATGGCCAGCCGCTTATTCCACTGGGCATGTATGATTTTAACGATACAGGCAACGCATCTCTTCAGCACTATATTCAAAATTTCCTTGCTGTTCCTTACGATAAGGATGGCCAACTCTATGATCGCGATACGGATGCTGAATATGTAAAATGGTTGAAAACGATGCGTCAAGCCAACGAGAATGGTTTATTGTCGAAGGATGTGTTTATTGACAAACGTCCACAAATGGAAGAAAAAATTGCACAGGGCCGTTATTTCGCGATGCTCTATGCCAGAACTGATCTTGCAAACCAACAAAATGCACTCTATGCCAATGATCCAAACTCCATTTATGTCGCAGTAGATGGTCCTGCTAATGCCAATCTGGATCAACCAACTCTTGCTGGGCCATCCATCTCCGGTTGGACGGTTACATTGATTTCCAAAAACGTGAAGGATAAAGCACGCGCTATTCGTTTTCTGGATTATTTGATCTCAGAAGAAGGACAACATGATACATTCTTCGGGGAAAAAGGGACTGCTTGGGATACTATTGATGGTAAGGATCAGTTCTTGCCAGAAGTATTGAATCAGTTGAATACAGATCGTGGAGCATTTGATAAGCAGATTGGTGCATCTCATACGTTCTGGATGATGATGGATACAAACCTAACGCCAATTTGGTCTCCAGCAGCGGTTGAGCCTTTCAAACAATTGGAAGACTGGACACGCGGAAAGTCGAAGAGCTTATCGGAATTTGATCAGCTAAATCCAACAGGCACGTCAGAAGAAGGCATTATGAACACGAAGATAGGTCAAGAATTTGGTAAGGTGCTTCCTAAGCTATTGCTTGCTAAGACGGAAGCTGATTTCGATAAAATTTGGGATGCGTATATGATTAAACGCGAAGACCTTGGATTTAGCAAGGTACAAGCCTTTAAACAGAAAAAATATGAAGAAAATGTAGCTAAATTGGCTGCAGCAACAAAATAAGAGCTCCTGCAAATTAAGGAGATGGGTTTACAACGAAAGGTACTCCAAGGCCGTGAATACGGCATGGAGTGCTTTTTGTCGCATAGGAGAGTTGTATTAGGTGAATTATATTCGAAGTGGAAGTGAGAAATAAATGGGCAGAAAATGTAGGGCATATGTTCAATCTATTGTCAATTGGTTGGGCCGCAGATCGATGCAGGCCCGTTTGGTTGCTGCCTGCATTATCATTTTGTTAATTCCAAGCATTGGCATATCGAACTATCTCTTTAGTCAGATAGAGGATAGTTATATTACGGATTCGCTTAAACAAGGCCAGTACTCCATTGAAATGGAAAAAGTGAATATATTGAATCAGATTGAAGCGATGGAGCGGGCTGCCCAGCTCACTATATCCGAGCATGAAATATTAGAATATGTGTCTAGGGAAGAAGATTTGCCGGTGGAGGAGCTGCTCGAGCTATATCGGGGGCCGTTTACAGACATGATAAATATTCAAATTAATAATCCGAATATCATCCATCTTCGGCTGTATGCAGACAATGTTCATTTGTCCGAGGTTTGGCCTATTATATTTCATGAGCGTCGGATTCAAAACGAGTCATGGTTCGCTAAATTAGATCAGCTCGCAGGCAAGGAGCTATGGATGTTTAGCGATCAGGACCCCGATATTTTGCATCGCAACGTCACAGAGGGCACTGACCAAATGCCGAAGGTATCTCTTGTTAGGGTCATAGAATCCGGCGGCAGGCGCGTTGCGAGTATTCAAGTGGAAATGCTGCTGAAGCATTTTTCGCCCAAAGCTTTTGCAAGTATTAAGGATGAGGGCTCGCAGATGATGATCGCCGATGGAAGCGGAACTGTTTTTCTAGATGAGAATCAGCCGTTTGCAAGCGGTAATTTGGAGCTTCGCCAAGCCATTGTGAAAGAGTTTGCCGAAATGCAGCAGCAGGACATTACGGAAAAACGTTTCATTGTAAACCAGCTTCCTTATTTGCTTGTTACGACCGATCTGGAGCAAGTAGATGCACATATTTTGAATGTAGTGTCGCTGCAGGCTTCGAGTGAAAGGATCTCTAAAGCAGCGAAACAAATTATAGCTGTTAATGTGATATCGATAGGTTTGTTGTCCATCATTATGTATATCATGAATTCCTTTATTCTCAAAAATCTGAGACGCCTGACGGAAGCGATGAAGAAGGTGAGAAGAGGGGAAATGCCAACCGGACTTCCTTTAGGGGGAGGGGGAGAGATTGGAGAGCTCGCCCATCACTTCAACAAATTGATTCATACCATTAATGAATTGATCGCGCAGGGAGTAAGGAAGCAAGCGCTGACGAAGGAGGCCGAGCTGCGTACTCTGCATAGTCAGATCGATTCACACTTTCTATATAATACGCTTGAGAATATTAAGATGCTGGCGGAGATGGAAAACCAGCGAACAATATCCGATTCACTCACCTCACTTGGCGGAATGATGCGTTATAATTTCAAATGGTCTGGGGAGTACGTCAGTTTACAGGATGAGGTTCGTCACATTCAGAACTATATTGCCGTCATGAATATACGATTTGACGAGCCGATTCATCTTGAGCTTCATATCCCTCCAAGACTGCTCGAAATTGAAGTGCTCAAAATGTCTTTGCAGCCCATCATTGAAAATACAGTAAAGCATGCAGGATTTGGCGCGGAGGCAAGTAATAGCACTATTCGAATTGATGTGGCAGAGAATGAGGAAGCAAATATTGTTATAACGCTGAGAGATAACGGGAGAGGCATTTCGGTTAGTCGCTTGGAGCAGCTGAATGAGAGGATTCATCTTGATCGCAATAACGAGTTGTCCTTGACTCAAGAGAATATAAACGTAAAGCAGACGTTTGGAATTGGGCTGCAAAATGTTCATCAGCGTATTCAGCTTTATTATGGGGAGCAATATGGATTACAAGTGTATAGCAGCGAGGGGCAATTCACAGAGGTGGTTATTACCCTTCCCAAGGTGCTGTTAATGGGAGGAAGTTCTGGATATGAGGAAAATGATAATCGTAGATGATGAGAAAAATATCCGGCTAGGGCTCAAGACGATGATTGAAAGAGAATTTCCCGAATCGTATGAGATTCGGACAGCTATTCATGGAGAAGATGCCTTAACGCAATTTCATAACGAGCGAGCAGAAATTATGATTACCGATATTCGGATGCCGGGCATAGATGGAATTGAACTGATTAAACGTCTAACGAGCGAAACCGACGCTGAGCAGAAGCCGATATTTATTATTTTAAGCGGATATGACGATTTTGCCTATGCGAAGGCCGCTATCGAATATCAAGTTAAAGATTATTTGTTAAAGCCCATTCGCCGAGATGAGCTGTTCGAATCGCTGCGAAAAAGTGAGAGTACATTGCAAAGGCAAGCTGAATTCGCTGAGAGGGTTGCAGTAAGTGATACTTATCGTGAACAGCTGCGAATAAATGCTTTCAAGGAATGGTTTAGGCAAGATGAGCCATTGCTGGAGAGCAAAGGGGATCTTGAAACTAAAGTTGGTTTTGAGCAATTCACAAAGCCGTTCACAGTAGCCGTCTTGAGCTATAAATCGGAGAGCGGTGACTCGATGAATAAAGAGGAGTTCAAGCTGCTCGTAGAGAAAATGCTGCAGCCCATGGAGGGTGTATTGAATGCATCCTTCTTGGATAACGAGAGTCAGCTTGTTCTAATTGGAAGTCCGGCCTTTCAATTCGTTGAGCTGTTTAGACAGGCAGGTGTTAAAGAGCTGGACGGCTTGCGCATGGGAATCAGCTCGGAGGGTACCGAACTGGAGGAGCTTTATTATTGCTATAAACAGGCTTCAGAAGCGCTTCAATATTCGTTCATTTATTCGAACTGCCGTCTGCTGCGGCATGAAGATATTGGTGAGAAGCGGCAGTATTATCCGGTGCCGGATGAGGAAATTCGCAAGCTCGGGAATATGCTGGGAACAGACCGTGAACGTGAAGTTCAGGAGCTGTTAAAACAGGTTTTTCATACAGAGGACATCCCTGATGTTGATATTCGATATCTAAGGCTTATTGGGAAAATGATTAATGAGCAGGTGCTGGATGAGGTGTTCCGTATTTATGGCGAAGAGTCCATTGAGGTTCTGAAGCTGTATCGCAAGGTGGGAAGCATGGATAATTTCCGCAGCTTTCACGATTATTACCGAAGTTTAGAGCTGTTACTGTCGAGCGTAAATGACTATGTTAGAGGTATTCGCTCAGCTTATAGTCAGCATTCGGATATTAAGACGGCTGTTTCATATATGGAGGAAAACTATTTCCGTCCGTTGAATATGGCTGTAGTAAGCAATCATGTGGGCTTGAATTACTCGTACTTCAGTGAAGCATTCAAGGCACATACTGGTGAAAACTTTGTAGGGTTCCTCAAGAAGCTGCGTATTCGCAAAGGCAAGGAATTGCTCCTCGAAGGGAATCAGAAGATGCAGGAGATCGGAAGTGCCGTAGGCTTCGAGAACAGCAAGCAGTTCTCGCGTGTGTTCAAGGAGCTGGAGGGAATCTCGCCTCAGGAATATCGGATTAAGGTTAGATCGGATGAGGGACAAAGTAAGGAAGCTGTAGATCATCAGGTTTAAGGGAAGGAGCCGTTGGCTCCTTCCGAATGCGTTGTTATTTGAGCGGACCTGGGTCATCCACACTCCACGATGTCTAACCTCAACCTGGTTACTTCATGTATAGTATCTATATTTCATATAATATAGTGACAATATTTTCACTACTTTCAATTAGATACAAATCTATCTAGAATAGAGAAGCAAGCTTAAGTCAGGATTGTACAGCTTATTCAATAGATCAAGAGGAGATGAGTAGAGATGCAATTTCGGAATTTAGGGAAGAGCGGATTGAAAGTTAGCGAAATTAGTCTGGGAAGCTGGTTAACATACGGAGGATATGTAGAACGAGATCATGCCGTGAAAGCGATACAAACGGCGTATGGGCTGGGAATTAACTTTTTCGATACGGCAAATGTATATGAGCGGGGTGAGGCAGAGAAGCTGATGGGTGAATCGCTGCGTCCGTTTCCTCGCGAATCCTACGTGTTGGCGACAAAGGTATTCGGACAGATGGGTGACGGACCCAATGACCGAGGGCTATCGCGCAAGCATATTATAGAGCAATGCCATGCCAGCCTTACAAGGCTAGGAGCCGATTATGTGGATGTGTATTACTGTCATCGTCATGATCCGAGTACGCCTATGGAAGAAACCCTGCGGGCGCTTGACGATCTGGTGCGCCAAGGAAAGGTATTATATATCGGCGTAAGCGAATGGACAACCGCCCAAATGGTTGAAGCGCATGCGATAGCCGATCGTTATCTGCTAGATCGGATCATTGTCAATCAACCGATCTATAATATGTTTAATCGATATATAGAGAAAGAAGTCATTCCTTACGGCGAGCGCGGCGGCATTGGACAAGTCGTATTCTCTCCACTCGCACAGGGGCTGTTGACCGGAAAGTACAGCTCTGCTCATGAACTGCCTGCTGACAGCAGGGCGGCAAAGCTCGACGGTATGCGAAAGGGAGTTACTGAAGAGAAAATTATTAAGGTGCGTGAGCTGAGCCAAGTGGCAGCTGAGCTTGAGCTGTCTGTAGGACAATTGGCATTAGCTTGGATTTTGCGGCAGCCGAATGTATCAAGCGCTCTCATCGGCGCAAGTCGTCCCGAGCAGGTAGAGGAAAATGCGAAGGCAGCAGGTGTTAAGCTGAGCACTGACATCATAGAGCGGATTGAACAAATATTAGGCTCATAAGAAGGAGTGGAGATCGTGCCAAAGGTAGTCATAACAGGCGGTAGCGGAATGCTAGGCCAATGGGTAGTGAAACATTTTGTGGAGCAGGGATACGAGGTCGTAAATGCGGATGTGAAGCATCCAGCTGAACCGCTTTGTCGCACAGTTATTGTAGATTTGAATAATTTGGGCGAGGTATATGGTGTGCTGGCAGGGGCAGATGCCGTTGTGCATTTGGCGGCAATACCTGTGGCCTATTCACATCCGAATGAAGTGACGTTTCACAATAATGTTATGTCTACCTATAATGTATTGGAAGCGGCGGCAGGGCTTGGCATTCGCAAGTCGGTTATCGCTTCAAGCGAGTCCTCCTACGGCCTTGTATTCGCCTTGGAGCGATTTGGTCCGCAGTATGTCCCTGTTGACGAAGAGCATCCACAGCTTCCGCAGGACAGCTACGGCTTGTCGAAGATTGTGAATGAGCAGACCGCGGATATGATGAGCCGCCGTTCGGGGATGCAGGTCGTTTCCTTCCGGCTTGGCAACGTTATTACACCTGAGGCGTATCAGAACTTCAAGACATTCATTCATGATCCAGAGCAGCGCGAGCGCATTTTGTGGAGTTATATTGATACAAGAGATGCAGCAGAAGCCTGCCGGCTGGCAATTGAAGCTGAGGGTCTAGGGAGCGTTGCTCTTAATCTTGCGGCTGATGATTCCAGTATGGCAGTTTCGAGTCGAGCATTAATGGCCGCACGCTTTCCAGAGGTGCTTGATTTCCGTGAGCCGCTTGAAGGACATGAATCGCTTCTGAGCAATGAGAAGGCTAAACGATTGTTAAATTGGCAGCCTAAGCATGCTTGGCGGGATTATGTTAGCGGCTGGAGCGAATAAAGTCTTCATAGCTTCTGAATACAGAGCATGGTGAGCCACAAGCCGCCATTGCTCTGTTTTTCTATTAATTGACAGTATAGAAATTTATCATTATAATACCAAGTAAAGTGGTTGGTTTTTATGATGTTTATCATTTGAGGGGGACTATGGAATGGCTGTTCAAACCTTTAAAGCATCTGCACATCTGCAAGATGGCGTGAAAGTTAAAACTAAATCCAGACATTTTGAGTTAACGATCGATGAGCCAAAAAGCTTGGGAGGAACGGATACTGGCATGAATCCAGTAGAGGCACTTTTGGCATCGCTAGGGGCTTGCCAATCGATTGTGGCCAGAGTTTATGCACCAAAGTTTGATGTTAAGCTTGAAGATTTCAGAGTAGAGGTTGAGGGAGACATCGATCTGGATGGTTTCTTTGACAAAGCTGATGTCCGTCCGGGCTACTCTGACATTCGCTATACCTTTCATATCAAAACGGATTCTCCTAAAGAAAAGGTAGAAGAGTTTGTGAGATTTTTGGAAAGCAAATGTCCAGTTGGAGACACTATTGCAAACCCCGTTAATGTTAAATTGGAAAGTATTATTATTGAAGGCTAATCCCGACTAGAAGAATAATGGAATCCTAAGGGCAATCGAAACTCGTTATAGCCCAAAAAGGTGGTTGAAGCTTACAGCTTCAACCACCTTTTTTTTGCTATATAGGAAACTATGCATTCTCCGAACCTGTTGATAATGATGCTGCGGCAGCAGCCAGTAAGCAGATAACGAAAGCTAACGGAAGCCAGAGATGCTAAAGTTTCATTTTTGGTTAGCGTCACATTTTAACGGAACAGGGAGACGCCTAATAGCATGAAGTTACTGCAAAAGTACAGGATAGCTTCAGCACGGGGAGTAGGAGACGTGAGGATTTGAGGAGCGGCATGGAGCATAGGGAAAGTTGAGGGAAAAGAAGATGCGTGTGTTCGTTTGTGCGAAGGATATGGAACCTACACAAACATGCCTAGAACAAAGGCGGCAGCATCACGAGCTTTACCGTGACAGTCAATCATAAGAATGAGTAGTAGTAGGCTACCCTGCACATTTGCAGGGTAGCCTACTCTTTTTAATGATTTAGGACAGCTATCATGCACGTATGCAGGATAGCTGCCAATCATGGAGATCAGATGGCTGGAAATGAGCTGAAATGACGAGCTATAATGCGTGAGTGCAGGATAGGTTAGCTAGAGCGTCCCAAACGCATGAAGTTACTGCAAAAGTGCAGGATAGCTTTCGCGCTGGGAGTAGGAGAAGTGAGGATTTGAGGAGCGGCATCGAGCGTGGGGAAAGTTGAGGGAAAAGACGATGTGTGTGTGGTGAAGTATAGGGGGGATATACAAACATGCTTAGAACAAAGGCAGCACGAGCTCTGCCCGTGACAGCCAATAAAGTAGACGTTCCTGTGCATTTGCAGCATAGCTGCCAACCATGGAGACAAGACGGCTGGAAAAGAGCTGAAACGACGAGCGATAATGCGTGAGTACAGGATTGGTTTGCTAGAACGAGTACGAGCTGTTTGGTTACACACCCCAAGAAAAAATAAATACCTGAATTTTAGAATTATCAAGGAGACTTAGCTCAGCTGGGGGAGCGCTTGCAAGGCATGCAAGCGATCAGGAGGAGCACAGCGTCTGAATCTAACGCTAAAATTCATCGACGAATACGCTTCGTCAGACATTTCATCCGAAGTATTTTTTACTACTATATGCCGATTTAGCTATTCGCAGCCAGCAGCTGTTCAACGATAAAGTCGAGCTGTTTGTCGAGAGTGAAGATGTCACTGTAATAGGACAAGCTGAAGCTAAGCTCAATCAGTCTGCCTTCCTTGACAGCGGGGATACTATTCCAAATCTGGTTGGTTGTCAGGTCGTCCATTCCTTCATAGGAAGAGCGGATGACGTAATCTCCGATATATTCCGGCAATACTTCCATAGATACGCTATCGCCTGAGGCTTCTGTGGCTACATCAATTTTTTTCTGAACAATCTCTGGTGCCTTCATATCTAAATACTCATAAACAATTTGGGAGCCAAGCGCTTGCGTCTCTTGCTCATTGCCGAACGTTTGTCCAAGCATTGCAAGTCTTTATTCCGTTGTCATGGTGTCATAAGGAACGATAATAAGGTCCGGTTCAAGCGCCATAACCGCTTCGGGATTCGTCTCAAACCAGATGCCAGCGATTCTACTCCAACAAGCTCTTTCTCGAAGGCAGCTCCTTCGGAAACCTCGGAGACACCGATAGGCTTGATTCCCATGGCGACCACGTCGCCCAGCAAGTAGAGCACGACGACTCTTTGTAGATATGCTCTTCAAGCTTCATGACGAAATATCCTCCATTTCTTCTCCCTGATAAGCTTCAACCAAATAGACGAGAAGAGATAGGCTAAAGCGATATGTTTTTCTAATTATAATGATAACGTTTCTCAATTACAATGCAATTATATAAGATGAACTTCAAATGTAATGTAAAGGAAGCGACAAGATCGTTCAGGAGAAACGAAGTATTCGCGTAGCAGTGGAGAATTTGTATAAACGGCTTGTCGAGAATGTGCATTGAGAGAATTGGAGAGACTGCGGTACAATCTATTTAGACATTATGATAATGATAATCATTATTGTATTTTGGTGGAAATGTATATTTCTTATAGGAGTGGATGGGGTAATGGTTCGGTTAGCTTATTTAAGAACAGGGTGGGTTTCGATATTTGCAGCAGTAATCATACTGTCGGGATGCGGAGCAGGCAACGGCAATGTGGGGGAAAGCACTGCAAATCAGCAGCAAGGCACTACGGTTGAAGCAACAAATACAGAAACAGTTGTGACGGAAGCGGAAACTAGAATCGTTACCGATCAATTCGGCGAGGTAGAAATTCCCGCTCATCCCAAACGGGTATCCGCGTTATATCGGGAGGACTATTTGGTCGCGCTGGGCATAACGCCAATTGTGCAATATTATAATCCGATGTGGGGCAAGCAGGATTATTTGCAGCTTGAAGTACCATTATTTGATGTAACGGGAAGTATAGAAGCACTGCTCGTTACGGAGCCTGATTTGATTATTGGAGCGGGAGAGGTTGACGCGGCCCAATATGAGTTGTATTCAAAGATTGCTCCTACCTATCGCCTTCCGGATGAGGTGCTTGCGGATACACGCCAAACACTGACTACAATTGCCGATCTTATGGGTATGCCAGAGAAGGCGGAGCAGGTGTTAAAGGATTACGAGAGCCGGATTGCTGAGGTCAAGACCAAGCTTACCGCTGCAATTGGCGATCAGAAGCTTGTTGTACTAAGAATGAATGTGGTCGACCAGTCGATTAATATTTTTGGCATCAACAATACATTTATAGGCCAGATTTTGTATAAGGATCTTGGGCTCAAGGCTCCGGCATATGCTGAGGCTATGACCGAGGGCAATGTTGTATTGTCTGAGGAGTTTATTCCCGAGCTTGGCGCCGACCATATTATCTTTCTTCCATCGAATGGCACATGGGAAGAAGAGGCTAACGCTAAAGCGTTGAAGGAAATGCTGGATAGTCCGATTTGGAAGGCTGTTCCAGCCGTGCAGCAGGGACAGGTTTATCCTGTCGAAAGATCTTATTGGCAGACTGGAGCTATTACAGCTAATTTCAAAAAAATGGATGAACTGCTGCAGCTTCTCGCTCCATAGAAGACAAAAGCGAATATCTTCTTCCCTGAATAGGGCAGCTTTTCAACGATGGTTGAAGAGCGGCTCTATTTGCGTTAAACTATACTTGATAATTGTTCTCATTTAAAGAATGGGGTTAAGCATATGGAAGAACAGAATAGAAAGCGGGCTTTTCCTCCGCCTATCACTTTATTTATCCTGCAGTCCATTCAATTTGTTCCTTACACTCCTAATGCCAAGCTTGCGCTGGAGAAAGCAAGCAGCTATACGCTGTTGATCTTTACGAAAGGCAGAGCTGCGGTTCGTACTTTGGATGAGGAGTTGGTTCTAGAGCAAGGGAAATGTTTGCTTCTGAGACCAGAAATGACATTGGCTATGGAATCAGACGGCTGCTCCTATTATCTGCTTGAATTTAATCTTAGTGCTGAGGAAGAGCATACACACTCGCACAGCCTCCTTCCAGAAAAGCTGGATTTGGTTTGTGCTCCATTTGCTAAAGTGCTGGAGCTGCTTGAGGATATTTATCGAAATAGTCATGAGGCTGATGAGCTGCAGCTATACTATTGTTATGTTCGCTTTCAAGAGCTTCTGCTGCTGCTATTCAGTCAAAATACGAACGCTGCAGTGGAAAAGAGAGGCTCAGACTCGTCTGAGCAGCACGGTGTGGAAAGATCTATTCGGCATATTCATCAGCATTATTGTGAGGTGCTTACCGTTGAGGAGCTTGCTGCCATAGCAAACATTGAACGATGGAAATATACCCGACTGTTTAAGGAAGCAACCGGGCAAGTGCCGCTTCAATATTTGAATAGCGCACGTATTGCTCAGGCCAAAAAATATTTAATGAGCGGTGAAGAAAAGCTGTCTGATATCGCGCAGCATGCCGGCTTTACGAATGAGTATTATTTTAACCGTCGTTTTAAGCAAAGTGTCGGAATAACGCCTGGCCAATACCGCCGCAGTCACCGGGATCAGCCTCGAGTTGTTGCTCCTTATCTGGAGGATTTCTTGGTGGCGCTCGATATTATGCCTGTCGTTCAGTACTCTCATGCCAAATGGGGGAAGCAGGAATATTTGGCGCTGAATCATATTCCCACGTTTGATGAGCAGGCCGGTGACTTCAAGACGCTTTCAACCTATAGTCCGGACTTCATCGTATTGCTGGACAGATATCATGATAACGAGTATTCGCAATGCCGCAACATTTCCAGCACCTATATTGTTCGTGAGCTTAGTGAAAATTGGCGAACGCTGCTGCGTATCGTTGGTGATTATTTTGGGCGTTCAGAGCGGGCAGAAGCGGTTATTGCCGATTATGAGGCCAAGGCGAACACGGCGCGTCAGACGTTGAACCGCTGTATGAATGGAGAGACAGTAGCCTTTCTTCGAATCTCGGCTGATCATGTTCATCAGTACACGACAGGGAGTCGTGGCTTTGCTGCAGCTGTGTTATATGGTGATCTTGGTCTAAATGGGCATCTGGCTTCTGGAAATGCTGCGGATCATGCGTCAATGATAGAAATTACGCTGGAGGATCTGTCAGCCATGACGGCAGATCATTTGTTTATCACGTTTGATAAATGGCACAGTCAGGTTGATGGCGCGGAACGGGGGCTGCTCAAGCATCCGATCTGGTCGACACTTCCGGCTGTAAGAAGAAATCATGTATATGAGGTCGATTTCTTGACATGGATGAATCACGGAGTTATTTCCAATACCAAAAAAATTGATGATATATTGCAAGTGCTAGCGTAGTGAATTGCTTGAGCGGCATGCAGAAAGTGTAGTATTTGTACAAAAACTCACTGCAGTTTGTCCATTGCGCTTGTATTTGCTTTAAGCCTACTATTATATTGAGAATGAATATCATGTGATAATGCGGGAGGAATAAGACTTGACGGAGCAACTGGAATTATATGATGTGACGATTATCGGCGGCGGCCCTGCGGGGATGTATGCTGCTTTCTATAGCGGAATGAGAGATTTAAAGACGAAGCTGATCGATGCGAATGATAAGCTTGGCGGGCGTATGTTAATTTATCCGGAGAAAATGATATGGGATGTTGGAGGAGTTACGCCGATACTGTGTGAGAAGCTGATCGTTCAGCTGGAGCAGCAGGCGCAAACCTTTGATCCGACCATTGTGCTGGGCCAGCAAGTATACGGCTTGGAGAGGCTGGAGGATGGTACGTATGTGCTGGAATCGACTAATGGAGAACGGCACTGGACGCGGACGATTATTGTTGCTATTGGGCGAGGAATATTGAAGATGGCGAAGCTGGAGCTTGAAGGAGCTGAACGATACGAGGTTTCTAATTTGCACTATACAGTTCAGGAGCTTGAGCCTTTCAGAGGGAAGCGGGTTCTTATTTCCGGAGGCGGAAATTCGGCAGTGGATTGGGCTAATGAGCTGGAGCCGATTGCTGAGCAGGTGACGGTCGTGCACCGGCGCGATCAGTTTGGCGGACATGAGAAGCATATTGAAAGGATGAAAAGCTCTTCCGTAGACGTGCGTACGCCTTACGAGGTAAGCCAGCTGTTCAGCAACAACGGAGAGACAATTGAGCGTGTAACGCTGCATCATGTGGAGACTGGGGAATATGAGCAGCTTTCCGTAGATGCGGTTATCGTCAACCATGGGCTGAAATCAGATTTCAGCGGCATTAAGGACTGGGGCCTTAGCATGGATGATTGGAATGTGTTCGTTAATGCTAAGCTGGAATCAAATCTGCCAGGCATTTTTGGCGCAGGCGACTTTGCTTTTTTTGAGAGCAAATTAAATCTTATCGCAGGAGCATTCACCGATGCGGCGCTCGCTGTGAACAGCGCGAAGCTGTATATGGACCCTGAGGCGCCTCGAATGGCCTATGTTTCCTCTCATAATGCACGCTTTAAGGAGAAGAATAAAGCGCTTGGTATTGTGGAAGAATAGCAGCAGTCTGAAAAAAAACATACTCATACGTTATTTATAAGCTGGTTTGGGGTAATCATACTTATAGACGAAGGGAGATGTTGAACGATGTCCGATTACGGTAACGAGGAACTAGAAATTCCTCAGATTAACCCCAATAACGAGCCGGAGATTATCCCTCCGGCATCGCCTGAGATTAAGCCGGACCAGCCCATTCCAGAAATTGCTCCGGAGAGGATTCCTGAGATTAAGCCAGATGCTGCTCCTGAAGCCGTGCCTGACATACCTCCGGAAATCTCGCCTGAATGATTTAGCCAGCAGGGCGTTGTCACACAAAGGGAGTCAGGTCACCGCTGTTTAAGTGGGGATCGGACTTTATGAAATTGAGCAATCGAGTCATTTTCGAAAAAATAGCCAATCAGGGTTCCAGTACCTGATCGGCTATTTTTTTTGATTCTATGGCTCTCCCCCGCAGTGGCGTTAAGCCCCCATCGGATGGAGACCTATGTAATAGATCTATTTTTTAGACTTAATTCTGATTATTGTTCTAATTTGGGAAAAATAGATCTACATTCTAGACCAATTTCTTCTTAGAACGGTGTTTACACGGCGATTTGACTAAAATTCATGATAATAGATCTATTTTTTAGACTAAATTTTTTATTTTGGGATGGTTTGACAGGAATAGATCTATATATTAGATCTATTCCTTCAGGGAGCAGTGTTTGAGGGCTCTTTGGTGGAATGTGGAAGGTAGGGAGGTCAGGGAGGCGGGCTTAGTTTATTTGTTTAGCTCTGGGTCTCCAACCTAACCTATCCTACACTTACCTCAAAGCCTCTCCATGAAGGGGGATGTATGTTTACAAACTCATGCTATAATACCCTTTATGAAATTACAAAAAGCAAGAAGCAGCTGGTCAAGGGGGATAACATGAACAAAATAATACTGTTTTTGCGGCATACCTTTCTAGATCGAACGATCGTGAGAACGATTTTGTTATCGTATTTACTCGTTAATGTATTGCTATTGCTGCTGTTAGGCTACCTTTCCATTAAGGATTCCACGAAGATGATTACAGACGAAATTATTCATTCGAGCAATAAGGTTATGGAGCAGGCAGCGCTGGGACTGAGCTTTAACCTAGAGGAATCGAAGCGCTCTCTCGTTATGCTGGCAGGAAATTATTCGGTCATTACGATGATGAAGGAAAATAATACGATCGCTATCACGAACCGACTGCAGCATGAACGCAACATTGCGGAAATTTCACAGGGTGTGAGCACGTATCAAACGTTGATCAGCGACGTGCTTATGCTGGGCAAGACAGGGTATGTCAACAATTTGGATGGCCGCAAGACATTGCAATGGGACTATCCGTTCCAAACGCAGCCTTGGGTTCAAGAAACGTTTCAGACCAATCCGCAGGGCAGCTTTTTCAGCATAGGGGTGCATAAGCAGGATTATTATCTGTCTACTAATATTACACGCTATAATCAGCCTTCATTATCTGTCGTACTGCAAGTTAAGGGTTATCAGGGACAGGTGCTGGGAGCCGTTATCGCGAATTTGGATCTAAGTAAAATTAATGGCATGTTCGAGCAAAGCACCTATCAAAATAAAGGCAGCATCTTTCTCATCGACGAGAATCGTAAAATCATTGTTCACAAGGACAGCAGCAAAATTGGTCAGACGTTGGATTTTCCTGCTGAGGAGAAGCTGTACGAGCAGCCTTCAGGCCATTTTACAGAAAAAATTGATAGGGTTGAAACGCTTGTTATTTATCAGCCTACGGCTGTTGCAGGTTGGAAAATGTTATCGACTGTCCCGATGTCCGACATTACGAGTCAATCGCAGCCGCTTAAATCGAATCTCGGCCGTATTCTTTATGTATGCTTAATTGCGAATACGCTGATTAGTCTGCTCATTACGCTTCGCATATCGCTGCCTGTGAGAAGGCTGCTGGCAGCGCTCGACCGGATGGGCGAGGATGATTCGCTGTATGTAAAGCCGCGTGATTATCGATATCGAGAGCTTAATTATATTGGGAACAAATTCAAGGATTTAATGGGCAGAATCGATTTGCTGATTAAACAAAATTATTTGACCCAAATCAGCTTGAAGGAAGAGGAGTTGAAGACGCTCCAGGCGCAAATTAATCCGCATTTTCTTTTTAATACGCTGCAGCAACTGCAGACGGAGATCGTTTGCGGCAATACGACCGAGTCGAACCATATCGTGCTTTCACTTAGCAATTTGTTCCGTTATTCGATGAAACGGTCAGAGGAAGAGGTGGAGCTGGAGCGAGAAATTAATAATGTGTCTGATTATTTATATATACTCAACAAAAAATACAATAACGGAATTGCCGTATCCTTTCATATCCCGAATCGTGATGTCCTGCGCTGCAAAATTCCGAAGCTCACACTCCAGCCTATTGTTGAGAACTCGATCCGTCATGGCTTTGGCGATCATGTTAGAGAAGGCAAGCTTCAGATTCTGGCGGTTTCTGGCCGCAAAGGTTTATTGATCGTCATTTCAGACAATGGGCAAGGCATGGAGAGCGCCAAGGTGAAAACGCTGAGCCGTCATATTAACAGCTCAACTCAGAAGATGGACAATATCGGCTTATACAATGTAAGTCAGCGCATCAAGCTGAAATACGGTAACGAATATGGCATACAAATTCACAGCAGACAAGCGGTAGGCACGAGAATTTCGATTTTGCTGCCTAACATTAATTGAGTTGCGAGCTACAGAAGGGGAGAGGCATTTATGAAATTGCTCATCGCGGACGATCAACAATCACTGCATATCTTTCTGGACAAAATGGTCCAATGGCAGTCGCTCGGCGTTACTGAAATTAAGCATGCCTATGATGGCAAGGAGGCGGTCGAGCTTGCCGAGCAGTTTTTGCCGGATCTGCTTATTATTGATATTCAGATGCCTTATTTGAACGGCATTCAAGCATTAAAGCAAATTCAGCAGCTGCCTCATAAGCCGAAAACAATCATCTTGAGTGCGTACGACGAATTCGAATACGCTCGGGATGCGCTGCGTCTTAGCGTTGCGCAATATTTGCTCAAGCCAGTCGATACAGCCTTGCTTGAGGCTGCCTTAAAGGAGCTTATAGAGCTGATATGGATGGATCATCGAAACAAGCTGGAAGCAGTACTTGAGGATTTGCATAGGCAGGAGCCTATGAACGAAGAAGTCCTAACCACTCTGCCTTCCGTATTTCAAACGCTTGGGATCAGTCAGTATGCTGTTCTTTCCCTTATTGGCGATCTTCCTGATCGTGCTGTGATTGCTTCAACAATCAAGCAGATGGCGCCATCCATTGTGCCAATCGTCTACCCTGTCAGTTCTTCACAGTATGCTCTGCTGCTTGGCGTACCTGCTAATATGCGGCTAGATGAGCTGCTGCCGCTTTGCGAGCGAATGGCTTCTGCATGGCAGGGGGAACAGCCAGAGGGGCATATTTCCATTGGGGTTAGCGTAATTGGAGACTCTCCCGAGAGGCTCATCGATTTACTATACGAAAGCAAGCAAGCTGCTGCGACTGGTTTCTATGCGGAGGGAACGGTATACTCGCAAACGAAGCAGTCTGTGGCAAAGCCGTGGACGCTGCAGCATTCACAAAAATTCGATAAGGAATTCGAGGAGAAGTTTTCGCTTTCTTTTTCACAGGTGGCATTGAAGGAGCTTGTTTCCAGCCTGTTCACAACGTTCAAACAGATGCAGCTTGACCCGGGCAAGGTGTACAGCTTATGTATGCACTATTTAGATATGGCGGAGCAGATCATGAAGTCATCGAATCGTTTAGACGCCCAATATGAAAAAATTACGATGTCCAGATTAAGACTGTTTCATAAAGCAAATGAATTGGAGCTGTTTATTCACTCGTTAATCGACACCCTTCTTGAACGATCGGACCCTGCAGCTGATCGAACAGAAGAAATCATCGGGAGAATTAAATTGTATGTGGACTCCCACTATGCGGAGGATTTGTCGCTCCAGAGTGTTGCGGACGCCTTTGGGCTCGACAAGTATCAGCTTAGTCGATTATATAAGCAGCAGTTCGGCATTAACTATTGGCAGTATGTAACACAAATAAGGATGGATAAGGCAGCGGAGCTGCTCGCCGGGACGAAATTGAAAAATAGCGCAATCGCAGAAATGACGGGTTTTGTTGACGAAAGTCATTTTAGCAAAACGTTTAAGAAGCATAATGGCCTATCTCCAAAAGAGTACCGCGCCGGCAAGCAGCAGCCAGCTTCTATGTAAGCGTGCAATAAAGTACAAAAAGTCGCGCAACGATGTAAATTCATCAACTCCCGTTAAAGCGTTATCATCATAGTGAAAGTGCTTACAAAAACGATATAGGGGGAACACAGCATGAGAAAATCAAGTTATATGCTTTTAGTCGTCATGATGGCCGTTACACTTATTCTTTCCGCTTGCGGCGGGAACGGAAACAATGAAAATCAAGCGGGCAGCGCAAACGGCGGGGGAGCAGAGGCAGACAAAAAGGTAAAGCTAAGCCTGCTTTCGTGGAATAATGAAACAGAAATGAAGCCGGTCATGGACGGCTTTACTGCAAAATACCCGAATATTACGATCGATTTCCAAACTGCTCCACCCGTTAAAGATTATATTTCTAAGCTGCAAACGATGCTGCTATCCAATTCGGCAACTGACGTGTTCATCATGGCAGCCGAAAACCGGAATGAGCTGATTGACGGTGGATACGCTCTTGATTTGACAGACCAGCCCTTTATGGCGAAAATGACCGATGCGAGCAAAGGGATGTTCACTCGCGAGGGCAAAACCTACGCTTTCTCCCAAGCAGGCTGGGTAGGCGGCATTTATTACAACAAGGAATTGTTTGCTAAGGTTGGTGTAACGACCGAGCCGACAACTTGGCAGGAATTTATTGATCTCTGCATCAAGCTGAAGGACGCAGGAATCGTACCGCTTTATGATAATGCAGGAGATATTTCAACGATTCAAGGCGCACTAGTTGCAAGCTTGACCTTGTCCGCAGATCCTGAGTATGACAACAAATTGTTTGCAGGCGAGACTACCTTCGCAGAAGGCTGGGCGAAGCCGCTTCAGCTGTGGAAGGAAGGCATGATTGACAACAAAATTATTACGTCCAGCATGATCGGACTTACGGGCGACCAAATCGTAAATGAATTTGCAGTAGGCAACGTAGCGATGATTCAAGGCGGACCGTGGAACATTCCGGCAATTGAAAAAGCGAATCCGGATCTTCAATTCAGCATGATGGCGATTCCAGGTATTGAAGCTGGACAAGAGTATTATGCAGGTGCTCCAAACGTAGGATTTGCGGTTAACAGCAAATCGAAGAATCAAGACGCAGCTATTAAATTTGTTGAATATTTGTCTACACCTGAAGGCTTGGAGCAATTCGAGAAGGGTACAGGTCAAATCATTACCATTGACGGCTATGAGAGCAAGGTGCACCCGGCTCTAGAGAAAGCTTACAAAGAAGGCTTGCTTGCAGGAAAGTTTTATCTCCCTATGGTTTCATGGCCTAGACATCAGGAAGCGCTTCGGAACCAGCTGGTTGTATCCGTTCAGGATCTGCTCGTTGGCAAAGGAACGACGGATGATGTAACGAAAGCACTGGACCAAAAGCTTAAAGAGATGGAAAGCAAATAAAAAGAGATATTGAACGGCAGCCGAGGGGAGCTTGACTTCCCTCCTGCTGTTTAAGGGAGGGAGCCTGCGAGATGAAGCTGCTTAGATCTTTCCAATACCAAGTGTTCCTATTGCCCATTTTATTTTTTTATACCGTATTTACCGTTTACCCGCTTATTAAGTCATTCTTTTTTAGCTTGACGAACTTTAATGGTTATTCAAAGGAATACGATTTCGTAGGATTGACGAATTACGTGAAAATTTTTAAGGATGCCGCAATCGTATCGGGTATATCCTACACCTTGCTTTTTGCCATATCGACAACGATTCTGACTACACTGCTTGCTATCGCGCTTGCGCTGGTGCTAGACCGGAATTTCTATACGAAAAATATTCACCGTGCTATCTTCTTCTTTCCGTCCATTCCAAGCGGTTTGATTCTAGCTTATGTATGGGGCTTTATCTTATCGCCAATCGGTTCAGGCGTGCTCAACACCGTGCTCCATGATGTCTTTGGCGCGGGGCCGCAGCCGTGGCTGTCGGAGCCTATGCTTGCCAAGCTGTCCACGATTCTTGTCGCCGTATGGGCGGGAGCTGGCTGGCATGCCGTGCTCTATCTCGCTTTTTTACAGGGCATTTCCAAGGATTATTATGAGGCGGCATCGATCGATGGAGCGAACCGCTGGCAGCAAATTCGCAGCATTACGCTGCCTATGCTTGCACCGGCTATGACGATAAGCGTTATGCTGCTTTTAACCGGAGGTCTAAAGGTATTTGAAATTCCATTCGCGCTTACCAAGGGCGGGCCGGGCTTTGAGACCCATACGATTACGCAGGTTATTGTGCTTCGCGGAATTTCGGAGGTGCAGTTCGGACTTGCATCAGCTATGTCCATTGTCTTCTTCCTTATCGTGTTGGCGCTGACGTACTTCCAAGTGTCGGTGATGCAGCGCAGAGAGGAGAAAATGCTATGACAGAAACGAATCGCAAAAATTGGATTCTCGATATTCTCATGCTGCCGGTCGGTCTCATTACGTTTTTTCCTTTCTATTTAATCATTGTGAACACGCTGAAAACGCCGGCAGAAACAGCAAAAAGCCCGATGAGTCTTCCGACGTCGCTAAATTTTGATAATTATGTTCGTGTATTCAAAGAGGTGCCGCTCCTGCAAAGCTTTGGGAACAGTCTGATCATCACGGTAATATCCGTACTGCTCATGGTGCTGATTGGTGCGATGGCTGCTTATCCTATCGTATTCAATGCGGGCAAGACCAACCGAATGATTATGGCGTATTTGCTGGCTGGATTTCTAATACCCTTCCAGACAACGCTGATTCCGCTCTTTGAGCTGATGACACAGTTTCACCTGGTCGACAAGTTATATGGATTGATGTTTATTTATATGGGCGGCTCAGTATTCGTTTTCTTCCTCATGATGGGTTATATGAAGACGATTCCGAAAGAGCTTCCGGAAGCGGCTGTTATTGACGGATGCACCATATGGGGTATTTTCTGGAGAATTATATTCCCGCTGCTGAAGCCCATTACAGTGACTGCGATTATTTATCAGACGATGTGGGTGTGGAACGATTTTCTCGCACCAATGCTGTTTCTAAACTCATCCGATAATGCTACTCTTGTATTGCAGGTGTATAAAGCAAAAGGCGAGTTTGCCGTGGATTGGCCGTTGTTTATGACATTAACGGTTATCGTGCTTATCCCGATTTTTATATTCTTTATTCTGATGCAAAAACAAATCGTAAAAGGCATCGTTGGCGGGGCTGTGAAGGGTTAAGCTCAGCCGAGGCATAGAGTGGCCATATGCAAAAATGACTTCTATATCCGAAGGGACGATAATGAGTATGAATGCACCTTTATTTCGAGACCCCGTCTATGACGGCGCGGCAGACCCTGTAGTAGTCTGGAACCGCGAAGCAAAAGAGTGGTGGATGATTTATACGAATCGCAGAGCGACAGCTGAGGGACCTAAATTCTCTTGGGTGCATGGTACGGACCTAGGCGTTGCCTCCTCGCGTGATGGCGGGAACAGCTGGCTGTACCGCGGCACGCTGCGAGGTCTTGATATCGAATGGGGCCGCAATACGTTTTGGGCACCCGAAATTTATTGGCATGATGGTCTTTATCATATGTACGTCAGCTATATTCAAGGTGTGCCTATTGACTGGCCGGACCATCGCCGCGATATTATGCATTACACAAGCCCGAATCTGCTCGACTGGACGTTTCGCTCCAAGCTTGCGCTAAGCTCCAATAGAGTAATTGATTCTTGTATTCATGAGCTTCCAGGCGGAGGCTTTCGGATGTGGTACAAGGATGAAGATAACGACTCCTTTACCTATGCGGCAGACAGCAAGGATTTGTTCGAGTGGAGCGTCATCGGACCAGTCATTACAGGAAGAGGCCATGAAGGGCCGAATGTATTTTGGCTCAAGGGCTCGTACTGGATGATTGTCGACGAATGGAGAGGGCAGGGAGTGTACCGCTCCGATGATTTGGAGTCATGGGAACGCAACGGACTTATTCTAGATCAGCCGGGAACGCGCGAGGATGATGGAGCGATTGGACTTCATGCGGACGTAGTTGTGCAAGGGGACAACGCTTATATTTTCTACTTCACGCATCCGGGCAGAGAAGGTGCACTTAATCAAGAAGGGCAAGAAAAACGATATGAGAGCCGACGTTCTTCGGTACAAGCGGCAAAGCTGGACGTTGTGGATGGTGTGCTTGTGTGCAATCGCGATGAGCCGTTTAAGCTTGAATTGCTGTCTGAAGAGTAAGTAAAGTAGAATGGTGAAAAGCGACAAGCTAACGGATGCAGTGTCCTTGGCTTGTCGCATTTTTGTCTGTAGGAGAGACGATACGAAAGCGAAACGAGGCAGCTGTTATTTGCATTAGAGGCTGGTGGGTAAATCATGTAAATACATATGCAGAGCATCGCTGTTTCTTCGTAATGCAGCAAGCGTAGTTGTGTGTGGATGTGCAAAAACAGTTGGGTACTCGGACTCTCCCATCGAATGCCGTACAGGAAATGCAAGTGCATCCTGCGTTACAGAAAATTCAGCGTGTACGCCCTCCTTGTTGCCGCGCGCATCCATACGTATCCATCGCTCATGCTCGCTTAAGTAAACGGCATTCATCGCATGAATACAGTAGCCGCTATCTGGCGTATCGCCAATCGTTAACCTCTGATAGCAAAAACCGGCCGGGATGCCCTGTACCCGGAGCAGTGCAGCTAGCAAGTTGGACTTTGCGTAGCAAATCCCCTCTTTATACAGAAGAACTTCAGTTGCCGTTATAGTAATGCGCTTGCTCTGAATATCCCAGGAGTGGGCAATCTTATCTCGCACAAATAGAAAGGCTCGCTCGATTCTTTCTGTCTCCGTATGGCCGGAAAGCTCAGGGCTGTGAACTAACTCTGTTATGGCAGGATCGTTGTAGTTGATTTCTTCTGTATTTCCTAGATAATGCTGGAGTAATGGAGAATCAATAATAAGCTTCAAACGTTAGTGTCTCCTCTCAGCAGCTTGCTGCTTGCTCGCTCCGCGTTTCTTTTCCTCGATACTATCATTTGAGCACGTTAAAATCGATTGCGCAACCTCAATTATTTTTTTGCGTTCCTGCATAGCCTTTTGCCGCATCATTTCGTAAGCCTTTGATTCGCTTATGTTATTTTTTTCGCTAACGATATACTTGGCATGATCGAGCAGCTTTCTTTCTTCGAGCTTGGACACCATAAAGGAGTATTCGCGTTCAAGATGCAGCCTTCGTTGATAATTTTTGATGCCTAGCAAAATTCCCCATTGAAGCTCGCTAGTATTCATGCCGCAGCATAAAATGCCATCGACCTTGCTATGCGGGACCTGTGTTGCCGGCTTCCATTCTTGGCACCACCATAGAAGAGGGACGTTATAATGCTCATTAGCTACAGACAGCCACTGCTTTAGACGAGAAGCCGGTGTATCCAATACGACAATATCAAATCGAATGTGCTTAAAGTTCGCCATTAAATTGGCATCCGTAGAGGAAAGTCGATAGTTCAGCTCTCTTAACCTATCATCAACCTTACATTCTTCAGTTGGAATATCATAAGCATACAAAGCACGAGTAATCATCCCGTCATCACCTCACTCACAAAATAATGTCTTAGTACGCGGGCTGCTGTAAATAAGTAATGCACAACTCTAGTATCTGTTATAGCTTGCAATCATGTCAATATTGTGTAATGAATTATTTTTTTTGTGTTAGGTAAGTTGACATATAGTTTTTGGTCATCGTATAATAGCCCTATCAAACAACTGCATACAGCAAATAACGCATCACACTTGAAAATTTGCTATGGCAAAGAGGCCGCTTAATATAAGCAGGCCTCTTTCTGCGCGCTTTGATAAATATCGAGGAAATGGGGTTGGTTTCAAATGAAGTATAAGCCTCTTATAGAAGTAGGGACGGGAAAGCCTCAATATTCAGGTATTTATACCTTTATGCATCTCCCACATGTGAAGACATTCGAAGAGGTTGACTATGCAATTATCGGTGTTCCCTTCGATACGGGTGTAAGCTACGGCATTGGAGCACGCTTTGGGCCATCGGCCATACGGACGATGTCACAACGAATTATGCCGATCTCCAGGCATCATGCCGTGAATACCTCCGACTATTTATCAGGGATCGATTATGGCGATTTAACCGTCTATCCAGGTTATATTGAGCAAACCTATAAGGCTATCGAAGAGCAGCTGACGCCGATATTTGAAGCGGGGATCGTACCGATTATGCTCGGAGGCGATCACTCCATTTCCCTTCCGCATTTAAGAGCAGCAGCTAAGCAGCACGGACCTGTGGCGCTCGTTCATTTTGACTCACATACGGATACAGGGCGTTCGGCCACACCGGAGAGAATGTGGAATCATGGCTGTGTATTCAGCTACGCGGTCGATGAAGGCTTAGTTGATCCTCATCATTCTATTCAGATGGGTATGCGGGGAAGCGCTTATGCAGCTAATATGCTTGAAGAATCACGGGCTATGGGATTTGAAGTTATGACGACTGATGATGTTAAGACAATCAGCATCCCGGAGCTATGCCGGAAAATTAAAGAACGAGTGGGTGACCGTCCAGTGTTTCTCACCTTTGACGTTGACTTCTTAGATCCCGTGTATGCACCAGGCACTGGAACGCCGGAGGTGGGAGGCTTCTCCACATCTGAGGCTCAGCAAATGCTTCGTGGACTCGCGGGCATCGACTTCATTGGCTTTGATCTTGTAGAGGTGCTGCCTGATCGAGATGCAAGCTATGTCACAGCGCTTAACGCGGCTAATATCGCTTTTGAATTTGTTGCCCTGCTTGCTGCAAGCCGCAGACTTCATGTTCTAGAAGAAAATCAAGCAGAAGCTATATAAACCAATAAGGGAGAGATTATTATGTACCGTCCGCAAATCGAAATGGGTAAGCCGCTTTATTCTGGAATTCATACCTTTATGCATCTTCCGCATATTCAAACATTGGAAAATGTAGACTTTGCCGTAATCGGAAATCCATTTGATACAGGCGTGAGCTATGCGGTAGGCGCAAGGTTCGGTCCCAGCTCCATTCGCACAATGTCCCAGCGTATTCGGCCGATATCCGTCGTTCATAACATTAATATCTCCGATTACTTGTCCGGGATTGATTACGGCGATCTTCGAGTGTATCCAGGCTACATTGAGCAGTCTTATCAAATTATTGAAGAGCAGCTAACACCAATATTTGAAGCAGGAATTGTTCCTGTAATACTGGGAGGCGATCATTCGATTTCCTTGCCGCATTTGAGAGCAGCCGCAAAGAAGCATGGTCCTGTAGCGCTCGTTCACTTTGACTCTCATTCGGATACAGGCAGAAGCCAGTTCCCAGAACGGATGTGGTCTCATGGTGCGGTGTTCAGCTACGCAGTCGATGAAGGCTTAGTTGATCCGCATCATTCGATTCAAATGGGGATGCGAGGCAGTGCCTTCAAGGCAAGCGGCCTCGATGATGCTCGTGCGATGGGCTTTGAAGTCATGACTACCGATGATGTTCGCAAGCTGACGATTCCAGAGCTGTGCGCGAAAATTAAGGAGCGGGTAGGCGACCGTCCAGTATTCTTGACCTTCGATGTTGATTTTCTTGATCCGGTGTATGCGCCAGGGACGGGAACACCAGAAGTTGGGGGCTTCACAACCTACGAAGCGCAGCAAATGCTTCGCGGCTTAGCTGGCCTTGATTTCATCGGCTTTGATTTAGTAGAGGTGCTTCCAGACCGAGACACTAATCAAATTACAGCTCTAAATGCCGCTAATATTGCTTTTGAATTCATTTGTTTGCTTGCGGTTAAGCGACGTATCGAGAATGAGTCCATAGAGGAATCAGTCGTTTCCATATAAGAGCTACAAAATAAAATTAGATACGATAAGGGGATAGGAACATGGGGAGAGTATTTGGAAAACTAACTGCGATAGCCATACTTAGTGCAATTTTGGTTACAGGCTGCGGTACATCCGCTCAGAAGAACGGGGGTGCCTCAGGGGCTGCCGAGGGTACGAGCACGACGACAAAAAATCAATTAACTATCGGGATTACAAATCCTCCTCTAATGTTCAATCCTATCGATTCAGATGGAAGCGGCTCAAGCGGCGCCGTATTCGTTTACCGCTACTTATTTGACTCTCTGGTTAAGACAGTCGGACCGCTGGATTATCAAATGATGCTCGCAGAATCCTTTGAGACGGATGATAATCAGACTTTCCGAATTGCGCTTAATCCAGATGCCAAATGGACGGATGGACAGCCGGTCACAGCTGAGGATGTTGCATTTACAATCAATTTGATTGCTAATCCGAAGACGATTACGACGCAGCGGACTTCTATTAAAGCGTTAGGCGGGCTTGATGCGAAGGGCAGGCTGCCAGAGGGTGTTGACTCGCTCAGCTCTATCAAGGTCATTGATGAGAAACACCTTGAGATTACGACAGGCAGTCCAGTGGATGCCAACCTCATCTATGAGCGCTTCTCTGATATTCTGATCGTGCCGAAGCACATATTGAAGGACGTTGATCCTGCGCAGTTGAATCAAAGTGCATTTTGGAGAAATCCGAATGTGACCTCAGGCTCATATAAGTTTGTAAAGTATGAGAACAAGTCGTATGTCGAGCTTGCAGCCAATGAGGAATATTACAGAGGAGCTCCGGAAATTGCTAAAGTATTTATCAAAATCATGCCTGCTGCAAACATCGTAGCACAGCTGCAGTCTGGCGAGCTGGACATGAATGCGGCGCAAGGCACAGGTAATATACCTGCTGCTGAATGGTTAACGGTAAAAACCTTTGACAACGTTGCGACAAGCGAGGCACAAACCAGACGGTATAATTCCATTGAAATCAATATGGAGCGTTTCCCGGATAAAGAAGTACGCCAGGCAATTGCCTATGCGATAAACCGCAGCATGATTGTAGATCAATTGATGCCAAATGCGGGCGAGCTGCAGGATGGACCGTATTCCAATTCTCATCCCTACCATGATGAAAATGTAAAAAGCTACAGCTATGATCCTGAAAAGGCCAAGGAACTATTGAAGAGCTCAGGCTTTGATTTGAAAAAACCGATCGAGCTTATCGTACCTACCGGTGATCGTACTCGTGAGATGGCAGGGAACATTATTCAGCAAAACCTGCAAGCGATTGGACTTAATGTGAAGCAAGTGAATTATGATTTTCCAACGACGGTCTCCTATCTTGTAAAAGGTGATTTCGATCTCGTACTGAGCAGCGCTTCCAGTCTAATGGATCCGGATGGGCCGTCGACGGTGTACAGCTCAGCAGGTGCGCTCAATGATATGCGTTTCTTTAATGATCGAGTGGATGAGCTGTTTCAACAAGGGATGAATGAGGTGGACGCTACGAAGCGACGCGCTATTTATACGGAGCTGCAAGGAATCATTCAAGAGGAGGTTCCAGTCGTTACCATTTACTCGGAATACAATCTGATGGCGCTTGCCAAGGATGTGAAGGGCAAGGGCGGAGTAATTGACGGAATGCATTATGACGTAAATATTTGGTCGCGTTAATTGAATGATAGGAGAGAGGGGGGAGACGCCATGGACCAGCTCTTGGAGGTTCGGCAGCTGCGAACGGCTTTCCGTACGGAGGGCGGGGAGGTCATATCTGTTGATGATGTCAGCTTCTCATTGCGGCAAGGAGAAACGCTAGGAATCGTTGGGGAATCCGGCTGCGGCAAAAGTGTAACGTCGCTTTCGATACTGAAGCTGCTGGGGCGCAACGGCTATATTAAAAGCGGCTCGATTCGTTTTAATGGGACTGATTTGACGACGATGCCTGAGAAGGAGCTGGGTTCGATTCGTGGTAGGGATATCGCGATGGTGTTCCAGGACCCGATGTCTTCACTGAATCCTGTCTATACGATCGGCAATCAGCTGTCTGAAACGATTCGCATCCATTTGGGCCTTAATCGGAAGGATACGCGGGAGCTCATCATTGAGCTGCTCAAAAAGGTAGGGTTTCCGCGTGCAGAGCAGATGATGGATCAATATCCGCATACGTTGTCCGGAGGAATGAAGCAGCGCGTCATGATCGCTATGGCGCTTGCTTGCCGGCCGAAGCTGCTCATTGCAGATGAGCCAACTACGGCATTGGACGTTACGATACAGGCGCAAATTCTTGAGCTTATTCGCAATATTCGCACGGAATCGAACACGTCAGTCATGCTCATTACTCATGATTTGGGTGTCGTTGCCGAAAATGCTGACCGCATTATCGTCATGTATGCCGGTCAAGTGGTGGAAGAGGCGAATGTGTATGAGCTGTTCGATCATCCGAAGCATCCCTATACGGTCGGTCTGATGGGCTCCATACCCCATATTGATTCAGGAAATGAGCCGCTGCGCTCCATTCCCGGCACGGTGCCTTCCTTGCAAAATATGCCGAGCGGGTGCCGGTATCAGTCGAGATGCACGATGGCACAGGAAATTTGCGGGGATGCGCCGCCGCTCGTAGAGGTGAAGAGCGGCCACCATGTACGATGCTGGCTAGCTAATGACGCAGCGCTTAAGCACGGCATAGAAGCTCGAAATGCCATACCATTATAAAGGAAAGAAGGGATATAAAGATGCTGATGACCAAACGAGTAGATAACGCGTCCGAAGAGCCGTTGCTAAAGTTGGAAGGGATTAAGACGTACTATCCCATCAAGAGGGGCATATTGTCCAAGACTGTCGGCCATATCAAAGCGGTAGACGGCATTGATCTTTCCGTCTATCAGGGCGAGACGGTAGGGCTGGTTGGCGAATCAGGATGCGGCAAATCATCGCTTGGGCGAAGCATAATTAAGCTGGAGGAGCTGACGGAAGGGCGCATTATGTTTAAGGGACAGGATTTAGCGCCGCTAAAGTCATCCCAAATGCGCAAGCTTCGCACCGACATTCAGATGATCTTTCAAGATCCCTATTCTTCCTTAAATCCGCGCAAACGGATTATTGATCTCATGACAGAGCCGGTGAAGCTGCTGCTTGGAATGAGCGAAGCACATGCCATACGGCTTGCCGCTGAATTGATGGAGGTCGTTGGTTTGCCGGTAGCTAGCCTTGGCAAATATCCGCATGAGTTTTCGGGCGGACAGCGGCAGCGAATCGGCATTGCCAGAGCAATTGCTCTTAGGCCGAAGCTCATCGTTTGTGATGAGCCGGTCTCCGCGCTGGATGTGTCCATTCAAGCGCAGGTCTTGAACCTGCTTAAGGATTTGCAGAAGCAATACAATCTTACTTATTTATTTATCGGACATGGGCTGGGCGCTGTCAAATATATGAGTGATCGCATTGCGGTGATGTATCTGGGGAAAATTGTGGAGATAGGCACAGCGAAGGAGTTATTTGAATCACCCAAGCATCCTTATACAAGGGCGCTGCTGGATGCTTATCCCGTCCCTAATCCTCATTTGCGGAGCAAGCCGCGTATTGTACTGGAGGGTGATGTGCCAAGTCCAGCTTCACCGCCAAGCGGATGCAGGTTTCATACCCGCTGTCCGATGGCTATGCAGGAGTGTAAGGAGCATGAACCGTCAATTGGCAGCTCAGGTCATGCTGCAGCCTGCCATTTTCCACTCGAGAACGATGCCGTCGCCGGCTTGATCGGAGCTGCCTATGGTTAACTACATTATTCGAAGAATACTGATCGCTCTTCCCATTTTGCTTGGCGTAACCTTTCTAAACTTTGTACTTATTAATATGACGCCCGGTGACCCGATTGATATGTATGTCAATCCGGACGTATCGGAGGAGGACAAGGAGGTTCGCCGCGAGGCGCTCGGTCTTAATGATCCTTATTTCATCCGGTATGTGAAGTGGCTGGCTCTGCTCGTTCAGGGTGATCTCGGTCATTCCTTCAGCTCCTTCCAGCCCGTTGCGGATATGATAGCGGAGCGATTCGTTCCGACTCTCATATTGATGGGCTCTTCGATTCTATTTGGCTATTTGATCGCTATTCCTATCGGTATTTATTGCGCGGTTAGGCAAAATACAAAGTTTGATTATATTATGTCGGCAGGCTCATTCATGGGCGTATCTATTCCGAATTTTTTCTTGGGACTGGGACTCATTTATGTATTCGGAGTTCTGCTAGGTGTTTTGCCAACGGGCGGGATGAATACGATGGGCGGCGAGGGCGGGTTTTGGGATACGGTGAAGCATTTGGTGCTGCCGACCATAACGCTGGGTACCTCAATAGCAGGTGGAATGATTCGGTATGTGCGCTCCAGTGTGATGGAGGTGCTGGGTCAAGATTATTTGCGCACGGCAAGAGCAAAAGGATTAGGCGAGTTCATTGTTGTGAATAAGCATGCGCTCAAAAATGCTCTGATACCAATTATTACGATAGCGGGGCTCGACATCCCTATCCTCATCGGTGGAGCAGTCATTACGGAAAGCATTTTCCAATGGAATGGGATGGGACAGCTCACGATTCAAGCGATACTCTCTCGCGACTTTCCGCTTCTTATGGGCGTTAATATGCTCGCAGCAGTGGTGGTGCTGACAGCCAACCTATGGTCCGATCTGATGTATGCTGTGGTGGACCCGCGTATTAAATATAATTAAGGACCGTAGAGGAGAAAGGGGGAACGTACATGTCTTATGGCAGTGTGCAAAAGGATCTCAACGCATCGGACTCGATGCTGGCGTTTATACGCCCCGAGCCTGTTATCTATAAGTCGGACAGCTATGCGAAGCTGATTGCCAAACGTTTTGTTAAGCATAAAATGGCGGTTGCGGGACTAGTTGCGTTTATCCTACTGGTCTTAATCGGTATATTTGCGCCTTGGATTGCCCCGCAAGATCCGAACTTAATTGGCAATGCCTTCTCAGCTTCACCATCCTCTGCGCATTGGCTGGGAACGGACCAGGTTGGGCGCGATGTGCTCAGCCGTCTCATTCATGCAACAAGGGTATCTTTAATGGTTGGGGTTGTAACGGTAGTAATCTACATGGTAATTGGAGTTATCGTGGGAGCTGTTGCTGGTTATTTGGGCGGATGGGTAGATATGGTCATTAATCGCATCATTGATATCTTCATGTCGTTTCCAAGCTTGATGGTCATTCTCGTATTAGTTACGGTACTAGGGACAGGCTTATCCAATATTATTATTGTACTTGCTTTGCTGGGCTGGCCTTCCGTTGCCAGACTGGTGCGCGGCAGTGTACTTACGCTTCGAGAGAGCGAATTTGTAAAGGCTGGCGTTACGCTTGGCTTAAGCACACCGCGGCTAATATTCGGCCATATTCTTCCGAACTGCATGGGGCCGATTTTGGTCAATGCGACCTTCGGAGCGGCTGCGGCTATCCTATCTGAATCCTCGCTTAGCTTTTTGGGCATGGGTGTGCAGCCACCCACGGCGAGCTGGGGCAATATGCTTAATGCTGCGCAGTCGATTACGGCGCTGCAAAGCCAGCCATGGCTGTGGATTCCGCCTGGCATGATCATTGTTGTTGCGGTGCTGTCTATTAACTTTATTGGCGATGGCATTAGAGATGCGATGGATCCGAAGAAAATCAATGCTTAACGATAAGGAGAGAACGGCAAAATTAATCGAAGCTGGTGGTCATTCATGCAAGCAAAACTTCAACTGCCAAAGCTGCTGGCGGGACTGAGTACTTTGCCTAGAGATGCGATATTCTTTCTCATGGCGAGCTTCGTCAACTCCACGGGCAAAGCGATTATGTGGCCGCTTACGACGATTTATGTCCATAATGTAATGGGTAAATCGTACGGTGAGGCAGGACTTGTTTTATTATATCAGGCATTATTTAGTGTGTTTGGCGAGTTTATCGGTGGAAATCTGTATTACCGTGTAGGCCCGAAGGCGATGATTACGGGAGCATTTTTTGTATCTGCGTCAGCATTGTTTGCGATTGCTTTGACAGACAGTTGGACCTTGTATGTGATACTGGTCTGTATGCTGGGCGTATCCAATGGGATATCTATGCCCTCTATGAATGCTTACGTAGGCTTTCGTTGGAAGGAGCATCGACGCCAGCTGTATAACGTCATGTATGTGTGCAACAACTTTGGCCTCTCTATTGGAGCTATGGTAGGCGGGTTAATTGCTTCAATATCGTTTTCGCTAACTTATATGCTGACGGGCGGGACTACTCTGGTGTTTGCGATATTTTTGTTTTACTTTATGAAGGAAAGCAAAGCAAGCGATCTTATTGATGGCTCTTTGGATAGCAAGCCGAAGAAGGCCGCTCCGCAGGTTGTAATGAATAGGAAGCAGCTGCTTGGCAATTTTCGAACCTATCTATTTTTGGCATTCGGTTCTATGTTTTTTTGGCTATCCTTCACGCAGTGGTCGACCGGCGTAGCGCCGTATATTGACGAGAAGGGTCTTGACTTAAAATATTACAGTCTGCTGTGGACGGTTAACGGTGTGGTTATTCTAGCAGGGCAGCCGCTTACGAGCTGGATCAAAAAGCGGTTTGCGCAGGATATCGTCAAGCAAATGGTGATAAGCGCAGCTTTTACTGTAACGGCGTTTTCCTTCGTTCTCATCTTCCATGATTATTACTTCTATTTAGTTATTGGAATGATCTTAGCTACGCTAGGAGAGATGATGCTCCTGCCTACCATTCCGACCTTCTTCTCTGAACGTACGGGTGTGTATGCTCCTTTCTATATGGGCCTAGCCGGCGGCTTTGCCAATCTCGGAAGAATGATCGGTCCTTTGGTATTTGGCCATGTTTTCGATTGGTGGGGGATTGCGCCCGTATTTCTCATCGGTACGCTCGCCGCGCTCGCTGCACTGCTCATGTTCTTTATTCATGCGAATTTGAACAAAGATTCAGACCAAAGTGCCGAGCTAAAGCTAAGCACCTCTATTTGACTTCCCCAAATGCAACACCTTATCGATTAGTTGATGGTTTACGAAGGCCGGCTCCTCTTTGTTGAGGTGAACCGGTCTTTTGTGCTTCTGGAAGATAGCGGAGGAGGACATTTATTTTGGAAAGTGGTACATCGGAACAAATCGTTAGAGAGAAGCATCAAGTTCCGCTTGGAATATCCGGTCTGGGAGGCTGGCTGGTCCTCGTACATATAGGCCTGTATGGCTCAATTGTAGGCTTGTTTGTTCTACTTTTTCAATATTCATTGCCAGCGATTTATCCAGAAACGTGGGAGTTTCTTACTTCAAAAAGCTCGGAGGTGTATCATGCCTTATGGGGACCAGCCATTATCTTTGAGCTAGTATATAATATCTTGTTAATATTGTTTTCAGTATATTCACTGATTCAGTTTTATCGTAAGAAAGCAATTTTTCCTCGTTTAATGATTATTTTCTATAGCGTAAGTTTTATCGTTGGCGTTATTGACTCCGTATTGCTGTACCAAATCCCGCTTGCTCGCGAGATGGAGGATAGTACCATAATAAGTGATGCTGTACGTCCATTTTTAACCTGCGCCATTTGGATTCCTTATTTCCTAAAATCTGTGCGAGTGAAAAATACGTTTGTAAAATAAAACAGCGCGACCTTTACGGTATAGTGACCGGGAAAGGCGCGCTGTTTTTTTGTGAATTAGACTCTGCTGGCATTAGGCGAGGTTTTAACATCTGTTTTGCTGCTAAGCGCAACCAATGCCCTTTAGGTAGCGTCTAATTTTTAGAGATCATTTTTTTCATCGTATGAGGATAGGAGAATCGGAAAGTATGAAATTAAGAAAATGGACAATCTGGCTGCTGCTTGCAGCTATTTGCATGGTGATAGCAGCGCCAACGAGTCAGGCAGCTCAGGCAGCAGATATTCGCATATTTATGAATGGCAAAGCGATTGAAAGTGAAGTGGCGCCTTATATTGTTCCAAAGGCGAACGTAACGATGGTTCCGCTGCGAGTGATCAGTGAGGAGCTGGGAGCAAGTGTCAATTGGAGCTCTTCGGAGCGGCTCGTTACGATTAAAGGCAAAGCTAACAAAACCATTACGATGAACAGCGGCAGCACCTTTGCGACAGTTGATGGGGCGCGCATTAGTCTAGGTGCTTCCGTTGCGGTTAAAGCAGGAAGAACGATGGTACCGCTTCGGTTCGTCAGCGAGCAGCTCGGTCTAATCGTCAACTGGAACCAAGCAGACAAGACGATTACGCTGCTGAGCGCTGTGATTGATGATACGCCAGGCAGCACCTCGCCGCCAGTGCAGGTGCCAGATCCGGAGCCTATCCCACCAGGTACAGGCTCGGAGGAACGAACGGAGCTTCGCGGGGCTTGGGTGTCTACCGTGTATAATTTGGATTGGCCGTCTCAATCCTCCTATCTAAATCCCGTTAAGCAAATGGGAGAATACATCAGTCTGCTCGATGATTTGCAGGATATGGGTATGAACGCGGTGTTCGTACAGGTACGTCCTGCAGGTGATGCGTTATATCCGTCCCAAATCGTGCCATGGTCAAAATATTTGTCAGGCTTCCAAGGCTTGGCGCCCAATTATGATCCGCTCGCTTTCATGATCGAGGAGACGCATAAACGAGGTATGGAATTCCATGCGTGGTTTAATCCATTCCGAGCAAGCGTGGATACAAAATCAGATCTGCTCGCTGCCAATCATGTGGTGAAGCAGCAGCCGGATTGGATTGTGAATGCAGGCGGCAAGCTCTACATTAATCCAGGCATTCCGCAGGCGCGCCAGCATATTATCGATACCATTTTAGAGGTTGTGAATGGCTATTCAATTGATGGTGTGCATTTGGATGATTATTTCTATCCGTCGAATGTGGAGTTCGCTGATGATGCAGCCTTTAAGAGCTATAACACGGATAAAATAAAAACAAAGGCAGACTGGCGCCGCAGCAATATTAATGCTTTTGTTCGTCAGCTAGGTGAATCCATCCATAAGGCTAAGCCACAGGTAGAGTATGGAATCAGCCCGTTTGGCGTGTGGAGAAATCAGTCAGTCGACAAGACGGGGTCAAATACTAAGGCGGGCGTTACAGCCTATGACAATATGTATGCAGATGTACGGACCTGGATCAAGAACGGGTGGATCGATTACGTGACACCTCAAATTTATTGGAGTTTATCCTTTACGGCTGCTCGTTACGATACGTTAGTTGATTGGTGGGCGCAAGAGGTGAAGAATACGGGGGTTGATCTCTATATCGGCCACGCACCTTACAAGCTGGGAACGAAGGAAGCGGGCTGGCAAAGCGCGCAGGAGATTGTTAATCAGCTAAAATATAATAAAAAGTATACCGAAGTGAAAGGCGATGTTTTTTTTAGCGCCAAGGATATTCGCAATAATCAGCTAGGAATCAAGGATGCGCTGCGGACTTATTATTCGAAATAATGGCTGGAATTATAAAACGTTCATGCTTGCTGCTAACTCGCAGCTAAGCATGAACGTTTTTTCTTTTTTTGGTGAATGATGTTAGCGGCCACCATTGCACTTATTTTCGAAATATAAGGTTAGTTGATCGTATTGCGGATGAGAAAGACCTTATTTTTAATAATGAGTGATACCTAAACAATGCAGTTGCTGATGATCTAGTATTACACTAAAGTCTCCGCTAGATTAAGGAAAGGTGCCTACACTGCACTTATTACAATGAAAACCTCACATGAGAGCTGTTTCAGACGGCTACATTGTACTATTGCACTAGAATGAGCTTCAAACCAACGAATATCGTTCTAGAATAGGTAATCTATTGTACAAACTACAGTGTACGTGCCTTGGTTAGGCTAGCAACGTCGATTATGTTGTACAAACTGCAACGTAGCCTCATCATCCTATAGCGCTGAACCCATCGAGCTAGCAAGCCCAATCTAAGAACCGGAGAAAGAAAGCTAAAGTAACCCAACGAGACAAGTCGAACACTTCGTTTCTCCAAAGCGATCTTCGCGCTTCGCTAAATCTTCATTTTTTAAGTTCGGGATTCATTTTCACGTTGAACTAGATGCCTCAATGGAGCAACCTGTTCAAATCATTGATCGAAGCCATCGGTACGACTCACCGATAAGCTATCAAGGGCCCGAGCAATATAACGAGCTACACCATCTCCATCGTTGCTCTCTACGACAAGGCTCGAAAGCTCTAATAAGTGGGTATGGGCGTTGGCAACTGCAACCTTGGTTCCAGCGGCTTCAAACATGCCCATATCATTCAGGTTGTCACCAAATACGGTGATTTCATGAAGCTCGCAGCCGGTAAGAGCAGCCCACTGCTTAAGCCCTTCTTTTTTATTCGCCTGCTGGTGACTGAACTCTAGAAAATAATGATCCTCAATATAATTGTCCTTCATAAGGTGAACATGCACATGCTCGCCGAATTGCTGAATGACATCACCCCGAAGAGGCTCCAGCTCCTCCAACCGCCCAATATAGGTAATGATAAGCGTACGTATCGTTGCAGGACATTCCAAGCAGGCTAGCTCATTGAAGCGTGGATCGTTAGGCCGGCTTTTGAAAAATTGCAAATCCCCATCTCTGGTGAGCGGCTCGTGAAGTACTCGTTCGTTGTCCTCTTGGTCCAAAGCGAACAAAAAAGGAGACAGACGATGCTTTCTTCCCAACTCTATCACTTGATTGGTTGTTTCCATATCGAGCCATCGGCCGCCTATAAATGTCTTAGTCAGCGGATCGTAGATAGCTGCGCCATTGTACAAAATAATAGGATGCTTCCAAGGTATGATAGAAACAATTTTATGTGAGCTAATATAGCTTCGTGCAGTTGCATAGCTGATGACGATGCCTTTATTCAAAGCGTCACAAATGATCCGTATCGTGTAGTCGGATAAAGCAGCATCGGATCTCAGCAGCGTTCCATCAAGATCGGTAAGAAAATATTTATTCAAGAGTGCTCCTCCTCTTTAGGTTGGGCTGCGGGAATTTGATTCTTTTCGAATGGTTATTAGATGGTCAATCTATCCTATTTTATAATTTTAGCATAAGGATGAGTGTGATCGTTGAAGAGATGCTGCTGCTGTACGATAAGCAATCGGCTGCAAAGCGAATCGACATCATCCAGATCATGCTTGGTGTCTGCGTCAAGACCGATGGCCAGCTCGTAAGAAATCTTATCCGCACGAAAAGGCCGCCTTCCGCCACTAATTCCACCTCATAAGCACATATATGTGCTTATCGTCCCCGACTGCCTGCCGCTTAGTGACTTTAAGCACCTATGTGTTCTTATCCGCACGAAAAGGCCGCCTTCCGCCACTAATTTCACCTCATAAGCACATATATGTGCTTATTGTCCCCGACTGCCTGCCACTTAGTGACATTAAGCACCTATGTGCTCTTATCCGCACGAACTGCCCATCTCCCGCCACTCATTCGATCTCATCATGGTTGTTCGCCCTTGGTCAATGGCCTTATGCGAAAGACAGCCTCATTTGTTATTGGACCTGCTATTTTGATGAACACAGCACGCATAGCGGCGAAAAAAGTCGGTAAAACAGCAGCTAAGAGTCGGATCAAGGGCAGTGATAGAAACTAGCAGGGTTTAATATGGATAAAAGTACTCTAATTTGAACTGATTGCGATAGCGTGCCAGTTCATCATGCGGCAGGGGGATATTCAATGAAACAGATGAAGCAGTTGCCTTATTTGGCAGAAGAGAACGGTGTGCACACATTATATGTGGATGATAAGCCATTTATCGCTTTGAGTGGGGAGCTTCACAATTCCAGCTCTTCAAGCTTGAGCTACATGGAACAGAATGTATGGCCTCATCTGAGGGGATTGCATTTGAATACAGTAATTATTCCGGTCTTCTGGGAATTGATTGAGCCGAAGCAAGGTCAATTTGATTTTACTCTAGTTGAGGGCATTATTAAGCAGGCAAGATCTGAAAATGTTCGTTTGGTGCTCTTATGGTTCGGCTTGTGGAAAAATGGGAAATCATCTTATGTTCCAGGCTGGGTGAAGAAAGATGGTCTTACTTACTTTAGAGCGTGCTACCTTGGGCAAATAACGACAGATACGATATCGCCATTGTGCCAAGCAGCAGTTAAAGCTGATAGGGCCGCTTTTAAGGCGCTTATGGCTTATTTGAAGGAAATTGATGGTGAGCAGCATACTGTTATTATGATTCAGATCGAGAATGAAATGGGCTTCTTAAATAGTGATAGAGATTATTCTAATGAGGCAAATCAGCAATTTTCAAAGCCTGTACCAAATACGATAGGCGATATATACGGTAAAAGCGGCAATTGGAGCGAGGTGTTTGGCGAAGAAGCAGGCGAATATTTTATGGCGTATCATTACGCCTCTGCGGTGGAACAGATCGCCAAGGCAGGTGCAGAGGTATATCCTTTGCCGATGTTCGTAAATGCTTGGTTAGAGCAGTATCCTTGGCGAGCAGGCTCATATCCGAGCGGAGGGCCAATTGCCAAAGTGATGAAGGTGTGGAAGGCTGCGGCACCTACGATCTGCTTGTATGCGCCTGATATTTATTTGCCGAATTTTGCGGAGATTTGTGAGGAGTATACGGCGAGCGGAAATCCGCTATTCATTCCGGAGGCAAGAAGAGATATCGTGTCAGCAACCAACGTGTTCTATGCGATTGGGCAGCATAACGCGCTGTGCTTTGCTCCATTTGGAATTGAAGCCTTTCTCGCTCCGATTGACCCTAACTCGGATACGATATTTGATCCGAATGTACTAACAGCATTAAACATTAATATGTCAGCCTTTCATTTGAATGGTACAGGACCCTATCTGGCGGAAAGCTACAAGCTGCTTGGGAATATGCTCGGTATTATTCATCAGTACCGCGGAACAGGCAAGATGAAGGGCTTCCTGCAAAATCAGGATAGCGGATGTATTCTCAGCTTTACTCACTATGATCTTAAGCTAAGCTATAAGCAGCCGGTTGAGGGGAAACCGATTTCGGGAGGGCTGGTCATAGAGCTTTCGGACAATCAATTTATTTTGGCTGGCATTGGATTCTCTGTCGAGGTGCTTCCAAAAATAGGCGAGAGCGCCAAGGTTGGATATATTCGCATCGAAGAGGGCGTATTCGAGGACGATCAATGGATTAGAGGGCGTGTGCTGAACGGTGATGAGTCAGCGTACAAAATATCCGTGAAGAGAAGCGCATCTGCTTTGATGATTGAAGCTTATAAATATGAATAAACGGGAGGAAAGCAGGCATGCCAGCATTTAACGATCAGACGAAAATTGGTCATATTTGGGCGAATGAGTCGGCACGAAAAGTGCTGCTGAAGCATGTTCCAGAGCTGGAAAAATCACCGTATTTATCGTTTATGAAAATGAGAACGCTGCCGCAGCTCGCCGTGTCCAACGAGGCATGGATATGGCCAGCGGAGCTGCTCAGCAGCATTCTAAAGGAGCTTGCGCTAATTGAAGACGAGGCTGTACGGGATGAAGAGCCAAGACAGTCAGCTGACTATGAAAGTGATCTCGTATCTATGGGCTCGGCCTATACGAAGGCACCTGATTGGGCGGAGAAGTGGGGCATATTCGAGATATTGCTTAAGGGGCCAAATCACGGCAACCCGTTTGTAGATGTCGCTATTAGCGCCGTCTTTACATGTGAAGAGCGCTCCGTTCAAGTCAGCGGCTTCTATGATGGCGAAGGGATATACCGCATCCGGTTCATGCCTGAGCATGAGGGTGAATGGCGCTACGAAACGATCAGCAATGCACGTTCATTACATGGAATTGCTGGAGGCTTTATCTGCATCCAGCCTAGTGCTGGCAACAACGGTCCGGTTCGTGTGAAGGATACGTTTCATTTTGCCTATGAGAACGGCATGGCGTATATTCCAATTGGAACCACCTGCTATGCATGGTCGCATCAAGGGGAGAAGCTGGAAACACAAACCTTGAATACGTTAAGCGCGTCACCGTTCAACAAGCTGCGGATGTGCGTGTTTCCTAAGTCGTACCAATTCAATGAAAATGAGCCTGAGTTATATCCCTATGAGGGCTCGCTCGCGCAGGGCTGGGATTATACGAGGTTTAATCCTGCATATTTCAGGCATTTGGAGAATAGAATCGCCGAGCTGGGCGAGCTGGGCATTGAAGCAGATCTCATTTTATTTCATGCTTATGATCGCTGGGGCTTCTCCGAGATGATGCGTTCTGCAGACGATCGTTACTTGCGTTATATCGTTGCCCGCCTCTCCGCTTATCGTCATATATGGTGGTCGCTTGCGAACGAGTACGATCTGATGTGGGCGAAGGAGGAGTCCGATTGGGAGCGCATCGCAGCTATCGTTACCGAAAATGATCCCTATAACCACCTCATATCCATCCATAACTGCTTCGCATTTTATGATTATAAGCGATCTTGGATTACCCATTGCAGCGTTCAACGAATCGATGTATATCGTACAGCGGAAAATACGACAGAATGGCGTCTTGAATGGAATAAGCCGATCGTTATTGACGAGTGTGCCTATGAAGGCAATATTGATATGGGCTGGGGCAATATTACCGGTCAGGAAATGGTGCGCCGGTTCTGGGAGGGGGCCATTCGCGGGGGATACGTCGGTCACGGAGAAACCTACTTGGACCCGGATGATGTGCTATGGTGGTCCAAAGGCGGCAAGCTGCACGGCGAGAGCTCGCAGCGAATTGCATTTCTGCGAACGATTATGGAGTCAGGGCCCGAAGGCGGGCTGAACCCGCTGAAGTCTGAGTGGGATGCCCCGTCAGCGGGCATTAAGGATCAATACTATTTGTTTTATTACGGATTGAACCAGCCGATGTATCGACATTTCAGTATGAAGCCAGGCGTTTCATATGAGGTCGAGGTCATCGATACGTGGAATATGACGATTAAGAAGCAGCCTGGCAAGTATGAGGGATCATTCCGAATTGAGCTGCCGGGCACCTCTTATGCTGCGGTTAGAATGACAAAGGTTGGATAGGCTTTTTGCTTGCAGCGGGTTATGCCAAAGAAGACGGGGGAATCGAACAGCCTGTCTTCTTTGCTGTATAATAGGGGAAATAGGGAGGCGTGCTTAATGAATGGGTTTTTCAAAAAATGGTCCTGGCGCTCCATACGTTCCAGACTAGCGATTAGCGTCTTAGCTGTTACCCTGCCATTAATCGCATTACTGCTGTATAACAGCTTCTATTCCATTAATGTTGTGCGTAATCAGGTGGCAAGCTCGAATAAAAACATGTTGATCCTATACATGGATCAGATTAATAAAAGCCTGGAGGACGTCGATCAATATTTGAACAGTTTAGTCGCTATTGATACGGATTTGCTAGTTATGGGGCTGCCGGTACCCGATCAGGAGTATCGAATGGCCAAGCTTAGTTTATTTAGCAAGTTAGCAGAGAAAATTCCACTTTTCAAAACCATAGATGCCTTCTTTGTATACTCCGTGAGCAGGCAAGATTATGTAAGCGCTTTTCGTCAGGTAGGAACCTTCGATGAAAGAGCGGCTATCCAAGATTATTTAATAGAGATATTGCGTGACGGCCCGGATGGAAATTCAATCGGCAGCAAAAGCTGGTATGTGAAGGGAATTAACGGAACCTATTATTTATTTCATATTTTCCAGTCTGGCGATAGTTATATTGGAAGCTGGATTAATACCAATCGGATCGTTGGGGCGCTTGGCTTAATTGATCTTGGTGAAAAAGGAAGATCGCTATTAACGACAGATCAAGGGCTTCCACTCTCAGAGGCTGCCTTTATTGCGGAAAATGGCATTGATTTGAATCGTGATCTGAATAACTATTATTTAACGGGGAAAAGTGATCGCTATATGGTCGTTGGTGCCGAATCCAGCAAAGGCAACTTCAACTTGCTTGCTATTATTCCTGATGAGAAGATATTGGAAAACTTGCCGTATTTGCGAAAAATTATTTTGTTTGTTTCCATTTGCTCGCTTATTATTTTGCCTGTTGGAACATTGCTTCTTCGTAAAATGATTCTCCTTCCGCTTAATCGCATATTGCAAGTTATGAAGCGTATTAAAGAAGGAAATCTTGATGTGCGGATTAATCAATCAGCTGGTGTGGATGAATTCCAAATTGTAAATGAAACATTCAATACGATGATGGCCCAAATTCAACAGCTTCATGTCAACGTCTATGAAGAGCAGCAAAGCAAGCAGAGGGCAGAGCTGCAGCATTTGCAGCTCCAGATTAACCCTCATTTCTTTATGAATTCGTTAAATATTATGTACAGTCTGGCCCAGACCAAAAACTATGAGCTTATTCAAGAGCTGTCTTTATGTCTAGTTAATTATTTCCGTTATATGTTCCGTTCAAATCTAAGCTTCGTTCAGCTCAGGCAGGAGCTCGATCATACCCGCAATTATATTCGCATTCAGGAGCTGCGTTATCCGAATAGTCTTAGCGGACGGATTGAGGTACCGGACTTTATGCTCGATACGAGTGTGCCGCCGCTATTCATCCAGTCCTTTGTAGAAAATACCGTTAAATACGCGATGACGCTTGATGGGCCTATTGAAATTATTATTCGAATTGATCTGCTGGATGAAGGCGGACGGCCTTATATGCGCGCGGTAATAGAGGATACGGGGGTTGGGTTTCCTGAAGAGATATTAAGCGAGCTGAACGTAGGCAGAAAAATAACGAATGAGGAGGGGGAGCATATTGGCATTTGGAATGTGCAGCAGCGGCTTTCCCTGCTATATAAAGGTCAAGCCAGTATTTCATTCTCCAATCGTATGACGGGCGGTGCTAGCGTCGTTATTCAACTGCCGCTTTATGGACATGACAGCTAGAAAAGGGGGGGCATTGCTATGTATTCACTGCTTATTGTGGATGATGAGGTTCATGCAGTTAAAGGTATTGAAGCTGCGATTGATTGGGAGAAGCTCCAAATCACATCACTCTACACCGCGTACAATATTCGTCAAGCTAAGGAAATATATGATAATTACCCCATAGATATCATGCTGTGCGATATTGAAATGCCTCAGGGCAGCGGTCTGGAGCTGCTGACTTGGGTGCGAGAGCATCATCCGAAGACGGAATCGGTGTTTCTGACCTGCCATGCTGATTTTGAATATGCGAAGCAGGCGATGCAATTAGGGAGCTTGGACTACATTCTGAAGCCAATTCCTTATGCTGATTTAGAGAAGGTCATTGTAAAAGCTATGGATAAGATTAACGCAAACAGTGAGCTGACACAGTTCAGCCGCTACGGCCAATATTGGTTCCAGCAGCAGCCGCTCCTTACGGAGCAGTTTTGGCTTGATATTTTAAATCAAACGATACCATCTAATGAGTATGCAATCCGCAATGCGGCCGCTGAGCGTAATCTTCCTTATCTCGACGATGTACACTATTTGCCTGTGCTTATTAGTATTCAGAGATGGCATAAGACGCTGTCGATACGCGATGAGAAAATTATGGAATTTGCACTGCGGAATGCGGCTAATGAATCTATTCTTGAGCATGGAAAGCTGGGACTCCTTATTCAGCGCGGGAAAGGCAGGCTCGTTGCTTTAATATCCGTCGAAGCAGGGGGAGAGCGGGAGTCTGCTGGAATAAAGGCTATGTGTAGTTCCTATATCGAAGCATGCAACACGTACTTTTATTGCGATTTATCCTGTTATGTCGGCAAGCCGCTGCCTGCTTATGAATTGTCAGCCATGCTCGATAAGCTGTCTGCATTGGAGTCGGATAATGTGGCATTGGATAACAAAGTGTTTATGCTGGAGGGTCGTTTTCCTTCTTCTCATACGCTGCATATGCCGAATATGAGTGTTTGGGTTGTATTGCTTGAGGACGGCAAGACGGATATATTAATTTCCGAAATTACAGCTTATTTGGATAGCCAAGTACGTGCGGATTGTCTCGATGCGAAGCAGCTTCATCAATTTCATCAGGATTTGCTGCAGATGGTGTATTCTATTTTTCAGTCGAAGGGAATTCGGGCTCATCAGCTGTTGAATGATTCGGTATCTCTAGAGCTTTCTTGGCAGGCTACGCGCTCAGTCATGGATATGCTTGTATGGATTAAGCATATTTTGCAGAAGTCGGCGGAGTATGCCAAAGCTGTAGAAGAGACTCAAACGGTGGTAGAACGGGTAATTGCTTACATCGCCTTGCATAAGGACAGGGAGCTGTCTAGAGAAGAGATTGCCAGCCATGTATTTCTGAATCCGGACTATTTGACTCGAATTTTCAAGAAAGAAACTGGACTTGGCATTTCGGAGTATATGCTGCGGGAGCGATTAAATGTAGCTAAGGATTTGCTGCTGCTAACGGAGATGTCTATAAGCGCAGTGGCGAGTCATGTCGGCTACTCTAACTTTTCGCATTTTTCTAGAATATTTAAGAAGCATACCGGTAAAAACCCTATGGATTTTCGGCATACCGGTACGGCGGAGCAGGCCCCGGAATAAAGTCGGAATGTGCATAATGAAAAGTCGTTTTCAGGGCAGTTGCAGCGACCGGATATGTATAAAATCAAGATAGATTCAGCAGCTGATACAACGAGGACAAGGCATCTGAATCTGATCTTATTACAGTAACGGGGGAATAACATGAGAAAACGGATCGGCTGGTTCAGTATGCTTTTGGCAATATGCTTGCTGCTTGGGGCTTGTGGTACGAACAATGTGAATAACGGAAACGCTGACAACGGTAAAGGAGGCTCGGCACAAGAAACTACAAAAGGTGCTAGCGAAGGTAATGACAAGCCATACGAGCTGACCGTGGCTTTCATCACCTTCGGAAATACACCCGCTGACATTGCTCAGGTGCAGGAAGAAATCAGCAAGCTTGCTAAGGAGAAGATCAACGCGACCGTGAAGCTGCTTCCGATTGCAATCGGATCATGGAACCAACAGATGAATCTAATGCTGACGAGTAATGAGAAGCTGGATTTGATCGTAACGGGCTCCAGCGCTACATTCGGCTATGGGCCACAGGTAGCGAAGGGTCAATTGCTTCCACTGGATGATCTGATCGAGGAGTATGGACAAGGCATTAAAAATGCTGTGGGCGAGGAGTTTATGAACGCGAGCAATATCGGCGGGAGCATTTACGGTGTACCGAGTATTCGCGATCTAGCGGTAAACTACGGCTTCTTAATTCGTAAGGATATTGCGGATAAATACAGCATCGATTTGAGTGCAATGAAATCGCTTGATGATTTGGAAGCAGCTATGAAAACGATCAAAGCAGGAGAGCCGGATACGGCTGTCATTGCGCCGGGGTCGGCGGGTCAATCCATCGTGGATTATTTGATGGGGGATATCGATAGACTGGGTGATTCCTATGGGGTTCTTCTGAACAATGGCTCTGAGCTGAAGGTGGTCAATTGGTTTGAAACGCCGCAGTATGAGGAGCTCGTGAAGCGTGTGAGAAGCTGGTATAACGCGGGCTATATTCTTAAGGATGCAGCAACCAATAAGGAAAGCATAGGTGATTTAATTAAAGGCCAAAGAACGCTTGCTTATGTAGCGAATCTTAAGCCTGGCATTGAGTCGCAGGAGAGCCGACTGACGGGTACGGAAATTGTCAGAGCAAATTTTACGGAGCCATTCGCAAAAACCGAGACGGTAACGAACATTATGTGGGGAATACCGCGCAACTCCAGCAATCCGGAGAGAGCTATGCAGTTTTTGAACCTAATGTATACGGATAAGCAAATCATTAACCTGTTCGATTGGGGCATTGAAGGCAAGCATTACGTGCAGACTGATGTGGACAATGTCATTAAATACCCGGATGGTGTTGATGCGTCGAACAGCGGCTACAACCTGAACATGGGTTGGTTATTCGGCAATCAGTTCCTCTCGCATACCTTTGACGGTGATGATCCTGATATTTGGAATAAATTGAATGAATTTAACCAATCAGCCATTAAGTCCAAGGCGCTCGGTTTTACATTCGATACCGCTTCGGTCAAGACGGAATTTGCAGCGGTCGTCAACGTAGTGAATCAGAACAAGCTAGGTCTGGAGACGGGAACGCTTGACCCGGAGAAGACGCTGCCTGACTTTGTCGCTAAGCTCAAAGCAGCAGGTATCGACAAAATTATTGCTGAAAAACAGAAGCAATTAGATGCGTGGGCGAGCAATAAATAGAATAACAGATAGAGCCTGTCCTTTGGTTGTTAATGAGGGACAGGCTTTTTTGCTCTAATATAGGAAAGTATTGTCCAAAGAAAATATTGCGGTTAACAAATGCAGGTCTTTTTCTTGCTGCCGATTCGGCCCATCGCCTCGATCTTGCCGATATATTCCGTTGCAAGCGGCACTTTGCAAGCCGTATTGCCGACATCCACATGCACGTTGCCGATCGCCTCGGCGACTGCCTTCGCTTCCTCCGTTAATGCCTCAACGTATGAGCCGACCGAAATAACGAAACTATTCATAACATAGCGGACCCAGTTGCGCTCGCCGTGGATGGTGTCGCGCACTCTTGTCAAATAAATGCGTAGCTCCTCCATGTCGAGCGCTTCGTCGGGTGCAACCGATACATAATTGGCATATGTGCTCCATCCGCTTACAGCGACCAATTCCTCCGGCGATTCAATCCACTCCACCGCCAGTTCATGCGCATACGGACTTTCCGCGGCCACTCTCGCTACCGTATACTCGGCGGGCGAATGCCAAGTGGCTCCCGTCACCCAATGCTGCAACTGTTCCTTGGTGATCGTCTTCGGATTGATGCTAAGCCCTGCCAGGTACATCGCATCGTAGTTGCCAGATTCATACAGCTGCAGAGCGAGAGCTTTGTCTTTTTTCACATGCTTAACGAGCTTCTTCATGTCTCCGATTTTGACGCCAAAGAACGGCTCTTTCGCACCATGGCGAATATAAGTGCTTTTCGTCTGCTCACTACCCATGCCAGCCAATGCCTGCATGATTTCTTCATAGGTCATTTATTGTTCACGCTCCTAAACATATTCAAGCTGTTCTTCAATTATGCACGCTTGTCGTAAAAGCGCAAATAAGAGGTCGGTGGAGCGGTAGTTGGCCCTCTCTAGTTTCCTTATGATAAAGGTATAAACACCGTGCAACGCACAGGCTGAAGGATAAGGAAGGGATCGTATGATGGAACAGACAAAGAAGAGTGAATTTACGAGGAGATATGCAAGGTATGCTCCGCTGTTTCTAATGATGCTGCCGGGATTGCTTTATTTGGTGCTCAACAATTACTTGCCCATGTTTGGACTCATTATTGCGTTTAAAGATGTGAATTTTGCCAAAGGCATACTCGGAAGCGACTGGATCGGCTTCAGCAACTTTGAATATTTATTCAAAACGAGGGATGCCTACATCATTACGCGGAACACGCTGCTGTATAACGGGGGCTTTATTGCCATCAATCTCGTGGTCGCAGTCGGAATAGCAATATTGCTAAATGAAGTGAAAAACAAGTTTATGGCAAGGTTTTATCAGAGCGTCGTTCTGCTGCCATATTTGATTTCTATGGTTATTGTAAGCTATCTGGTCTACGCGCTGCTCAGTATTGAGACCGGGTTCATAAACAATACAGTATTGCCAATGCTCGGCTTAAACGAAATTTCCTGGTACAGCGAAGCCAAGTACTGGCCTTATATTTTGAATTTAGTACATGTTTGGAAGAGCGCAGGCTTCCTATGCGTCGTTTATTTAGCAGCTATCATTGGCATCGATCAGGAATACTACGAGGCGGCAACGCTCGATGGAGCTACGAAGTGGCAGCAGATCCGGGCAATTACACTGCCACTCATTTCACCGGTTATTACGATGATGACCTTGCTCGCTATCGGACGGATTTTCTATTCAGATTTTGGCTTGTTCTATCAAGTGCCGATGGATGCAGGCGCATTGAGCGATACGACTAATGTTATTGATACGTATGTATACCGCGGTTTAATGCAGCTTGGAGATATTGGGATGTCGTCAGCTGCAGGCTTGTATCAATCCATTGTAGGTTTTGTGCTGGTGCTCTTGTCCAACTATGTCGTCCGGAAAATAAACAAAGACAATGCTTTATTTTAGAAGGGAGTGCATGAGTGATGAATACTGATAATCGCGTGTGGCAGTGGGCGGGGCATCTAATTATGATTGTCGTTTCCATTGCGTGTCTTGTACCGTTTGTGCTGCTGTTTGTTTCTTCTATTACAGATGAGAGGATGATCATCCAGAATGGTTACTCCTTTTTCCCGGAAAAGCTGAGCGCTACCGCTTACGTTTATCTATATAACCAGTCAGAGCAAATTTTACGTGCCTATGGCATCACTATACTGGTAACGCTGCTTGGAACGACCGTAAGCTTAGCTATTACCTCTTTGCTGGCGTACCCGTTGTCGCGCCGTGATATTCCGCATCATAATAAACTGGCATTTTTCGTATTTTTCACGCTGTTGTTTAACGGAGGACTCGTTCCGACCTATCTTATTTACACGCAATATTTGGACATCAAAAACACGATCTGGGCTTTAATCATTCCGGGCCTGTTGATGAATGGCTTTAACGTCCTATTAATGAGAACCTTCTTTAAGACCTCCATACCTGTTGCGGTGCTGGAATCGGCTTACATCGACGGAGCGGGCGAATTCAGAACCTTCCGTTCAATCGTACTGCCACTATCGCTTCCTATTATGGCGACGATCGGATTGTTTCAGACTATTGGCTACTGGAATGATTGGTTTAATGGACTCGTTTACTTAAATGATGCAAGGCTGTTCAGCATTCAAAATATTCTTAACCGCATATTGACAGATATCCAGTTTCTGACGAATGGCAGCATGAGCACGAATGCCAGTCAGGGCTTGGCGGCACTGCCAAGTGCAACCGTGCGTATGGCGATTGCGGTTATAGGCGTTTTGCCAATATTAATTGCGTATCCGTTTTTCCAAAAATATTTTGTAAAAGGAATTACAATTGGCGCGGTTAAAGGCTAAGACTGGAAGGGAGAGATCGAGCATGAACTATCGGAATCCTGTAATAAGCGGGTTTCATCCGGACCCAAGCGTTTGCCGAGTGGGCTCTGATTATTATTTAGTGACCAGCTCCTTTGAATATTTTCCAGGTGTTCCTATCTTTCATAGCAAGGATATGGTTCATTGGCAGCAGATAGGGCATTGCTTGACTCGCGAGAGTCAATTGCCCTTGCAGAAGGCTGGCAGCTCGAACGGCATATTCGCTCCAACGCTGCGTCATTATAACGGACGGTTTTACATGATTACGACGAATGTTACGATCAGAAAAAATTTCTATGTGACGTCTGAAAACGCCGAGGGGCCTTGGTCTGAGCCTGTTTGGCTGGATTGGGATGGCATCGATCCCTCCCTCATGTTCGACGAGGACGGAAAGGTCTACATTACCGGAACAGGAGAGTTTGACGGCAGCGAGAAAGCAGGTATCTATCAGGCGGAAATTGATCTTGTGACGGGTCAGCTATGCTCGCCCCGCCGATTCGTTTGGGGCGGAACGGGAGGAGCTTTCCCTGAAGGTCCGCATCTTTATCGAATTTTCGATACGTATTATTTGATGATCTCCGAGGGTGGCACCGAGTATGGTCACATGGTAACGATTGCGAGGAGCGATTCGCCGTATGGGCCCTTCGAGAGCAACCCAAGCAATCCGATATTGTCTCACCGCAGCAGGCAGAGCAGCATTCATGCAACGGGCCATGCCGATTTGATTCAGGCTGAGGATGGCAGCTGGTGGGCAGTTTGCCTAGGCATACGACCGATTGGTTATCCTTATCGTCATCATTTGGGTAGAGAGACCTTTCTTGCTCCTGTACGATGGTCAGATGATAAATGGCCGACTATAGGGGAACTTGGCATCATAGATGAGGTTATGAATGCGGGGACACTTACGCTAGGGCAAGGAGAGCAGTGGTGCGAACGAGACGATTTCAATAAAAGCATGCTTGCTCATTCCTGGAATTTTCTTCGCAATCCATCTGCGGATGATTGGTCGCTTGTCGAGCGTGCGGGATGGCTGACCCTGCATGGCTCAGCCATAACATTAAACGAAGCGGACTCTCCGGCATTTGTAGGTCGGCGGCAGCAGCATTTTGCATGCTCGGTATCCACCTTGCTTGAATTTGAGCCTAATCATGATGGGGAAGAGGCTGGGCTGACCGTTTATATGAATGAGCAATTCCATTATGAAATCGCTCTCGTCCATCAAGCTGGAAGAAGGAATGTGATTTTGCGGCGCCGGATCGGTTCTTTATGGAAAGAGAGCTTTGTGAGCGAGTATTCTGATTCACGAATTATTTTTGGAATTGAAGCTGATGCAAGCAGCTATCGGTTTACCTTCGCAACGGAAGTCGGAGAAAAGCATATCGCGGGAGAGGCAGAATGCTGTCTCCTTGCTACGGAAGTGGCTGGCGGGTTTACGGGTGTATTTTTTGGGCTGTATGCGACAGGGAATGGGAAGCCATGTCAGGCTCCTGCGTATTTTGACCGATTTGATTATATTCCGGTGTTGAATACGGATGAGAAGGGGTGAATGCAATGAGTTCTAGGCTGCAGGAGGTATTAGCAGGTAAAGGGGATAATTACCTTCTTCCTTTCTTATGGCAAAGAGGCGAGACGGAAGCGGTTATTCGTGAGGAGCTGGCAAGAATCGATGAAGCTGGCATCAAGGCGGTATGCATCGAGTCAAGGCCTCATCCCGACTTCCTCGGACCAGGCTGGTGGACGGATGTTGACATCATCATGGATGAAGCCCGGAGTAGGGAAATGCGAGTGTGGGTGTTCGACGACGATCATTTTCCAACGGGTCATGCGGCAGGCAAAATGAAGGATGCGTCCCCGCTGCTCAGAAGACGATTTCTTGGGGAGCGCAGAATAGATGCTGTTGGTCCAATGAAGGAGGCTTCCTTTCTCATCGGGCCATGGCTGCAAGAGGGCGACGTTCTCGTAGCGGCCTATGCGGCAAAGCGGGAGCGGGGGAGCGGAGTGATTATAGGCGACATGATTGATGTGGAAGCTTTCATTCAGCAGAATGTCCTTTATTGGGATGTGCCGGCAGGCTTCTGGAGCATTTATTTAATGGTGGAAACGTCAGAGGGAGCGGACAACACGAAGCGGGAGTATATCAACCCTATCGTTTCTGAATCAACGCAAGTATTAATCGATGCAGTATATGAAGTGTATTATGAAAGATACAAGGATGATTTTGGAAAGACATTCGCCGGGTTTTTCTCGGATGAGCCGGGCTTCTACAACGATTTTAACATGTATGACTTTACGTCGGTTCCAGGCAAGCAAAGAGTGGTGCTGCCTTGGCGTCATGACATGCTGTCCTATTTGGATGCTGAAATAGGCTCGTCATTTAAGGCGCTGCTTCCGCTCCTTTTTCATAATGGCGGAGAGAAAACTGCTGAGGCAAGATACAGCTACATGAATGCGGTCAGCAAGCTGTATGCGGAGCATTTTTGCGGCAAGCTGGGTGAATGGTGCCGAGAGCGAAATGTTGAATATATCGGACATATTATCGAGGACAATAACGTGCATGCTCGTTTAGGCTGCGGGCCAGGACATTTCTTCCGTTCCATGTGGGGTCAGGATATGTCAGGAATCGATGTGGTCTTGCATCAAATATTGCCCGGCTTTGATGAGACGCCTTTTTCTTGGGTTGCTGGGAATACGGACAGCGAGTTTTTTCACTATGGACTGGCGAAGCTCGGCTCCTCTTTGGCACATATCGATCCCAAAAAGAAGGGCAGGGCGATGTGCGAGATCTTTGGCGCGTATGGCTGGAGCGAAGGGCTTAAGCTCATGAAATGGCTGACAGACCATATGCTCGTTCGAGGCATCAACCATTTTGTGCCGCATGCTTTCTCTCAGATGGAGTTCCCGGATAAAGACTGTCCTCCTCATTTCTATGCGCGCGGGCATAATCCGCAATATCGTTATTTTAAGGAGCTTAACCATTATACGAACCGGCTGTGCCATCTGTTATCAGGCGGCGTGCACCGGGCTACCGCTGCGGTTCTTTATCACGCAGAAGCGGAATGGTCCGGCACAAGCATGCTGTTCCAGAAGCCGGTCAAGGCGCTTCTTCAAGCGCAAATTGATTGCGATGTAGTGCCGGCAGACAGCATCATAACGAATGCAGCAATCGTGGGAGGGAAGCTGATGATCGCCGCAGAGGAGTACAGCTGCTTCATCGTGCCATATGCGGAAGCGCTGCCGATTAAGCTGCTGGAGACGCTGCTTGCAATGGCTGATGGTGGTGTACCCGTAATCGCAGTAGATTCGCTGCCGATTCGCTCCAGCGAAGGGATAGAGAGCGCAGCGATTTTAGCCGAGCTAGATGCTCACGCGAATGTGCGTGTCATTCCTTTAATGAAGCTTGCAAGCAGCATGAAGACGCTGGGGCTGTACGAAATCGAGGTAGAAGAAGATCAGTCTTACCTGCGAAACTATCATTATGAGCATCCGGATTATCATGTGTATTTATTTTTTAACGAGCATCCGTATGAGAGAATCGACACCCAAGTGTTTATTCCACAGCATGCTCAGGCCGCTATCTACGACGGATTTGATAATAAGGCAGCCTTGCTGGATGTCACCGTTACACCAGAGGGCTTGCAGCTGCCGCTAAAGCTTAGCCCTTATGAGTCCATTATCGTCATTGCCGGCATGGAGCTGCCAAAGGGTATTGAGTGGACAATAGGCTCCCAAGAAGCTAGTGATGAGGGGATCTTATTGCAAGGAGAATGGACAGTAGCGACAGCAACGGCTGAGCAGTATCCTAATTTTGACCATTGGGGCACTTTGGCCCAGCTTGTTAGCATGGGCAGTCCGCAGCTGCTGCCAGCGTTTTCTGGCACATTCCGTTATGAGTTAACCTTCCAATGGCCAAATGCGGCAAAGCCCTTTGCTCTAGATTTGGGAGATGCTTACGAAACAGCTGAAGTGTGGTTGAATGATGAACGATTAGGCGTGAGGCTTTGCTCGCCCTATCGCTTTGATACGCGCAGCTCGGTTCGCGAGGGAATGAATAAGCTGGTCATTGAGGTAACGAATACGCTGGCGAAGGAGCAGCGGGATTTTTTCTCACGCTTCATGCAGCAGGAGCCAAGCGGGCTGATCGGGCCTGTTCGTTTGCTTTTAGAGTAGAAATAGACGGGGGTAGGCCTAGGAGGACATGCGAGATGAATAAGGATAGGATGAGCAGCAGTAAACGTTTGAAGCTCATCGTCATTTTGGGCTCTTTAGCGGCTCTTGGGCCGTTGTCTATCGATATGTATTTGCCATCCTTGCCTACGATTAGCCTATATTTTTGCGAGAAACCTCGTGTCCTTATCTAAGGACACGAGGTTTCTTCTAATTAAGCCTTATTCTTCTTTTCCTTCATTAAACCAAAGCGGATCATCATTTTCGACCTCGCCGTTATAGTTAATCAGAATCTCGTCCCCAGCCGCTATGTCGGTATAAGCATAGAAATCAACGGTATGATTGTCAAAATTAAGATCGTAATGGGCATTGGGCGTATAAGAATGATTGAACAGCATGCCATATCCGAGCAGGAGAGCTGTATGGTTGGCGCCATACTCAAACATGTAGTCTGCAAGGAGGGTTTTTTCTATATGCTCATGTTGCTCATTTGGATAAGGAATTACGGGTGCTTCATGAATTAAATCGCCTTTTGCAAAATCACGTGTCGCAAATACCCCTCGATTCAACTCACCGTCACTTAGCGTGGAAGTTCTTACCTCAATCATGTTAGTCACCTGCGCGTTCTTTAGTCTAAGTAGCTCTTAGCTGCGCTAAGAAGCTTGCTCACTTTAGGTAATATAACAATTTAATTAGAAAATAGCTAGTTAATATAAGACTTGGAACCATTGAAAATTCGTTTTTTTATCGCAAATCTGGAAACAAAAGCTAAAAAAACTCCGTCTATGCTAAGAGGTGATTGAATGGACACAAAAAAACGATTAATCGTCTTATGCGCGACCATTTTGTTCAGTGCGCTATTTTTTGCAGCCAAACCGGTCTCCGTATTTGCCTGCTCCTGCGCGATGTTAGATTCGCCGGAATCGCAAGTAAAGAATGAGCTTGAACACAAGACAGCGATCTTTGCAGGAAAAGTAACGAAGATTATCCCGCTGCCACAGAAGACAATCATATCGAGTGCGGATTTAGTGGAAGTCAGCTTCCTAGTTGAAACGGTATGGAAGGGTGATTTGGAGCAGCAGACGATTGTTTATACGGCGGAGAGCTCAGCGAGTTGTGGATATGGTGGCTTTGAAGAGGGGAAATCGTATATCGTATCTGCTTATGAGAGCTCGGGCAAGCTGGAAACAGGAATGTGTGAATTAACGAAACCTCTCTCTATGGCAGAGGAGGAGCTTATGCTGCTCGGAGAAGGTTATGCGCCTCATTTGGCTAGTGGGGGAAAGGCTGCTGCTAATAAGGACAAGGTGGAAGCAGCCGTAGAAACAGACATAAAGCCAGAGTTATCATCCACATCAAGAGTACCGCTTATTCTCGCAATGGCAGCGTTACTCCTTATCGTTATCATAGTGATTATCCTAATCAGGCGACGCCGAAATACTTTTTGAGTATGATTCATAAGATCACATAGTGTTTAATATAGGTTTAAATGTAAATTTTTGATGTTAAGGTTGTCTGATAACTAAGGAGGAGTTGGAATTTTGAATAAGAAAATTTGGAATTGTACGCTGCTGTCTTTTGTTTTGATTTTAGCATTAACTGCTTGCAGCAAAACTGAATCAACCGACAATATCCCGAGCGTTAAAGACGATGAGGCAGCCATCCAAACTGAAGTAATCGATGCAGTTGAAGATGATGCTGCAGATGTGGATGATCCTGAACATCGTTTGACGGAGAAAGTGGACAATGGCAAAGTCCCGGCGTATTTGCCCAAGGATTTTCCACTTCCAGAGGATGCTCTAATCGTAACCTCTCATGCTGAAGAAACGGATGGCAAAAAATCGGTTCTTCTCATATTCACGACAGAAGAAAGCATGGCAACCGTATCGAAATTGTATAAGGATTATTTTATTGCTCAAAATTTAGAAAATGTTGGTCAAACTGTAGATAACAAAAATATTATTATTCAAGGGGAAAACAAAGAAACAGAGCAGAACTGGTCAATGATCGGCGGACCATTGGCTTCGAAAGAAGGCGTCATTGAGCTAACGGTAACTTGGTCGGAAATGTAGCTATTTTGTTCTTATCCGCTTATGACCTCTGGATTCGACCATGCCTTGGCCAACAAGCGTATGCCTTGCTCAATTTCTGCTTCCGTCACGCCTCCAAATCCGATATAAAGCTTGGGATAACTCCCCTCTAGAGATGAGAGGTCCTGTGGTGCATAGACATGAACATCCTCTGCAGCAGCAAGCTTTATTAATTCTGCGGTGCTTGCTTTTGTTTTTACAGTTATTTCTGCATGCAGACCTGCACTCACGTTGCTGACCTGAACATAGCTAGATAAATATTTTTCAATACAAAACATCAGCTTTGCGAGCTTTTTCCGATAAATCTGACGAACTCTTCGGATATGGCGAGACCAATGTCCCCGTTCCATGAACAATTGCATGGCCCATTGATCAATACGGGAAGGGCTCGCGAGCGCATATTCTAATGATTGCAGCTTGTTCATGAGTTGGATGGGCAAAACCATATAATTCATGCGCAGGGCAGGGGTAAAGGCCTTGGAAAAGGTTCCGATATAAATGACTGTTCCCTGTTGATCCAGACTTTGGAGCGAAGGGATGGTTTTGCCTGTATAACGAAATTCTCCATCATAATCATCTTCAATAATATAGCCAATCTTACAGCTGGCCCAGTGAAGAAGCTGCTGTCTTATCGAATAGGACAACGGGTTTCCTATAGGACGATGTGTTGGGGTTACATATATGGCACGGATGCTCTTGCTTTCTAATTTCTGAGTGATTAGCTCATTGTGATCCATAGGTATAGGGGTAACTTGAAGGTTATGCTGCTGGAAGATCGTTCTCACCTGCGCGATGCCAGCTTGTTCAACTGCAATGGAGGTTACGCCGTCTAGCAGCTTAGACAGTATTTGTATGCTGTAAGAAAGTCCTGACCCGATTACAATTTGCTCAGGAAGGCAGTTTACTCCTCTGGACTGCTTCAAATAGTGTGACAAATGCATGCGTAAGCCTAATTCTCCTCGCGGATCTCCATACTGATGAATGGAACTGCTGTTGATGTTAAGCGCATCATGAAGAACGGATTTCCATGCACGAATAGGAAAGGAGGCTCCATCCACAGCAAGCAGGCTGAAATCGATGACCCGTTCTTTCTGTACCGGAAGCGGACCGGCATGTCGGTGAGCGGGAGCCTGTTTTACGAGCGAATACTCCCGTGAGCTATCCGCTGCTATAGACGAAGAGGGGGCTTGAATGACAAATAGACCAGCACGTGGGCGGCTAATAATATAGCCCTCCTCCAGCAGCATGTGATATGCGGTTTCAATTGTCGTTTTGCTAAGAGTAGTTTGCTCGCGCAGGGAGCGAATAGAAGGCAACTTTGTACCATTTTCTAAAATGCCAGCTTGTATCAATCCGCGGATATGTCTATACAGCACTCTGTATAATGGCCCTTGCTCATCATCTGGAAGTATAATTTCCATCGTATCCCCACACAATCTGACCTGTAATATTAGCAGCTAACTGACACTTTGTCAGAGGTCAGTATTAGTATAAGCTTTGACATAGGCTTTCATCAATCTTCATCATAACGATGGAAAGAAGGGGTACGATGTTCAAAGTGGAAGGAACGATTGAAAATCAATTAATGGCATTAGGAATTATACTCCCGCAGGCAAGCGAGCCAGCAGCCAGATATGCAAACTATATTTACTCCAACGGCCTATTATTTATTTCAGGGAAAGGTCCTTCTGCATCGACAAAGGGAAAGCTGGGACAGCAATTTTCTACAGAAGATGGCTATCAGTTTGCAAGGCAAGCAGGGCTTGAGGTACTCGCTGTTCTAAAGCAGGCCGTGGGTCGATTGGATAATGTTCTTCAGGTGGTGAAGATTCAAGGCTTCGTAAATGCGGATCGAGCCTTTGAGGAGCATCATAAGGTGCTGAATGGCATATCGGATTTAATGCTGGACGTTTTCGGCGAGAAGGGTGTACATGCTCGTTCTGTTATGGGAGCGAACTCGCTAAGGGATAATCTGCCTATCATTGTCGATACTATATTCGAGGTAAGGATGCCGGTGAACGACTCATTATAATAGATGCTGTCGCTTCACCATATCCTATTTATTGACCGTTGCATTTGCCTTCATATTCCCGTAACATTAGTTTATAAGCAAGCCGTCATATCATGACGGTTTTTTTCGATTTTGAAGGAAGCGTTTATTTCCAAGGAGTGAAGGATTTTGAGGTTATTTTCTAAGCGTTACGATAGCTCAACGTTTATTATATTTTTTATCATGCTAATGCTGAAAATGCTGCTGTTCCGTTATTTCGTCTTCAAAGGCATTAGGCTTGATTACCTGCTGACGGATGCGGCTGCCGTATTAACGCTGCTATTACTAGCTGACCTGTCAGCATCTGCAAGGTGGAGGGGAATTGTGCTCGGGATACTGAATGCCGTGCTTTCCTTACTTCTATTCGCATCGACCGTCTATTTTAGCTACTATGGCACAGTGCCTACCTATACTGCACTGCACGGGCTTGATCAGGTGCTGCAAATTCGGACGAGTGTCGGATCGATTATTCAAGCCGTTTACTATTTGTTTTTTCTGGATGTGGCTGTATTTGCAATGCTCTATATCGTAAAACGTATTCGTGGCACACGCAGTGATGGACGGAAGCGCATTGCCAGACCGCTGTTCACTGGGCTTGCTTTTGTAGTGTGCGTTGCTGTATCGGGAGGCTTTATATGGTTGGCAAAGGATATCCCGAATGAGATCGTGCAAGCAGAAAGCTTGGGCTTTATTGATTACCAAGTAGCTGCAGCAATTAAGGCTGGCAAGGAGCAGAGCACCATCAAGAATGGAAGTGTGGAAGAGACGGCAGCAAGTGCCGCTGCGCTTCAGGATTCTTATTTTGACCAGATGGGGGCTGCGACAGTCGCGGGCACACCTAATTATTTTGGTTTTGCAAAAGGGAAAAACGTTATTGTTGTCCAGATGGAGGCGTTTCAAAACTTTGCGATTAATCTCTCCGTTGATGGTCGGGAGGTTACGCCTGTACTGAATATGCTGGCGAAGGAAAGCTTCTATTTCCCTAATTTCTTTCAGCAGATTGGACAAGGAAACACATCGGATGCGGAGTTTATGTCGAACACCTCTATCTATCCGACAGGTGATATGGCCATGTCCACTGGGTTCGGAGACAGAGTCTTGCCTGGTCTGCCCAGATTGCTTGGAGACCACAATTATATCTCGAATACTTTTCACATCAATAATGTGACTTTTTGGGATCGTAACCGAATGTATCCTGCACTCGGGTTTACGAATTATTACGATAAGCCTGCCTTTGAAAATGATCATTTTAATTCTTTTGGCGCTTCTGATGAGGAGCTGTACAAGGTAGGCTTAGAGAAGCTTCAGCTGCTGAAGCAGCAAAACAAGCCTTTTTATGCTCAGTTCGTGACGACTTCAAGCCATCATCCGTTTAAGGTGCCAAGCGAGCGTCAGCGGATTATGATGCCAGACAAGCTTCAAGGGACCCAGCTTGGAGATTATTTAACGGCACTAAATTATACAGATTATGCGCTTGGCGTATTTATTGATGGGCTGAAAGCGAGCGGCTTATGGGAAAATACGGTGCTTGTTGCGTACGGAGATCACGCTGGCCTGCAGGTAAAGGATAACGACCCTGCATGGGTTAGCGAGCAGCTCGGTATTCATTATGATAACCAGATCAGCCGTTACAATATTCCGCTGCTTGTCCATGTTCCAGATGCAGAAGGCAAGCTCGTTCAGCAGGTAGGCGGTCAGGTTGATATTATGCCTACGATTTCCAACCTGCTAGGCCTATCCTTGAAGGATGAAGGCTATACTGTATTCGGTCAGGATCTGCTCAATACAACGAACAATGTCATTGGCATGCGTTATTATTTGCCGACAGGCACGTTCTTCAACAATGATATTTTATTTGTGCCAGGCAAAGGCTTTGAGGACGGAACAGCTATCGATATTCGAACGAGAGAGCCTGTCGCGCAGTTCAGCCAATATCGCGACGATTATGATTATATATTGGAGCTAATGCGGCTTTCTGATGACTACGTACGTCTGCTGCCTAAGCGCGCGCCATAGAAAATAGAGCAGACGCCTCTTGTCATTGGCTTGAGAGGCGCCTTTTTTTGAAATATAGGAAAGTAGATCATTACGCCATACTTTCTCTATATTTCTCCGGAATGAAACGTGCTGGCGCCGCCAAAGAACGGCGACAGCCGTTTCACCTTGTCCTGGCAGCAATTATAGGCTTTAATGGAAGAAGCGAATGAGTTAAGATGGAGTTAGCGGATTTTAAATTATTTTATTTTATTTACGTAAGGAATCGATGAGACATGCGAATTGGTTTTTTTGACTCAGGGATTGGCGGGCTTACCGTGCTTGCGGAAGCGCTGAGAAGACTTCCCGATATGGATTTTGTTTATATGGCCGACACTCTTCATGTGCCCTACGGTACGAAGCCGAAGGAGGACGTGAAGGCTTATATTTTCGAATCGGTTGCCACGATGATGAATGAAGGAATTGATGCGCTCGTTGTTGCTTGCAATACGGCGACCAGCATCGCTATTGCCGAGCTCAGAGAGCGATACTCGCTTCCGATTGTCGGGATGGAGCCTGCGGTTAAGCCTGCGGTAGAGATGAACCGTGCAACAGGCAAGAGGGTTCTCGTCTTCGCAACGCCATTAACACTGCAGCTGCCCAAATATTATGCACTCGTCTCCCGCGTAGATGATATGGGAATCGTAGACTCGCTTCCTTTGCCCGAGCTTGTTCATTATTGTGAAGCTTTGCAGTTCGACAAACTCGTTATGAATGAGTATTTTAAGGGTAAGCTTGCTGACTACGATCTGGATCAATATGGAATTATCGTACTTGGCTGTACGCACTATCCTTTCTATAAGGATATATTGCGGGAGCTGCTTCCGGCCCATATCGAGATAGTCGACGGCAATATTGGTACAGTAAAGCGTCTTTCTGCATTGGTGAACCGCTATGGCATCGCTGGGAGCGGAGGGAGCGGCCAGGTTCAATTTATGTGCACAGGCAACGAGCCGGCTTATATTGATAAAATGCAGACAGCACTTGCGTATTTACTCGAAAAGGACGCCACGACAGAGCCCCTTCAACATAGCTGAAAAAAATAGGTGGGCAACGCTCCAATTGGAGTGCTGCCCGCCTATTTTAATAGTTAGGAGCTAACCTTGAATATCCTCCATAGCAAGAAGCACGGGGCAATGATCGCTGCCTAATATTTGGGTATCGATTTGGGCGTCAATAATTAAAGGGCTAAGTCTAGTGGATGCCAGAAAATAATCAATTCGCCATCCGACATTCCGCTCGCGCACCTTCGACATGTAGGACCACCAGCTGTATATATCGGTTTGCTCTGGATATAGATGCCTAAATGTATCGACGAAGCCTGCTTCGAGCAGCTCGCTCATCTTGCCGCGCTCTTCTAGCGTAAATCCGGAATTGCCTAAATTCGGCTTCGGATGCTTCAGATCAATTTCGGTATGAGCCACATTCAAGTCCCCGCAAACGAGTACAGGCTTTATCGCATCCAGCTCTAGCAGGTAACCTCGGAAGCGATTCTCCCATTCCAGCCGATAGTCAAGTCTAGACAGGTCGCGCTTCGAATTTGGCGTATAGACGTTAACGAGGTAGAAGCTGTCAAACTCGAGGGTAATGACACGTCCTTCGGGTTCCGAATCCTCTTCTAGCCCATAACGCACGGATAGAGGCTTTATTTTTGTGAATACAGCCGTCCCTGAATACCCCTTCTTGATGGCGTAATTCCAATACTGGGAATATTCCTCGCCGATCTCCATGCTAATTTGTCCCTCTTGCAGCTTCGTTTCCTGTAGACAGAAAATATCCGCATTTGTTTCTTTAAAATAGTCGTTAAAGCCTTTCGTTACACAGGCTCTTAAGCCATTTACATTCCATGATACGAGCTTGATCATTTTATTTCTCCCAGCCTGACTTTCATTTATTTCTGTTAGTTTATCATACAAGCAGCATGAGTTGGAAATTTGAGAGTTGTAGTGGAGCTTGGACAGAAAGCAGTACCACAGTGTATTCTAATACTATCCAGATGGAGGCGATGAAAATGGCCATTCAAATTAAACAAGTAGATCCTTTGCAGAATCGTGATTTATTGCAATTAATAAGCAGTCTTGATCAATATTTGTTCGAGAGATATCCAACCGATGAAGTATTCGGCGTTGATTTTTCTGATCCTAGCATTAAAGATACTATTTTTATGATCGCATATGATGGTGAACGGGCGGCTGGCTGTGGAGCCATTCGTCCAATCCGTACTGATGCCGTAGAATTGAAGAGGTTTTTTGTGGAGCCCGAATATAGGCAGCAAGGGATTGGAGCGTTAATTCTTAGCCGGCTGGAAGAGCTGGCTCGTGAGCTGAACTATAACATTCTGAGGCTTGAAACTGGAGCAGAGCAGCCTGAATCCATTACGTTTTATAAGAAGCATGGTTACTATGAAATTGAAAGATATGGAGAGTATGCAAACTGTGAATCGAGTCTCTGCTATGAGAAGCGATTAAGCAGCGACTATGTAAGTTGAACTTAAAAAATGAAGTTTACAGCGAAGCGACCAAAACGCAGATCTCTAGTTCTACTTATATAACGTGAGAGGGGGAAGCGCATGAGCCAAACGAAGACGAAGAAGATGAATTCATTAAGCCATTACCAGATGATGCTGAGCCGCTATTTGCTTCCACGGAAGAGAACGCTTACATATCTTGCGATGCTTCTATTCGCATCCATTGGACTCCAGCTGGTTAATCCTCAAATCATTCGGTATTTTATCGATACCGCCCAATCCGATCATGCTCTGCAGCCCCTCTATTATGCAGCCGCATTATTTATTGGGTTTTCGCTTGTTCAGCAGCTCATTTCTGTCATTGCCACCTATGTAAGCGAAAATCTCGCTTGGCACGCGACTAACGAGCTGCGCGGCGATCTTGCTGAGCACTGCATGAAGCTGGATATGTCATTTCATAAATCAAATACGTCGGGATCGATTATTGAGCGTGTAGATGGAGATGTGAACGCGCTTGCCAATTTTTTCTCGAGCTTTATTATTCATTTAGCGGGCAATCTGCTGCTGATGATCGGTATCATCGTCTTATTATTTCGAGAAAATATGCTGATTGGCGCAGGGATGCTCCTATTTGTAGTTTTCGCGATGGTTGTTATTCAATGGATTCGCAAGTTCGCAGCTCCGGTTTGGGCCAAATGGCGGCAAATTAATGCTGATTTCTATGGGTTTATTGGCGAGCACTTGGAGGGTACGGAGGATACAAGGGCCAATGGAGCGACTGGCTTTGTTATGAACCGCTTCTACTCACTGCTGCGCCGAATGCTGCCGCTTAGGAGACGGGCATTTCTTGGTTTTTCATCGATGTGGATTACGACGATTATTGTATTCGCGCTAGGCAATGCGATGGCGTTTGCGATCAGCGCTTATTTGTGGAAGACGGGCAGCATCTCAATCGGAACGGTCTATTTAATTTTTTATTATACAGAGCTGCTGGCGAAGCCTATTGAAAAAATTCGTACTCAAATTGAGGATTTGCAAAAGGCGGATGCTAGTCTGCTGCGTATTCGCGAGCTGCTGGCTACGAGGCCGAGAATAGAGGACGGGCCTGGCGCAGAGCTCCCGGATGGTCCGCTGGCGTTAGAATTAAACGATGTTACTTTCGGCTATGATGAATATCCGACACTTAAGGAGCTGCAGCTTCGTCTAAAGCCTGGCGAGGTGCTAGGCCTGCTTGGCAGAACCGGAAGCGGGAAGACGACACTGGCAAGGCTGCTGCTTCGTTTCTACGATCCTCAGCAGGGGAGCATTAAGCTGGGAGGAACGGATATTAGACAATGCAAGCTGAGCGAGCTGCGATCGAAGATAGCGCTTGTTACGCAAAATATTGAGATTTTGCAAGGAACGGTGCGCGATAATCTTACCTTCTATGATGATCACATACACGACGAGGAGATCTTGCTTGTCCTGCGCGAGCTAGGGTTATGGAGCTGGTATGAATCCTTGCAGGATGGGCTGGATTCCTCGCTTTCCTCAGGGGGTGGAAGCCTATCGGCAGGGGAGGCGCAGCTGCTTGCCTTTGCGAGAGTGTTTCTGACTAACCCGGGATTCGTCATTCTCGATGAGGCATCATCCCGGCTTGATCCGCTAACCGAATATCGGCTGGAGCAGGCGATAAGCAGGCTGCTGCGCAAGCGCTCCTGCATTATTATTGCGCATAGGCTCGCTACGGTGCAGCGTGCAGATCAGATCGTTATTTTAGAGCAAGGCCGTATTGTGGAGAGCGGACCTCGCATAGCGCTGGCTGCAGATTCAAATTCAAGGTTCAGCCGCATGCTGGCGGCGGGGCTTGAGGAGGCGCTGGCATGAGTACATTTTCATATATGTGGCGTTTAATTTGCTACCGTAAGGGCTGGTATATAGCCAATGCGCTCGTATGGACGATTATTTATTTGATGCCTATTTTTCCAGGGCTTATTACGAAGGCTTTCTTTGATTCCTTAACGATTGACTCGGCTGCCAGATTTGGCACTTGGGGACTGATAGCACTGCTGCTTGGCGCTGCTCTTGCTAGGAGCGCTGTGATCCTAATCGGATTTATTACCGATGTTAACTATCGCTTTAGAATGGGGATGCTGCTTCGCAGAAATTTACTAGATCATATATTAAAGGAGCCGGGAGCGCGGGCAATTCCTTGCTCGCCAGGCGAGGCGATCAGTCATTTTCGCGATGATGTTGATCAATCCGAGGAGGCGGTAAGCTGGTCCGTCGATGTATTTGGGATGACCTGCTTCGCTGCCGTGTCTTGCTTCATCCTCATTCGAATTGATGCACAGATGACGCTGCTCGTATTTTTGCCGCTAGTTATCGTTGTTATTGTCGCACAGCTGGCTACAACGAGACTGCAAAAGTACCGCTCGGAAAGCCGTGAATCAACAGCGAAGGTTACCGGCGCGATTAGTGAAATGTTTGGAAGCGTACAAGCGATTCAAGTAGCAGGCGCGGAGAAAAGAGTAATTTCCAGATTCAGAAAGCTGAATGATAATCGCCGTAAAACGATGCTGAAGGACAAATTGATGACCGAGGTGCTGGATTCTATCTTTTCCAATTCGGTGAATCTGGGTACGGGACTCATATTATTGCTAGCTGGCCAAAAAATGCGCGGAGGAGAATTTACGGTAGGTGATTTCTCGTTGTTTGTTTATTACCTCACCTTTGTAACGCAGTTTATTGCGAACTTCGGCAAGTTTCTTACTTACTTCAAGCAAATGACGGTTGCACTGCTGCGTTTGACAGGCATTTTGCAGGGCGCTCCTGCTCAGGTGCTGACAGCCTCTAATTCCTTGCATCTGCGGGATGACGCAGCTAAGGCAGTGGCAGCAACGACCGATATAAAAGCAAGTGAACGGCTCGAACAGCTTGAAGCAACCGGACTGACCTATACGTATCCTGAAACCGGTAGAGGAATTAATGCGGTCAATTTAAAGCTGAAGCGCGGTTCGTTTACCGTAATTACGGGACCGATTGGTTCTGGCAAAACGACGCTGGTACGTGCGCTTCTAGGACTGCTGCCGCAGCAGGAAGGGACGGTTCGTTGGAATGGGCAAGTAGTGGAGGATGCAGGCGTGTTCTTTGTTCCACCACGGAGTGCCTATACTGCTCAGGTACCAAGACTCTACAGCGACACCCTTCGTGAAAATATTTTGCTTGGACATCCAGACAAGGAAGGGCAGCTGAAAAGGGCGCTCCATACGGCCGTGCTGGAGGATGATTTGGGTCATCTGCAGCATGGACTTGATACGGTCATCGGACCGCGCGGGGTGAAGCTCTCTGGCGGACAAGCGCAGCGCACCGCCGCAGCACGTATGCTCGTAAGGGACAGCGAGCTGTACGTATTCGATGACCTCTCCAGCGCACTGGATGTGGATACCGAGCAGAAGCTTTGGGCGCGTCTATTCCACGAACGGGGAGAAGCAACATGTCTGGTCGTATCGCACCGAAAAACAGCATTGTCGCAGGCAGATCATATTATTGTGATGAAGGATGGCGAGGTCGAGGCGGAAGGGACAGCCGATAGCCTGCTTGCAACAAATGAATCGTTCCGCAGACTTTGGCATGGCGATGAGAGCTAGCTGCTGTACTTTTGCGAATCAAAAGCTGATTACCCCTTAACCGGTGATCAGCTTTTTGCTTACGTGCGATTGAGCTTCATCGGCACAGCACAGGCATCTTGTCGTCTAAATACCCCTGTTGCATTAGACTACTTATTGCTCGGAACATGACCTGGAAAAGCTAAATATCGGACGTAAGATTGTGATGAGAAAGGGTATCTTTACAAAGGGGGAGAGAATAAAGCAACAATCTATTAATAATGATAATTGTTATCAATTGAATATTAAATAATTTAAATAAAATTATTTCCTGTCACTATACAAGGAATATAACTATCATTTATCGTAAAATAATAGGAATTTAGTTTATGATTAATTATTTATAAATTTATAAATAAACTCGAACTACACTTATATGTATTTAAAAATTGAATAGTTAACTAATAATTATTGACATAATTTATAGTATAGATATAGAATCAAGCTATCGACGGACGATGTACACGTTCTCGGTGTGTTGAAGTAAAGCGGTAGGCAGCTTGCAGTAGTGATCAAGCACTTCAGGAACAGCCTTTTTTTTTCATACAAGATGATAATGATAATCATTGTCTGCATACTTACTTGTTTCTGTGGGCTGTATTAGCATTCAGGAGGGGAGGATTAGAGTCAGGTTAATCGTTGAGACTGAGGCAGTCATTGTAGTTCGTACTTTGCATTCATCAGCAGTACAAACCAAAACTAAGGGAGTGTATTTGATAATGACAAATTCAATGAAAAAATTGTTTCCAATGATGGTATTGACTTTAATTTTGGCACTTGTTATGGCTATTCCCGCATTTGCTGCAACGGAGCACAGCTATTCGTTCTGGAAAGTCAGCCCATCTGAAGAGTCACATGCATCGGAATACATTTTGGGGGATGCAGTGGTTGACGGAACTCAAATTACGATTACTCTAGAAGGCGATTACTATGATTACCTAAAAGTAGGTCCTTCAGATGTATATGCGGTTCAAGGCGATGATGGCAACGGAAACACTACCTTCACCTTTACAGGCAGTACAGCTAGTGATATTCCGGTGAAACTGTTTATTGAAATTACTTACCCAGGCGGAAGCCACAGTGCAGAATATCCGCTTATTCTCAAATGGTCATAAGTATTAAAACTATGAAGTTATAGTTACAAATCATGTGAAGGAAAGAAAAGCGGTGTGAATGACACGACCGCTTTTCTTTTCGGCGCGAAGAGGAGTGTATTTTTCTTGATTAGAAATTTTAAAAAATCATTTGCTTTATTGCTTGTTGTGGCTTTATTGCTATCATCCTATCCGTTAAGCATCGTGTCAGCGTCTGGCCAAACAACAGCGGCACCTGCTCTGGCAGATGGCGAGTATTTGATTGGTTACAGATATTTGGAAAATAATTTGCCGAACACATCCGCTGCAAATGGCTACCTGCAAACTGGAAGTTCAGGGAAGCTAATTGTAGCAGGAGGGAAAACAACATTTGAGCAAGAGGTAACGCAGAAAAATTATAACCGTTTCCAATATCTTGGGTATCGTAAGGCTGGCGGCAATAAAGCAGTAATTACGAAGGAATCTGTAAGCAAAGACGGGTATGAGCCGGTATCGGCAAGCCCAGCCAATAATGGTACCGATCATGTCATAATAACGATTGAAATTGAGGACATAAGGACGAATCAGGACGTACTTATGCATGTCTATATTAAAGATGACCCGGATTTTGATGCAGGATTTGTATATGATAATTGGTATAACGTACAGTTGGAATTGGATAAGAGCACTTTGCCGCTGCTGCCAGTCGAGGAAGATGACAATGGCGGTGAGACAGAGCAGCCGATTACACTTGAAACATTAGATGAGTTGATTACGGTATCTCGTTCCGTCTATCAAAGCGCTAATGAAGGAACCGAAATCGGAGATTATCCGACAGGCGCTAAACAGGAGTTTTACAATAGCATTGTTCTTGCAGAGGCTTTAAGAGCAGGCTCAAGCTCGGCACCCGCTCTTATCAAGGCGGTATATGAGAATCTAGCAGAGGCGTTGAACAAGTTTAGAGCATTAATTATTTCTGCGGATAAAGCTGCGCTTAGAGCGCTTATTGCTGAAACGGAAGCATTTGTTGCCCAAATGAATGAGCTCGGTGCGGCAGAAGGGAAATTAGGTCATACCTTCGCGCCTATCACGCCGGGAGAATATGCTTTAAACTCTAAGCCTAATCTGGAGGCGTTCCTAAATAAAGCTCGTATCGTAGCTTTGGATGAAAAATCTGTACAGCTGGCGGTTGATAATGCTTGGGCTGATCTGAATTCAAACTATATATCTTATGCGAACGCAGTATATATTGCTTGGGAATCTGCTCCAATCTATGTGCTGGACTCATTGGACCCGACTACGACACAATCTAACTATGCTAGCGAAATTGGAACAACAGTTACCTATATTACGAACAATTCGCTTCCTAGAGTAAGTGCAAATATCACTCTACTAAAGGGTGAACTGGAAATTAGTGAGGTGGTTCAATCTACAGCGCTTAGAACTGGACTAATGACGACAACCGGCCTAGACTTTGCAGTAGACAGCAATAAAGCGCTGCCGGTAACCAAGATTTCGGATGAATCACATAAAGTGTATCAAGTCATTATACGACATCTTTCTGCTAATTTGCCTGGAAATACGACGTGGATAGGCCTGTCTTATATTAGCTATAAAGTTGGAGATCAAACAAGACAAGTATATATTAGCTACAATTCAGAGCTGCTTGAGGCATTAAAGCTGTCTGCAGGCACGGCTGAGAAGCTGCTTAATGAAGCGAATCCAATTGATGGTTCGGAGCAAGCCTACAGCACAGCGGAACAAAGCTTGCAGGAAAAAATTGATTCTGCGCTGCAAGCAGCAAGCAACCTTGCAGCGACTAGACCGCAAATTGCTGCTGCACAGAAAGCGCTAGATACAGCGGTAAAAGAATTCAAGCTCCATGCAGCGTATCCAATTTATTTTACAGCTGTGCATGCGGACAAAGAAGAGTTTTCAATAATGGATAACTATTTCGTGAAACCCGCTGTAATTAGTGCGGCAGGTGAAGGGAATTATGCTTCCTTTACGGTAACTGACAGCTCCATTATTAAATCCCTTCAAATCTACACAAACGGACAATTCGTGGAATCGGAAATCGTTAGTGAAGATAGCAATGCCGATACGAGAGTTGTGAAATTCAAGGTAGATGATTTGGCGGCATTGGTAGAAGCGAAGGTGCATATTGTGACAGCCTATGGAGGCCAGACTTATGACCGAATAGACACCATTCGCTTGAACTTTAATAATGTTAATAACAAGGCGCTGTCTGATGAAATCGCTCTAGCAGGAGCGGTGTTGACGGCTGCTCAAACCGGTACAAAGCAAGGCGAATACTCGGCGGAGACGAAGGCGGCCTTCCAATCAGCTATCACGGCCGCAGCGAAAGCAGCGGCAAGTGTCACAGGTACACAGGCTGAGACGGATGCTGCATTGCTTGCACTGGTGCAGGCTGTCGAAGTGTTCAAAGATAATGCAGTCAAAGGAATTGCAGACGGTGAATATGCAATAGGCTTCCGTATTTTGAAATATGGTACCAATGATAATTCCGTGATGCAGGAGTATGTTGATCCGACAGCGATTTTGAAGGTTGCTGGAGAAGAGAAAACGGTGCATATGACGCTCAACCAGCATAAAGGAATTACGGCCTTGAAATTTAATGGTCAAGATGTGAAGGTTGAAAGTATTGATGCAGCTGCCAATAAGCGCGTAGTTTCATTCCCGATATCACTGTTAACCGCCATTCAGGATGGCTGGGTTAAGGTAGATATGACGGATATTAATTATCACCATGAATATGATATTCAATTAAAGCTCGATGTCAGCTCGCTGATTAGTGTTCCCGTCGATGTATCGGCGCTGAGTGCGCTAGTGAAATCCGCCCAGCAGGCTCATGATGGAGCGGTTGAGGGCGAAAAGGACGGAAACTATAAGTCCGGAGCTAAGGCATTGCTGGCAGCAGCTATTGCAGAGGCGAGTGCTTCAGAGGATGCTTCTCTGTCCCAAGCACAAATCGATGCCGCAGCGGCAAAGCTAAATGTGGCATTGACTGCGTTCCATGCAGCCAAGGTGTCTTCAAGTGTAATTACGAATCCTGATCAAGGGTTAGCCAATGGAGAATACAGCATAGGCGTTCGAATCTTGAAAATCGGGACGGAGCAAACGTCCGTGATGCAGGATTATATTTACTCTCCTGCGAAGCTTATTGTCTCTGGAAGCAGCAAAACCATTCATCTGACGTTAAAGCAGGATAAAGAAATAACGGCCTTAAAGTTTAATGGCGCTAATGTGTCGGTTGTGAGCAGAAATGCAGAGCAAAACACGCGGGTCGTTTCGTTCCCCGTCGCGGATCTCTCAAAGGTTACCGAGGGCTGGGTGAAAATCGATTGGCCGGCCATGGACTATTTCCATGAGTACAGTATTCAATTCAAGTTCGATGAAGCAAGCATAAGACCGTATAGCTCATCAGATGATCCAGCGCTCCTTCCAGAGCTTGAAGAGGAAGAAGAAAAGGAAGAGCTGAACGAGCCAGTGGTGACGAGCTTTAAGGATGTTCAAGGTCACTGGGCACAATCCACGATTGAGAAGGCGATTGCTTTAGGGATTGCTAAGGGCTATGAGGATGGCAGCTTCCGTCCTAATGCGGTTATTAATCGCGCTGAATTCGCAGTGTTGATTGGTCGTACATTGAAGCTGCAGAGCAGCACAGCAACGATAAAATTCAACGATAATACGGATATACCGAATTGGGCTCAGGAGTATGTCACCAGAGCGGTAGCAGCAGGCTTAGTTGGCGGCTATGAAGACCAAACGTTCCGGGCGAGCAATGAAATTACGCGTGCGGAGCTTGCGGTAATTATTGCACGGGCAGCGAAGCTGGAAACGAAGGAGGATGCGGTACTATCCTTTGATGATGCGGATCAGTTCCCGTCATGGGCGAGGAAGGAAGCGGCAGCAGCAATAGAAGCTGGCCTCATTCAAGGCAAAGGAAAAAACAAGTTTGATCCAAATGCGAGTGCAACTCGCGCAGAAGCATTAACTCTAATTTTGCGACTGCTAGAGAGCAAGTAAGCAGCAGTAGGTGTTTATTAGCCGAGACCTTCCACTGAGGAAGGTCTCGTTTTTTTCAAATATAAGAAAATATATCATTTCACCATACTATATCTATATTTCTCCGGATGAAAGCTCTGGCAGTCATGTTGGGGAAGCGGAGACGTGGCCATGAATGTTTATATTGTGAGCCGCATCGTAAAATAGGAGCATAGCTGTCTTTTCTATATGCTCATGGTAAGTTATGCTATACATAAAGAAGGATTTAGGAGAGGAGCAGAAATGGGAGATTTTATACTGTGGTTAAAATATTTACTGCTAGGCATTGTACAGGGAGCAACCGAGCCGATTCCGGTATCCTCAAGCGGTCATCTCATTATTGCCCAGAAGCTGCTAGGCGTAGACCAGCGAGGCTTGGCTTTTGAGATCCTGACGAACACCGCTTCGCTTTTTGCTATTGCCTTTATTTTTCGAGAAGATATCGTAAGGCTGATCGTCAATAGCGTGCGCTTTATTCAGACCAGAAAAAAGGAATATCGTGCAGATTTTATGTTTGCGGTTTATGTGGTTGTAGGTACGATTCCAGCTGTCGTTATTGGGCTATTTTTCAAGGATCAAATCGAAGCCTACTTTTCTAATGTGCGTACTGTAGCAGTATCCTTATTGGTTACTGGTGTTGCCCTTTGGTTTATTCGCAATTTGCGCGGTAAGAAGCGTGACGGTGATTTGTCCTTTAAGGATGCGCTGATCGTTGGGTTAGCACAAGCCGTAGCATTGATTCCCGGCATTAGCCGGTCGGGCTCCACGGTCATTACGTCCATTGCTGTAGGGATGAAGCAGGATACTGCGCTGCGATTCTCATTTATGCTGTATATCCCGATTAGCTTGGGGGGGCTGGTGCTAGGCATCTCTGATATTGCGGGTGATCCTAATCGCTCAGCATTAGCTATACCGTATTTGATCGCATTCTTAACGACATTAGTCGTTACCTATTTTGCTATGAAATGGTTCATGAACATTATGGCCAAAGGCAATCTCATCTATTTTGCTTATTACTGCTTTGCAGCTGGCATATTGCTTCTTATTTTTCTCTAGCTCAAAAAATAGCATTTGCAAACGGGCCAGCGCATTCCAAGGGGGAATGCGCTGGCCCGTTCGCCTGTAAAGATAGCTCTCGATTGTTGATTAACGAAACGATCGTTGATTATTGCAATTACAGAGCATTCCATTTTAACCTATAATAAACGTAAAAGGGGAGTTCATGATGACGAATAAAAAGGTAATCTTATTTCAAGGGGATTCCATAACTGATGGAGCTAGAGGGAGAAATGACGATCTGAACCATATTCTCGGACATAGCTATGCTTATATCGTTGGTGCAAGGCTTGGCTATGAGTGGGCGGAAGAGCAGCCTGTTTTTATAAATCGAGGGATAAGCGGAGATCGCGCATCGGATTTATATGCAAGGTGGAATGAGGATGCAATCAGTCTCAATCCGAGCCTAATCAGCATTCTAATAGGTGTTAATGATGCTTGGAGGACGATGAAGGGCGAGCCAAGCGGTGTAACGGATCGTTTTGGACGGGCATATCGCCACCTGCTAGAGGAAACGAAGGAAGTGCTGCCGGATGCGCAGCTGGTGCTTTGCGAGCCCTTCGTACTGAACACGGGAGCACCTTCGCAAAATTGGGAGGCATGGTCGGAGCTTATTACGGCGTATCAGCAAACGGTTCGTGAGCTTGCGGAGCAGTTCGGCGCCGTATTTGTGCCTCTTCAAGCGACATTTGATGAGGCTTGCAAGCGTGCAGATGCTGCATACTGGTTATGGGACGGCGTACATCCTACGGCGGCAGGCCACGAATTAATAGCAAGGCAGTGGCTAAAAACAGTGCTGGATTTTAAATAACAATGACCATCGAATGTTAATTCGGTTAAAGAGAGAGAACCGGCATCAAGTGGAAGCCGGTTTTCTCCTTTTAAGCCGAGAGAAGAAGGGTATGCACCATGCACAAAATGACCAAGCTATTTCGCAATCTAAGCGTGACATGGAAATTCGTTGCGACGTACCTGTGCATATTGGCGGTTTCGCTTTCTGCCTGCGGCATTTATTTGTATACGCAGCTATCTGGCTCGGCGATCTCACAGGCGCAAATCGTAATGGAGCAAAATTTGCTTCAAACGCGCAACAGTATCATGAACAAGATGGATATGATTCAAAATATATCGAAGCTGCTCACCTCGGATATCCGCTTTCAAACGTTTTTGGGCAGCGAATTCAATAATAATTCGTTTGCGTATGATGACTATACGTCGAATATTAATCCCTATGTGGAAAACGTGCTCCGGCAAAACCCTTTTGTGCATTCGCTGCGTGTATATATGACGAACCAAGCGATTCCGGAGATCTATGACAGCTTCTATCAGATTAGCCGAATTGCCGGTCAGGAATGGGTGCAAAGGGTTACGAAGGACGAAACGAATGTCTCAGGCTGGCGGGGACTGCATTCAGAGAAGGTTTTGCTGAACATACCGAAGCGAGGCGAGCCGGAGGATGTGTTTTCCTTCTATCAGAAAATAAACTCCTTCCGCTATTTCGATATGGTGGGCTTGCTTGAGATTGAAATTTTGGAAAGCGATTTATTTGATATTTTAAGCTCAGAGAGCACGGGGGACATTGGGGCCTTATTCATGCTTGATGAGCAAAATAATGTAGTATCCAGCAACAAAAATGAGCTGTACAAGCATAAAATAACGGATGCTGGCTTAATGGATCTTTCGCTTACGACAAGTGTGAATACAGTACTGAAGGTGGAGGGGCGCAAATCCGTCGTCATTTCAGTACCCTTTGACGATCTTGGTCTGCGCCTAATTGGCATATTTCCAGTAAGCAGCCTAAATGAGAAGGTGAAGGAGTCCGCTTTCTCAATTACGGGTATTTTGCTTATCGCGCTTGTCGTGCTGGGATTTATCGTCTATTTCATTACCAATGCACTGCTTTCCCGCCTGAAAATGATTGTACTCGCAATGAAGAGAGTGAAAGAGGGCTCGCTTACCGTTTCTGTTCCCGTGCAGTCTAATGATGAATTTTCGCAAATTGCGATTAGCTTCAACCTGATGACCGAGCGGATACATGAGCTGGTGGAGACGGTATACAAAAGCCAGCTGATGGAGCGAGAGGCCGAGCTTAAAGCGCTGGAATCGCAGGTGAATCCTCATTTTCTGTATAATACGCTTGCAACCATCTCCTGGGTAGCGCGAAAGGCGAAGTCGACAGAAATCGTTCATTTGTCGGGAGCGCTCGCACAGTTTTACCGATTGGTGCTGAACAAGGGAAGACATGAAATTTTAATCAAGAACGAGCTGGAGATGGTCAAGGCCTATCTCGACATCCAGAAGTTTCGATTTGAAGAAATGTTTGATGTCGTTTATGAAATTGATGAACGTGTCTATGAATATTGTGTAGTGAAAAACATACTTCAGCCAATTGTAGAAAATGCACTGAATCATGGAATTGAGCCGAAGCGGGATCGCGGCACGCTTATTATAAAGGCCTCTATTGAAGACGATGATATGCTTTGCTTTAAGGTCATTGATGACGGAGTGGGCATGACCAAGGAGAGACTTGCGGCGCTGAACGCTGGGAATATTGAACAGACGAGCGGAAGCGGCTACGCGGTGAAAAACATAGCCGAGCGTTTATCCTCGTATTACGGCGACAGACATGCCTTCCATATTCACAGTGCGCCTGGCATCGGAACATCCGTTAAGATTATTTTTGCGAAGGAGAGAGAGTGATCCTATGTATAAATTACTTATTGTGGAGGACGAGCGCTGGGAGCGGGAAGGGCTGATTGATTTTTTGGATTGGGGTGCTATGGGGATAGAAATAGCGGGGACGGCTCGCGATGGCATTGAAGGGCTGGAGCAGACGCTAGAGCTTGGCGCTGACATCGTCATTACGGATATTCGCATGCCAGGCATGGATGGCCTCGAGATGTCACGTAAAATCAAGGAGCTAAAGCCAAATGTACGGATTATTATTTTGACCGGCTACGGTGATTTTGAATATGCTCGCAAGGCCATTGATCTCAGGGCTAGTCATTATGTTCTGAAGCCGGTAAGCGAGGAGAAATTGCTGGAAGCGATGGCAAAGGTACTGGATGAATGTGAGCAGGATACGAGCTTCAAGCAGGAGCGGGAAGAGCTTCTACTTGAAGTAGAAGAGCATCGTCGGCTCATGAAGGAGAAATGGATCGATGACCTGCTGTTTGGGACGCTGGGCCCAAAGTACGCGAGGGAGCTGGCAGCAATGGAGGGCTTCCCTTCGGTCATGGAGTCCTTCGTAGTTTATGCCATTAAAGACCTAAGGCAAGCCCATTTCGGGGAAAAGCTGCACAAGCTTATAGTAGGCCCCCATCTCATCAAGTATTTGAATAAACGCGAAGGGCTATGGCTTGTCGTGATCCCAGCTCCAGCAATGCGGCCAGATGAGTATGCCCATAAGCTGATCGAGCGATTAGCTGGCGGGGGAAGCCTGCTGCGGCGAAGCCAAGTAACCATTGCTGTCGGGACTGAGGCAGATACGATCTTTGAGGTATCAGATTCGGTCAAGCTGGCGGAGCAGCTTCTTGCCTACGCACAATTTTGGGGAGAGAGCGGTGTTATTTCACTAGAGGCAGTGGAGAGTGAGCGGTCAGCCTTTCTGAGTGAAGCGGCAGATTTCCTCCATAAAGGCGGTCAACAAGTGAAAGCGATCGTATTCAGCGTTCATGCGCTGGAGGAGGAGCAGGCCATTGCAGCGGTTACGGAATTATTTCACTATATCAAAGCGTGCAGAGGGGCCGAAGGAGATTACATCCGTCATTATATTAGCGGCTTGCTCTTCGAGCTTTCGGTCGTTGCTGGCATTAACAAAACGGAGAACGATAGCGGAGCTAATTCCGGCGAGCAGCTGTATTCGCTGCTGTCGTTAGATGCTATCTTAGCCTATATCTATACATTTGTTGCCGATACGATTGCGGCATTGCGAGAGAAACGAGACGGCAAGGATGAATATGTGATCCGTCAGGTGAACAAGCTGATTGAACAAAAATATATGTCGCAGGAGATCAGTCTGAAATCTATGGCGGAGGAGGTATTTCTGTCTCCGAATTATTTGGGCTCGCTGTATAAGAAAACGACAGGACGGCCTTTCCATGATCAGCTTGCGCAGGTCAGAATGAATAAGGCGAAGGAGCTGCTGGCAAATCCGCAATATAAGGTAGCTCGGGTGGCCAAAGAGGTAGGTATCCCAAGCACTTCGTATTTCTGCACCGTATTCAAGAGCGCGTTTGGTATTTCACCAGGCGAATATCAGGAAATGCTGCATCGAAAATAATAGAAGATTTACAATGGAACAGCTGCTCTTGCATAGGGGCGGCTTTATTTTTTGAAATATAGGATACTATGGATTCTCGGAACCTGTTGATAACGATGCTGCGGCAGCAGCCGGAGAGCGGATAACGAAGGCTAACGGAAACCAGAGACGCTAAAGTTCCATTTTTGGTTAGCGTTACATTTTAACGGAAGTGGGAGACGCTATTCCGCAGAAATGAAGCCAAATTCGGCATGTAGGGTACAAATAGAGGCCTGTGTTTCCGTTACAATCTTGAAACGAAAAATAAAGGCGATTTAGCGTCTCTGGTTTCCGTTAGAAGCGCGAGCTGACGCGTCTGCGATTTCCAATCACCTGTATTTTATATATAAGTTCGACTTAAAAAATGCAGTTTAAGCGAAGCGAGAAGATCGTTCTGGAGAAACGAAGTGTTCGCCTTTGCAGGCCTTATTCTTATTTTTAAATGTCTAAGCAAATCAAAGAATCTGGCTGCAACCGCGACCTTAAAGAATGATCTTCTTGCACAACACCCAAAACGTAAATAGGTCTATTTACTAGACTTATTTTTGTCTTTTAGACTGAATTGATGTAATAGGTCTAAAATTTAGATCTATTTCATCTCAAATCGATGTATAAGCCCCATTTTGATGGAAACAAACGGAAGTAGGTCTATTTACTAGACCTATTTTTGTCTTTTAGGCTGATTTGACGAAAATAGGTCTAAAATTTAGATCTATATAAGTTGGACTTAAAAAATGAAGTTAAAGCGAAGCGAGAAGATCGTTCTGGAGAAACGAAGTGTTCGCCTTTGCAGCCGGATTCTTACCTTTAAATGTCTTAGGAAATCAAGAATCTGGCTGCAACTGCGATCGTAAGAATGATCTACTCACGCAGCGACCAAAACGTACATTTCTAGTTTAACTTATATAACCCTTAAATATTGAGTTGATATTTAAAACAAAACGCGTTTTTTAATATATATCCTCTTGCGCCGAGCTTCTACAATAGAACTAGAGATCGCATCGAGAGAGAAGAGGTGGACAGATGGAAGACCTGAGCATGGCGGTGAGCAAACGAGCAAGCAGCGGTCCAAAACCCAGCACGCTGGGCAAAAGATTTTGGGCGCAGCGCTACTTGATGATCCTTACGCTGCCAGCGGTAATTTGGCTAATTATATTCCATTATGTGCCGATGTACGGCATTATTATTGCATTTGAGGAGTACAACCCGGTGCAGGGCTTTACGTTTAGCCCGTGGGTGGGGCTGGCTAACTTTAAGGAATTGTTTATCGATCCAAGCTTCATGGATTCGGTCATTAATACGTTTAAGATCAGTATGCTTAAGCTGCTGTTCGGTTTTCCAGCACCGATTCTACTGGCGATTATGCTGAATGAGCTGAGAGCACAGCGCCTCAAAAGGGTCATTCAATCGTTATCCTATCTGCCTTATTTTATATCGTGGGTATTCGTAGTCGGCTTTATGTACACGCTGCTTGATCCTAGGACGGGCGCACTTAGCGGACTGCTTCAAACACTCGGGCTAGTCACACAGGAAAAGCTGCTCATGGGTGATCCGAAGACGTTTACGACGCTTGTTGTTGTATCTGAAATATGGAAAAATATCGGCTGGAACTCGATTATATTTTTGGCAGCGATTGCAAGCATTGATCCACAGCTTTATGAGGCGGCAACGGTGGACGGAGCGGGACGCTTTCGCAAAATATGGCATATCACGCTGCCAGCGATTAAGCCAACTGTTGTCATCTTGTTAATTCTTAATGTGGGCGGGTTAGTCAATGCGAATTTTGATCAGCTGTTTCTGATGAAAAACTCCATGACGCAGGATCAGGCAAACGTCTTGTCGATTTACTCGTATGAGATGGGACTGGTGCTTGGACGGTTCTCCTACGGTACTGCCGTTGGATTATTCCAATCCGTTGTGGCGTTCTTCCTTATGCTGGGTGCCAATTATGCCTCCCGCAAAATAACGAACGAAAGCTTATTCTAATAAACAGCTAAGCTTAAGAGGCTGCAATTTACACCTTAGGAGGTTTGCGAATGAATGCTGTTCACCGGACTACGGGAGAAAAGCTGTTTGATGCGGCGAATGTCGTGCTGCTCCTGCTTCTTGCCTTCGTTACTTTGTATCCGTTCTACAACATATTAATTACATCATTTAACGATCCAGCAGATGCAGCAAGGGGGGGCATTACGTTCTGGCCGCGAGTACTTTCCTTTGAAAATTACAAGATGGTGCTTCAGGATGAAAGCCTGATCAATGCCTTTATTGTAACCGTTGCTCGAACCATTTTCGGGACGGCAACAGCCGTTCTCTTCACGGCAGCTTTCTCGTATGGAGTATCCAAGCCAGAGCTGCTCGGACGAAAGCTGTTTCTAATATTGGCGATTATTACGATGTACTTTAGCGGCGGTCTTATTCCACAATATTTGCTGATCGCGCAGTATCTGCATTTGAAGGGCAATTTCCTTGCCTATATCCTGCCTAATTTGTTCAGTGTATTTAATGCTTTAATTATGATTACCTTCTTCCGAGGCATTCCGAAGGAGATGGAGGAGTCTGCTAAAGTAGACGGCGCTCATGAGCTTACGATTTTTTGGAGACTGGTCCTGCCGGTATCGAAGCCGGTGCTTGCGACCATTGCTTTATATAATGCAGTATTTCATTGGAATTCATGGTTTGATGCTATGCTGTATGGCGGCGAGCAGCTTCGTACGCTTCAGCAAATTCTGATGCAAATTATTAGCTCCAATAGCAATGTCAGCCTAATGGCAAGCAATCTTGGGATGAAAGCCGTGACCTCCGAGTCAGTGAAGCTGGCAACCATGGTGATTACGACGCTGCCCATCGTGTTCTCCTATCCGTTTCTGCAAAAGTATTTTGTTAAAGGGATCATGATCGGCTCGGTTAAAGGGTAACAATCGGCTTCAACGGGCAGCAAGCCCGCGATATAGAAGCAATACAAAAAGGGAGGATTCATCATCATGATCAAAACAAAAAGAAAGTCGTTTATGGCTGCAATGGCGTTCATACTCGTGATTGCTCTGTCAATTACCGGCTGCAGCAGCAACAACAATAACAAAGCAGCCAATACTGGCGGCTCCAAGACAGAGACAGGAGCGACAAATAATACGCCGGCAGCTCCGGCTGATCCGAATGAGCTGGAGTGGAAGCAGGATACTTCACCTTTTACTTTCCGTCAATATTTTTATGGAACATGGGCTTCAAACTATTTGTGGAAAGATCAGATTAATATGAAGCAAATCACGGATAAAACGGGCGTGGCCATTGATCGTTTTCTGGCTACCGGAAATGATAATGATTTCCTGAACACGATGATTGCATCCAATGATCTGCCGGATACGCTGATGCTGGACTGGAATCACCCACAGGTGACGAAACTAATCAATAACGGAATGCTCTATTCCTTGAATGAGCTGATTGATCAATATGCTCCTAAGCTATGGGATTTAATCGATCCGGAAATTATTAAATATCATTCTGTGGATGGCAAGCTTTATTATCTGCCGAACAACTATGAGACAGAGGAACGTTTAACGAACGGCATTCCAATTACAGGCATTCGCCCGTGGTACGTGCGTAAAGACATCTATAAGGCGCTTGGTGAGCCAAAGATTGAAACCGAGCAGCAGCTGGAGGATTTCTTAGTTCAGGCTAAGGCGAAATATCCGGAGCTAAGCCCAGTAGGGATGGAATCCTTCGACGTATCGATGTGGGGCTTTGAAGGCAGTCTATCTATGAATTATTTGATTCATTCTTTCTCTCCAACCAATATGGAAAACCGCATTAAGGACGATACACAGCGCGTGCTTTACCCTATGCGCGACAAAAATTATATCGAGGCCTTCCGATTTGTAAACAACCTGCAAAAGAAAGGATTATTTGATTCGCAGCAGCTGATTGCCAAGCAGGAGCAGTATGACGAGAAAATTTATGGCGCTAACTATATTGTTACCTCCGCGTTTATGAATGGAATATATACCCAATACAATCCAAAAATTGAGAGCACCTTGGGCGCGGATAAAACGTATGTTGTGCTTGATGGCTTGAAAATTGGCGGGCAAGAGCCGCGTTATCCTGCAAGCCGTCTTATGGGCTGGCAAGGATTCTTCATTACGAAAAACGCAAAAAATCCTGAACGAATTATTAAATTCCTTGAATATATGTGGTCTGATGAAGGCCAACTCGATTTCCGCTACGGTGTAGAAGGCGAAACCTACGATATGGTAGATGGATTGCCGAAAGCGCGCGCAGAGGTGAAGGATCTGGAGCTTAGCGACAACAATGCTTGGTACAGTAAATATGGTTATACAGCTTCGACATTAATGTGGCGCTCAGGCAAGCTATGGGACGCGGCGGAAAAACGTGATTTTGACGAGAAGCAGCCAGAGCAAGCAGCAGCTAAGGAGCTATTGAAAAAATATAATTTCGACAGCTTCTCGCTTGGACTAGAAAATGTTGAGCCTGAGGGCTCCTCACCGGAAGGCGTTATTAACGCTAAAATTAAAAACCTGTGGAACAAGACGATTCCAATGCTTGTGCTTGCAGGAACAGATAAGGAATTTGATGATATTTACAGCGATTTTGTGAAGGATATGGACAAGGTAGGAGCCGATAAGGTCGAGAAGGTTATGTATGAGCGCCACTTGGCTGACTTGGAGAAAAAAGGCATTAACTAAAGCAGGGGGCGGACAGGGAGACTTGTCCGCTCTTTCTATTCGGATATGGGAGGAGCAAATCGAATGAAGACAAGGGAGAAGCAAGTGCAGCCTTGGCTATTATGGTACAAGAAGCCGGCGGCGAGCTGGGAGGAAGCGCTGCCGATCGGGAACGGATGGCTTGGAGGCATGGTGTTCGGCGATGTCAGCAAGGAGCGAGTGCAGCTAAATGAGGACACATTATGGGCGGGCTTCCCGCGAGATACGAATAATTATGAAGCGCTGCGCTATTTGAAGTCAGCACGGACCTATATTGCGGAAGGCAAGTACTCAGAAGCGGAGAGCTTGGTTAACAGCAGGATGCTCGGCGTGAATACAGAGCCCTATCAGCCGCTTGGCAACCTTTGGATTGAGCATGTTGGAGCAAAGCTAAGCAAGACAGCGGAGTACAGACGGGAGCTTGATTTGGCGAGTGGCACTGCTCTGACCAGCTATGCCTTTGGAGAAGGATCAATGAATAGAGAAGCTTTCGTCAGCGCAGTCGATGACGTTATGGTTGTAACTTATGAGGCGAGCGGCGATCAGCTTGAGTTAATCGTTTCGTTAGATTCATTGCTTCCTTATCAGGTCGAAGCTGAAGGCAAGGGGCTTGTCCTTAAGGGTCGTTGTCCGGCCCATGTAGCAGACAATTATAAAGGCGACCATCCGCAGCCGGTTATTTTTGAGCAGGGCAAGGGCTTATCCTTCCAGATTCAGCTGCTAGTCCAGCAAGAGGGTGGAACCTCGGAGCGGACAGAGGATGGACGATTGTATATCAAGGACGCTACTCAAGTGACACTGCTGTTAACGGCTGCTACTGATTTTGTTCGTTATGATCAGGCTCCTGCTGGAGCTGCAATTGCCAGCTTGCGTTGTCAAGATCGTATCGAAGCAGCGGCTGCAGCTGGCTGGAGAACACTTCGCGAGCGGCATACGGCGGATCACAAGCTATTATTTGAGCGTATGGAGCTTGATCTGGGCATTTCCAGCGCTGCGAAGCTGCCGACAGATGAGCGGCTTGCTGCCTATAAGGCAGGAGGGGAGGATGCTCAGCTTGAGGCGCTTTATTTGCAGTATGGCCGTTATTTGCTGATGGCAAGCTCAAGAGCGGGCACACAGCCTGCTAATTTGCAAGGGATATGGAATCATCAGGTGCAGCCACCATGGAACAGCAACTATACAACGAATATTAATACACAAATGAATTATTGGCCTGCGGAGGTGTGCGGACTTAGCGAATGCCATCAGCCGCTGTTTGATATGATTGATGAGCTGGCAGAGTCCGGGGGGCGTACAGCATGTATCCATTATGGAGCGCGCGGCTGGACAACTCACCATAATGTTGATTTGTGGCGGTCCTCTTCGCCAAGCGGCGGTGACGCCAGCTGGGCCTTCTGGCCGCTTGGAGGAGCTTGGCTGACGCGGCATTTATGGGAGCATTATTCGTATAGCCTGGACCATGTGTTTTTAGAAGAAAGGGCATATCCTCTACTTAAAGGGAGCGCGATGTTTTGTCTGGACTGGCTGGTAATTGGGCCAGATGGATATTTAGTAACCAGTCCGTCTACCTCGCCTGAAAATATATTCGTGACAGATGCAGGCGGTTTAAGCAGTGTATCATTAGCTAGTACGATGGATATTAGCATTATTCGCGAGCTGTTTACGCACTGTATTGAGGCTTGCCGAATATTGAATATAGATTCTGCATTCAAGGATGAGCTGGAAGCAGCGATGGTGAAGCTGCCGCCGATGCAAGCTGGGCGTCATGGTCAGCTGCAGGAATGGTATTACGATTTTGAGGAAAGCGAGCCGGGGCACCGTCACATATCACATTTGTACGGCTTGCATCCTGATGAGCAAATTTCAGAGCTAACACCGGAGCTTATGGCTGCGGCGAGGATAACCTTGGAGCGCAGGTTAAGTCATGGCGGAGGCCATACGGGCTGGAGCTGTGCTTGGCTAATCAATCAGTTTGCAAGACTTCGAGATGGAGAGTCGGCTCATCGATTATTACGTACGCTGCTTTCTCGCTCAACGCATCCTAATTTATTCAATGACGGCCCGCCTTTTCAGATCGATGGGAATTTTGGAGGCACGGCTGGCATTGCCGAGATGCTGCTCCAGAGCCACAATGGTTCGATCATGCTGCTTCCTGCACTGCCGAGCGCGTGGTCAGAAGGAAAGGCTGCAGGCTTGCGGGCTAGAGGAGGCTTTATCGTAGATATCGAATGGAGCTTTGGAAAATGGCATTCTGCTTGCGTTGCAGCACGGGGGGATGGCGTTTGCCATATTGCACAGTCAGACGATTTCATCGTAACAAGCGAAGCGGGAGAGGTGCTGCTTTGTATGGAGGGCTCATTTGCTGTAGAAGCTGGACAGGTCTATCATCTCCGAAGTGTGGCTGCGGGTTGAAGAGAGCTATTGGCAAACAATGGGCTACAAGCTAAGATGTTCATATCAAGGATTTGAGCAGCAGCTTCTGCTACCCATCCCAAAGAGGAGCCACGACGACTATGATGCAAAATATGGATGAGCAATTGAAGCAGATGGAACAAGAGGAGCAAGAGCTTTGGTTCTCATCGTTCACGAACGAGACGGCATTAGCATTAGGGCTGGCGGTTGTAAAAGAAGCGCGTCAGAACGGAAAGCGAATTACAGTCGACGTTACGCGTGCCGGCCAGCGACTATTCCTTCATGCGATGGAAGGGACGTCAGTCGAGAATGAAGACTGGATTAGACGTAAAAACAATGTCTCGAATTATTTTGGAACCAGCTCATGGCATACTGCTTGTCGGCTTCGCAGTGAAGGGCTGACGATGGAGGAGAAGCATGGATTGCCCGTCGCAGATTATGTAGGAGCTGGAGGGGCTTTCCCGCTGATTGTTCGAGGGGAAGGACAGATTGGTACGGTTACCGTATCAGGCTTGCCCGATCAAGAGGATCATGATTTGCTTGTTTCAGTGCTTCGTCGTTTTTTGTCACAACAATAACAACAAAAGACCGAGAGGTCCCTTAGGGGCCTCTCGGTCTTTATTTTGCAGATAAGCCCATCGCAGGGGTTAAAGCTTCCTTCTTCTCTTCAGCTTCTTAAGAAGCGGCAGGCGGTAGTGCTTGAGTACGAAGCGAACGATAAAATAGCCGATGATCGAGAAGAGGATACTATTGATAATGGAGCCCGTCAGAAAGCTAAGTCCAATATCGCTGATGCTGTTGAAGTGATCGGCAGCCTCTGAGTAATCGGGCTCGGGTATAGGCTCATCCAGTGCATCCTCCAGCTGATAATTCGGCGAGTTAAAGAGGCTCCCCATAATAAAGCCGGATTTGTAATTGAGAAAAAATAAAAATGGCCAAAGCAGGGTGCCCAGTGTGCTTGCAATAATGGCAGCGACAAGGTTGCCGCGCAGCAGCTTGGCAAGTCCTAAGGATAGAAGCGTTCCGATGCCAAAGGTCGGGAACCAGCAATGGAAGAAGCCGGCGATAAAGCCAATAGCGACCGTATGATCTGATTTCCGAATGCGCAGAAGCTTCAGAGAGTAATATTTAAGTTTTCGGATGAGCTTCAGCTTCATGGTCGTTTCCTCTGTGTCGTTGACGTATTGTACTTAGCCCCAAATAGTTATTTCAGCAGCTTTTTGATCGTTTTCAGCTTGCCCGCGTAGGGAGGGAAGACGAGGCCAAGCTCAAGCTTTGTACTCTTCTTCAAGATGCTTTTTTTATGCGAGAAGAGATCAAAGCTATATTTTCCATGATAAGCCCCGATGCCTGAAGAACCAACACCGCCGAACGGGAGAGAGGGGTTGGAGACATGCATAATCGTATCGTTGATACAGCCGCCGCCGAACGAAACATTTGCCATCACCTTCTTCTCAACTGCAGCATCCTCAGTAAATAGATATAAGGAAAGCGGCTTTGGCCGAGCATTAATGCTGCGAATCGCTTCACTCAGGTCTTTAAACGCCATAATAGGCAAAATAGGGCCGAAAATCTCGTCCGCCATAGATGCGCTATTCCAGCTCACGTCTGCCAGCAGCGTCGGTTCAATATACAAATCAGCTCGATCGGTGCGTCCTCCGAAGACGATATGAGCTTGGTCGCTTTCGAGCAGCGAAGCTAGTCGGTCAAATTGCCGCTCATTTACAATGCGGGCGTAATCCTTATTGCTTTGGATAGTCGTTCCGTAGAAGGCTTGAATGACTTCCTTCATTTTTTGAATCAGCTGGTCCTTAATGTTCGTGTGTGCCAGCACGTAATCGGGGGAAATACAGGTTTGTCCGGTATTAAGCAGCTTACCCCATATAATTCGTTTGGCTGCAATCTCCAGGTTGGCACTGGAGTCCACAATGACAGGGCTTTTGCCGCCCAGCTCAAGCGTGACAGGAACGAGGTTTTTCGCGGCAGCCTCCATCACGATTTTGCCAATGGCAGTGCTTCCTGTGAAAAAAATATAGTCAACTGGTGCATGGATAAGCAGTGATGTTGTTTCCTTTTCTCCTTCAATGACGCATAGGTATGAGGGATCAAATACCTCGCTAATCATTTTGGAGAGAAGTGCAGAAATATGAGGTGTGCTCTCTGATGGCTTGATGATGGCGCAGTTGCCTGCAGCAATAGCTCCGATTAATGGCTCGATGACGAGCTGGAAGGGATAATTAAAGGGGCTAATAATTAAAATAGTCCCATAAGGCTCGCTATAAATGCGGCTGGATGCCGGAAACAAATAGAGAGGGGTTTTCACCTTCTCTGGCTTCGTCCATTTTTTGAGCTGCTTGATCGTATGGCGAATGCTGTTTGAGGCAATCGCTATTTCTGTCATATAGGTTTCTAACTCGCTCTTGCGCAAGTCCTTATACAGAGCTTCGTTAATTTCCTTCTCATAGCGCAAAATCGTTTGCCTCAGCAGTTGAAGCTGTTTGATTCGAAAGTGAACATCCAGTGTATGCCCTTGACCGAAAAATATTTGTTGCTCCTGCAATATTCGATCAATATGCTCCTTAGTGAATGGCTGCATTTCGAGTACCTCCTCGCTATAATCACAGTTTAACAGGAAGTGCTATGAACTGCTAGGAGCTGCGGCAACATTGCAGAAATGCAGTTGAAGCTACCTAACGGTACCAGCTTATTGATTTGTTATATTGATAAATGTATAAAAATGTCGATTTTTGTGGTAAGGTTTAAAAAGTAATATTTTGTAATATTAATAGGAGGAATACTATCAATGAATCATGCTAGAAAGCTTGTAACCACTCTCTTGATTACAGTTTTGCTGTTTTTATCGCTTAATGTAGCTTTTGGTGCTGAAGAATCTTTTCTATCTGATATCGAGGGAACGTGGGCGGAAAGCCAGATATCTGATTGGGTCGGCAAAGGTTATGTTACGGGTTATGAAGACGGCAGCTTTAAACCAAACAACACGATAACAAGAGCTGAATTCATTGCTTTGATTAACCGCTCCTATGGTTTTACTGAAACAGCAGACGTTTTCTTCAGCGATGTTGCTTCATCTAGTTGGATATATACCGAGGTTTCCAAAGCTATAAAAGCTGGCTACATTAAAGGCTATGCGAACGGAACTTTCGGTGCAAATAAACCAATCAGCAGGCAGGAAGCAGCCGTTATCGTAGATCGTCTCCTAAGCCTGACAAAAACAGATAGTGCGGCAGCTAGCTTTACAGACTCAAGCTCTATTGCCTCATGGGCTAAGGAAGCGGTTGATGCTGCAGTAGCAAACGGTATTTTACAAGGATATGCGAATGGCGCTAACTTCAAACCCAATCAACCTCTTACACGTGCTGAAGCAGTAGTCGTATTATACCGCTCAGTTACTGTTAAAGAATCCTTGGAAGAAGGCGTACCAACACCAACCACAGCACCAACAGCAATCACAGCACCAACCACAGCACCAACACCAACAGCACCAACAGCACCAACGCCAACAGCAACAAGCGATACAACCGCTCCAGTTCTATCTGGTGTAACGACTGGGGAAATCTCAATTGGAGATGATGTATTTGCTGCAAGTAATGAGAGTGGATATTTATATCTTGTTCCTGCAACAACTGCCACAACCCTCACAGACTTAAACCAAGCCGTTGATTCATCGATTGCTATAAGAGTATCAGTGGGAGCAGCCGTAAATTCAAGGATCACGACAGTAGGTTTAACTGTAGGTAATTATGTTGTGTATGCCGTTGATTCTTCTAATAATATATCTGCAGCTTCAGCTGAAATCGTAATTAATAAGAAGCAGTTGACGATTGCAAATCCATCAACACTGGTAGCGGATAAAATGTACGATGGAATGACATCAGCATCAGTAATAGCGAGTTCATTGAGCGGTGTTGTTGGTGATGATGTAGTAACCGTAACTGCAGTAGCTACTTACAATGACGCAGCTGTAGGAACAGACAAATCGATAACAGTGGTTTATACATTGGGTGGATCAAATGCAGGCCACTATATTGCACCAGTAAACTACACGATAACTACTGGAGTCATTACAAAAGCACAATTAACTATTGAAGATCCAGAATTGTCACTTGTAGAATCGATAGAGAGAAATTCAGTAATAGTAGTAACAAAAGGTGCATTAGATGGGGTAGTTGCAGGCGAAGACGTAACAGTGACTGTAGAAGCGATTTACGATACTACAGACACAGCTGAAGCCAGAGCATTAACTGTTAGCTACACACTATCGGGAGCTGATGAAGCCAATTATCTTGCGCCTATAAACAATACTAACTACATGGTATATGTACAATATCATGTAGATTTGGGTACTATATTAGACCTAATAACCAATTACAAAGTGTATGATGGAACCACGACAGCAGCTGTACTAGCAGGCTCTAGAGTTGGGCCTCCTTTAAATGAAGATGGAGATTGTGTAGGAGAAGGGATTTGTGTTGTGGATGATGCAACGGTACATGCTTCAGGCACTTATAATGATAAAAATGTAGGAACAAACAAGGCGATTACCGTGTCGTATTCACTAACGGGGGTCGATGCTACTAATTATTTACCTCCAATCAACATTACAGTAAATACAGGAGTAATAGCAGCGCGACAATTATCGATTGTACCGCCTGTACTCCCGCTCAAGGTTTACGATGGAAATACAACAGCAAACTTAGTACCGGGCACAATAACCGGCCTTGTTAGTGGCGATGAGGTCTTTGTACAAGCGCTAGCCACGTACGAGAACGCAGAAGTAGGAATCAATAAACAGGTAACTATTGTTTATACCCTTACGGGCAAAGATGCAGGGAATTATATTGCTCCAGCAAGCCAAACCGTAAGTTCGGGTGTAATCATAGCTATTCCTTAATAGGTCAACCAAATAGCCAAACGCAAAAAAGAGACAATTCAAAAGTTAATTACTTTTGAGTAGTCTCTTTTTGCGTTTGGTCGTGTATTTGACTAAGGCATGAAAGTCTGCAACATGCTGCTTAGTAGTCTACGCCTTATGTATATGATTTTCGATCTAGTGTGGTACCTGTATATGGAATCGAAATGATTAAGGATTTGGGATATAATGTGATTAATCTCGCACTAGGATAAGGAGCTCTTTATGGAATGGAATTATTATAATACGTTCATTACCGTGTCAGCGGATTGCCCGGTGGAGTTCGGCACGGTGCCGCCAGACAAGAAAAGCGGGCGAACAAAGCCTAGCTTAGAGTATGAGCTGGCAACGGGTCAGCCGTATTATTTTACACAGGAAGAATTATTGTATGAGGTGCATATCCGTCATAAGATGTTTGCTTCCGAGGAATTGGCCGTGCAAGGAGCAGAGATAAGAGCAGCTTTTTTCTCAAAGCCGACGGCTTGTCTGCGGGCGTCGATGCTGCCGAAGAAATACGGCTGGGGCATCCATTTTAACAAGGCTGGAAAGCTAGCGCTCATACCGATGGAATCACCAGAATATCAGCAGCTTGTGGAAAATAAGCAAGGCAGCATGAAGGTGTTAGCAGGAATGAGGAGCAGCAGAAAGTGAGAAATATAAAGGCAGATAAGGCCGGCACAATGAGTGATAAGCGCAGTGCTGGCCTTATTTGGCTAGGCTGCGAACGATAACTGGCGGCAAAGAAAGACCTGTTCAGTGTGAGTAGACACTATTGCGCAAACGTTATCATTTTACTGGTTTTGCATGAATATATATATAAAAATGATGAAATTGATAGAAAAGTGATTGACAATGCTTGATTCCCAGTATTAGTATGAGGTTAGGCAAACGCTTTCATTGCTCTTTTTTTATGGATTATACGGGAATAAGAGTCGTGAGAGAAAGATGTGCAGTTTTATTGTCTTTTATGCAAACGATTGCACAACTGAGGTTACAGGAAATCATAAATTAAGATCAGTAAGAGTAGGAGGTGTCAATGAGAAGAAGCGCGGTACAGAGCTGTCCTGTTTTTTGGAAAAGCGTTTTTTTGGAAAATAGCCATCTGGATTGATAAATGAGGGAGGTTCATAAGAATGGGCTTTGCTTTAAAGCGTAAGAGAATGGTGTCCATGCTGCTGATAGCAGCCATGATATGGTCGATTGTAGGCGTAGTTCGGAACCAAACAAGCGCTGCGGCTCCACTTGAAGTGGTGCTCGTTGGTGATTTGCAATCAGCGCTTGGACATACAGGCAATTGGGATCCTGCAGCAGAAGCAACTAAGATGAGCAGTTTAGGCAATGGAAATTATAGCTTAACGGGTACGATACCCGCAGGCATCTATCAATATAAAGTGGCCATCGGCGGCAATTGGGACGTTAGCTATGGCTTTAGCAGCTATACGAATCCAAGTGGGGAGGAGAGCGCTGGAAATATTAAGCTCACCCTCACGGAAGAAACAGAGATTACCTTTTACTACAACGAAAGCACTCATAAAATTGCAGACTCCACGTACTACGCTCCACTAGCTGCGGATAAGCTTCCCCGAATTGTAGGGAATCTGCAGACCGCACTCGGGGATTCAGGCAACTGGCAGCCGGAATCAGCGAGTGCGATACTCGAAGATAATGACTTTGACCACATTTATTCCATCACGAAGGACGTACCCCAAGGAAGCTATGAGTATAAGCTAGCGCTCGGAAGTAACTGGGACGAAGCATACCCTGCTGACAATTTAACGTTGGTGCTCCCACAGACGCTTCCTGTCACATTTCAATATGATGCTGGCAATCATAACGTAACGGCATCGTTTACAGTTCCCGTTGATCCGAATTCGGACCCTATACCTGAGGGGCATCTTCGTATTCATTACCATAGGACAGATGGTGCTTACGAGCAGCAGGGATTATGGCTATGGGATCAGGTTGCTGCACCATCAGCTAACTGGCCATCGGGGGCTGCTCCCTTCCCTGCTGGAAAGGCAGACGATTATGGGGTATATGTGGATATTCCACTAGCAGATCAAGCGAAGAAGGTAGGCTTCCTTGTCGTTAATCGAACCGATGGCTCCAAGGACGGCGGAGATAAGGCAGTCGAGATTGCCTCTCCTCAAATGAATGAGGTTTGGATCGAGCAGGGCTCGGATAAGGTGTCCTACTATGAGCCGGTAGAGCTTCCTGAGAATACGGTTCGTATTCATTACGTTCGTGCCGATCATAATCAAAGTGCTTATGGTCTCTGGCTGTGGGATCACGTTGCTGCACCGTCGGATGGCTGGCCGTCAGGGGCGGCTGCGTTTCTGCCGGATCATGTAGACCGCTATGGCGGCTATGTGGATATTGAGCTTCAAGACGACGCGCAAAAAATAGGGTTTCTGGTCGTTAATCGCACCTCTGGCGATAAGGACGGAGGGGACCGGACGTTCAATCTTCTGGATCGCTATGATCAGCTTTGGATTAGAGAAGGCGACAACTCGGTCTACGTTTCCCCTTACTGGGAGCTGCCGACAGGACTTGTCTCCGCAGAAATTTTGTCAGAGAGCAAGCTGCTGCTTGGGTTTACGATGACGGATGGTCTCGCTGCCGATGAATTGAAGACAGCGATTACCATTACGGACAAGAACGACGCAGCTGTTGCCATTAATCAGGTGACACTAAACGATGATAAGAAAACAGCTATCCTAACAGCAGATTTTGAGCTGGAGAATGCACCTTTGCGTGTCACATACCAAGGCAAGTCGGTTTCGTCCATTGCAGGCTGGCGAATGCTGGATGAATTATTTGAATACGAGGGAGACGATCTTGGAGCTACTTACGATTCAGGCGATGTACTGCTGAAGCTCTGGGCGCCAAAAGCGAGCTCCGTTGTGGCAAACCTCTACGATAAGGATGATGCTGCGCAGCTGGTCGGCAGCAGAGCGCTCACCAAGGGCGAGAAGGGAGTATGGTCGGCTGCAATTAAGCCGGCTGATCTGAGTGTTGGTGGGGTAACCGATTTGAAAGGATATTTCTATCAATATGAAGTGACGAACGATGGAGTGACAAAGCCGGTGCTTGACCCGTATGCCAAATCTATGGCTGAGTTTAGAGTCAATACGAAGGGTGAAACAGGGCCTGACGGTGATGCAGTTGGCAAAGCAGCTATCCTCGACCTTAGCGGAACCTATCCTGCGGCAGACTTTGATTTTGCTCAAATTGAAGGTTATGAGAAGAGGGAAGATGCGATTATTTGGGAGGCGCATATCCGTGATTTTACCTCCGATCTGGCGATTGCAGATGAATTGGATGCGAGATGGGGCTCTTACAGCGCATTTAAGGAGAAGCTGGACTACATCAAGTCGCTTGGTGTTACACATATTCAATTGCTACCGGTTATGGCTTGGTATTATGGTGATGAAGCGGGTATGGCTGCTAGAGAAAATGAGTATTCCACCATCGACAATGAATACAACTGGGGTTATGATCCGCACAGCTATTTCTCACCGGATGGCGCATACTCAGAAAATGCAGCAGATCCAGAGCTTAGAGTAAAGGAGCTAAAAGATTTAATTAATGCCATTCATGATGCTGGAATGGGCGTTGTTCTCGATGTAGTTTATACCCATATGGCAAAAGCGAGCTCCCTGAACGATATCGTACCGAACTATTATGCGTTTCAGGATGCAAGCGGGAACAATATCGGGGGCTTCGGGAATAACCTGGCTACCTCTCACAAAATGGCAGAAAAACTAATGGTCGATTCCGTAAAATACTGGTTTGATGAATATAAAATTGACGGCATGCGCTGGGACATGATGGGCGATGCCACCTATGAATCGGTGCAGCATGCGTATGATTCCGCAGTGAGCATCAATCCAAGCGCTCTATTTATCGGCGAAGGCTGGAGAACGTTTGGAGGAGCCGCCTCCGATTCAGCGTTGACAGGAAAAGGTGCAGACCAAGATTGGATGGACAAAACCGACAGCGTCGGCGTTTTCTCCGATGAGATTCGCAATGAATTAAAGTCCGGCTTCGGCTCCGAAGGTGAACCTAGATTTATTACGGGCGGGGCAAGAAGTATTGCTGTGATTCTGAATAACATCAAGGCGCAGCCAGGCAATACGCCTGCTGACGATCCGGGAGATATGGTGCAGTACATTGAAGCCCATGACAATCTTCCCTTATATGATGTTATTGCGCAATCCATCAAGAAGGACCCGGCCATAGCGGCCAATGATCTCGAAATTCATAAGCGTGTTCGTCTGGGCAACCTGATGATTCTAACCTCTCAAGGTACAGCCTTCCTGCATGCAGGGCAAGAATACGGCAGGACAAAGCAGTGGCTGGGAGTAGGAGTGCCAGAGCAGAAGTATCATGAGCTGAAGGACGAAGACGACAACTCATTCGGCTATTTCATCCATGATTCCTATGATTCTTCTGATGCGATCAACAAGTTCGATTGGCAGAGGGCAACAGATGCTGAGCAGTACCCTGTAAACCACATGACGAAGGAATACACCGCAGGTCTTATTGCGCTTAGGAAGCATACGGATGCGTTCCGATTAGGTGATAAGGATTTGGTAGATTCCAACGTAACGCTCATTAATGCCGCAGAAATGAAAGCAAACGATCTGATTATCGGCTACAAAAACAAAGCAACTGACGGTACTGGCAACTATTATGTATTTGTTAATGCAGACAGCACGGTAAGGACGCTTACGTTATCTGAGGATTTAACAGCAGGTACAGTGCTTGTGGATAATGACGAGGCAGGAATTGAAGCGGTATCCGTTCAATCAGGCTTTGAGCTCTCTGCAAATGCAATTACACTTGATCCGTTGACAGCGGTAGTCATTAAGCTGGATTCAGCAGCTGCTGTGCTCACTGGGCTGGAGCTGGACAGCGCGAGCTATTCATTGCAGGTAGGGACTACGCATCAAACGGCTGTTTTTGCAAAATATAGCGACGGCAGCAAGCGGAGGGTAACTAATCAGGCTGTATACTCCTCCGATAAGCCTGCGGCAGCAGCTGTTGCGGCGAGCGGTCTTGTAACGGCAGCTGGAGCTGGAAAAGCGACGATCACGGCTACGTATAAAGGAATCTCCGCGAGTGCTGAGGTTACAATTACAACCGAATCGTTGAAGCGCTATGTGCAATTAAATTACATTCGGCCTGATAAAAATTATACGGACTGGAATCTGTGGATTTGGAATACCGGTGTGAAGAATGACCAGATCAACTTCGATAAAGTTGAAAATGGCGTTGCCACAGTCATGCTGGAAATATCTCCGGATACGATGAGTGTAGGCTTTGTGCTTCGCAAAGGGACGGACTGGAACACGGCGAAGCAGGATATTCCGGATGATCGCGTCATACCGATTGCAGCGGGAGCTGCTTTTACAAAGGTGAATATCATTAGTATGGTTAATCAGCCTAATATATTGCCAACGATTAGTGGGCCTGTTCTGAAGGATGGAGGCATTACCTTCCTGTATCGCGACGATACGCTATTCCGAAATGGGCATCTTAGCGATATATCAAGCGTTAAGGTAAAGGTTAACGGTACGGAGTATAACATGGCATATGATGCGGCGAAGGAGTGGTTTGCGTATACACTTGCTGATGTTGAGGGCGGCACGTATGAGTATACGTTCCTTGTGACGAAGCAGGATGAAGCAGAAGTTGAAATGGCTGATCCTAAAAATACAACAGATGGAAAATCATCCATCACGTATCGGAAGCCGATCGTCACGATTGCGTCATCGGCTAGTCCAGCTGAGATTTCGTATAACGAGAGTGCGGTACTTACTATAACCGCAGCGGCGTCGGAAGAGGTAGCTTATACAGAAGGCTATATGGACTTAACCGCATTGGGCGGACTAGCGAAGACTAGCTTTGACACTCGTCTACTCGCTCAAACGATTGCTGTGAAGGACACGGTAACGGCTGGCTTAAAGGAAATACCGATTACGTTGATTGACGAATACGGCAACCGACATACGCATACAGGCTCGGTAACCGTGAAGGCAAGAACATTTGCGGGCGAGCTGGACTTTGATTGGGATGAGGCGCGCATTTACTTCGCATTGACGGATCGTTTTGCAGACGGCGATGCAACGAATAATGAAAATGTGGATAAGGACCATTTGGAGGCCTATCATGGCGGTGATTTCCGGGGAATGATCGGCAAGCTGGATTATTTGCAAGAGCTCGGCATCAATACGCTTTGGATTACACCGATCATCGATAATATTGATTTTAACAAAGGTGTCGACTTTAACAGCAAGCAATACGGCTATCATGGCTATTGGGCGAAGGATTTCACGAAGCTCGATGAGCATCTTGGCGATATGGATACGTTTAAGGAGCTTATTAATAAAGCCCATGACAAGGGTATTAAAATTATGGTCGACGTTGTGCTTAACCATACGGGCTACGGCTTGAAGGAAGAGGATAGCCGCCCTGGCATTACGGCGGAGGACAAAGCGCGCTTTGAGGGCATGCTGAGAACAAATGGCGTTCAAGCGAGCACGAATGCGCTCGAAGGGGAGCTGGAGCATTTGCCAGACCTCAAGACAGAGGAGCAGGCTGTTCGCGAGAAAATCATTGCATGGCAAACGGGTTGGCTGGAGAGTGCAAGAACAGAGCGTGGAGATACGATTGATTTCTTCCGCGTCGATACGATCAAGCATGTGGAGAGCACAACCTGGAAGGCGTTCAAAAATGCGCTAACCTCAATTGATCCCGGATTTAAGCTGATTGGCGAATATTTTGGAGGGACGGTAGATGGCGATGGCGGCATGCTTCGCAGCGGCCAAATGGATAGTTTGCTCGATTTCAGCTTTAATGACCGGGCGAGAGACTTCGCTAATGGTTCCATTGATGCCGTGGACGCTTACCTAGCTGATCGTGAGTTGAAGCTGGATAATACGACAACTATGGGGCAGTTCCTAAGCAGCCATGATGAGGATGGCTTTCTCTCGCATTTTGTTGACGGGGACAAAGGAAAGCTGAAGATCGCAGCAGCACTTCAAATTACAGCAAAGGGCCAGCCTGTCATTTATTACGGCGAGGAGCTGGGTCGATCAGGGGCGAATGCACGCGACATGGGTGCGGGGCTGTTTAGTGAGAATCGCACGGATATGCCATGGGACCAGCTGGATGCAGAGCAAGCGCTGCATGATCATTACGAGAAGCTCCTCAATATTAGAGCGAAGTTCTCGAAGGTTTACGCCAAGGGCATGCGCACGAAGGTTGCAGGCTCGGATCAGTTAGGCTATCTAGCCTTTAACAAACAGTATAACGATGAAAACATCATAACGATTATTAATACTGCTGAGGCAAATCGCTCGGTTACGCTAGCTGTTCCATTCCTGGCAGGTTCAGAAGCGAAAGACGAATACAGCGGCAAGCTTTATACGGTAACGGCGAATGGCGAGCTTACGGTTGATGTGCCGGGTAGAAACGAAGGCGGAACGGTTATTTTGAGCGAGGTTATATCTACTGTGCCAACGCCTACACCTACAACGCCGGAAGAAACGCCAACACCAACCACGGAGGTGACTCCGTCACCAGAACCAACAGCGGTGACGACACCGTCACCAACCGCTGCATCTACTGTTCCGGTAAACACGCCGCAGCCAACAGATGCTCAGATTATTGAGGAGACTACGCTGAAGAACGGTAAGGATGGCAAAGCAACTGTTCAGGTCTCTGCTGGAAAAAATGCAGTACTTCTACCGCTAAGTGCAGCGACTTTGCTGGGCAGCGACGATTTGGAGCTGATGGTAAGCGGCGTTACGGTTATGCTGCCTCATGATTGGTTAGCATCGCTTCAAGCTGAGGTAGCTGCAAGCGAAGTAGAAGGCGGACGGATCCTAGTTGAATTTAAACCGTTGAATGCAGAAGAAGCAAGTGCTTTGCTTGCGGGAGTGGAGACGGATCAAGTGAAAGCAAGGGCTGTTTCCGAGGTTTATCAGTTCCATGTGAGTATTCTCACCAAGGATGGCAAGGTCATTCCAATTACAATATTCGAAAAGCCAATCACTCTTACCTTCAAAATCAACGCAAATGCGGACAAAAACAAGGCTGGCATTTATTTTGTAGGTGATGATGGCGAGCTTGAGTTTATCGGAGGGACGCTGGAGGGAGATTTCATCACAGCTGAGGTGAATCATTTCAGCAAATATGCTGTTCTTGAATATGAGCGATCATTTATTGACGTTAAGGCCAGCCACTGGGCTTCCGCAGCAATTCAGTTCTTAGCTGCAAAGCATATTGTAACTGGAATTAATGAGCAGCAATTTGCTCCACAAGCGAACGTAACTCGTGCTGAATTCACTGCTATGCTCGTGCGTGCACTGAGCATAAAAGCAGAAGGCACAGCGAGCTTTGCGGATGTTGGAGCGGGACAATGGTATTCAGCATATGTCGCGACAGCTAGCAAGCTTGGCATCGTAAATGGGCGCAGCGGCAATTCGTTTGCACCTAATGAAACGATTACTCGCGAAGAGATGGCGGTTATCGTTATGCGAGCTTATGAGGTGAAGAATAGCGCTGCGGGCGCTGCGTCGACAGCTCCAGAAGTGGCATTTGCTGATCGCAGGGAGATCAGCGAGTGGGCAGTACCATCTGTTGCAGCAGCAGCTGAGCTAGGGCTCGTTCAAGGCAGGGATGAGGGTGCATTTGTGCCGAAAGGCCAAATGACCCGTGCGGAGAGCGCTCAGGTTATTTATAATCTGCTAAGGAAAAAGTAAGGAATACATCGGGCCGCTATCCTGCGCAATTGCAGGATAGCGGCTATTTTTATCGATTATTCCTTCCCATGGCGAATAAACAGCCAAACGCCGAACAGGATCAGAACGCCAGCCGCAAGCTGATAGGCCGTTAACGCTTCCTTTAGCAGCACCCAGGCAAGAAGGGAGGCGATGACGGGCTCGCCGAGCACCGACATGGATACAGCTGCCGCGCTCATATGTTTAAGCAGCCAATTAAACAAGTAATGGCCAAATAGCGTAGGAACGATTGCCAGCAGCAAGAAGATGCCCCATTCCTTCGAGCTGTAGCCAGTGAAGGAGTTGCCGCGAACGATATTATAGAAGGCCAGCGCGGTAGCGGCAAGCGCGAAAACCCAAAAGTTATAAACGAAGGCGCCCATATCCTTGCGCAGCTGCTTGCCAATCAGCATGTGAACGGCTACAGCAGCGGCGCCAAGAAAGGAAAGAATATCGCCAAGTAGTGCTTCTCTGGAGAGAGCGAGGTCGCCTGATCCGATGACGATGGAGCCGATCAGGGCGATGCCCATGCCCCACAGCATCATGCGATTCGCTTTGATGCGGAACAGCAAATAAGAGCCCAGCATAACCATAACGGGCTCAAGCGTTAAGATGACGGTGGAGCTTGCGACCGTCGTTAGTCGCAAGGAAGCCATCCAGAGCAAAAAATGGAGCGCTAGCATTATGCCAGAGGCGGTTAACAGTCGCCACTGTCTAGCGCTGAGATGAAACATTTCTGCGCGGTACTTCCATACGAGTGGAAGCATAATGAGGTTGGTTAAATATAGACGATACATAGCGATGACAGCTACGTCGGCATTCGACCAGCGAATGAAAATAGAAGAAAACGAGATAGCGATAATACCAATAATATAAAGCATTTCATAGGTGGAGATTGACTTGGTGCTGCGGTCCATTGTTGTTGCTTCTCCTATACTTATAAACCCCTGGCCCCATGAGCAGCTTAGGCGCTGGAAGGGTCAGGGGCTTATTTTTATATTTGTTAATGTCAGAAATGATTTGGCTTGCTTAGCCAGCTTGTCCAGCCGAAGGCTTCGCGGCCTTCTCCAGCTCGTTATCAAAATATTGCTGAAGCTCCGCAACCTTCCGCACGTCCTCGAAGGAGGCTTTGCCAGCGAGATAACGCTCAGCGAATACTTCCCACTGCGGAACGATTTTTTGCGCGGTCATGGATCTAATCGCATTTTTGACCATGCGTCGTTCCTTCGCATTCGTATACATGTCCTTAAACTGCTGCTTGAGGCTAAAATCCAGCTCATCAAAAATTTTGCGGAACACCTCAGCCGTCATGCGCGCATCATCCAGCGCACGATGGGCTGTGCCCTCAGCCGTAATCTCGAGATCGATGAGCGCAGCCTCGACACTAACATCGTTCGTAACGTTCTTGTAGCGAATATAGCCCTTCAGCAGGTCGAAATAATCGGCAGCCATCCAGAAGCTGTCATCAAGCTTATGCATCCGCGTATCATAAACAATACGTTTCAAGTCCTCGCCGCCCCAAGTGAACAGCAGGAAGGTGTCGCTTTTGCGAAGCCATGCCGTGAATTCACGAATGACCTTCGGGAAACGGCTTGCCACATCGATGTCTTCCTGTGGAATGCCGGTTTTTTTCTTAATAAAGCTGTTCAGCTTGGAGAAATAAATCGGTTTGATTAACGCGGAAAATTCATCCGTCTGCTCCAATGCGCTATTTAAACGAACCGCACCGATCTCAATAACCTCCATGGGCAATTCGCTTGCAAACTTACGTCCATTAAATTCAATATCCAATATAATATAGTCCAAAATCTTAACCTCCGATAGATAGCCTGTGTTATCCATTCTATCAGAAAAAGTTATCCAGATGGAAACTACAATATGGTAGAAAGCCGCAGCAGGTTTATTTTTTTAGTTTAATGACATAAAAGACAATCGTTCCAAGCAAAATAACAAAAGCGATAGGGAGCTGCGATATGCTAAAAATAGAAGTCTCACCCTTAGCATCCTGAATGATCGCCCATTGCAGGAAACCAAATATCACGACCAGCTCAAGCTTGATCCAGCTGAGCAGCTCTAACGAGATTTTATACTGGTAGGGGGCATTTTGCTCGGTTATCGTAGTCATATAATTGAAATGATGTGGAATTTTGCGCAAAAGAGTAAGTCCGATGTACAGTACGAGCGAAATCATTAGCGGGAAAAATAGGAATGCTTTACTGCCCCAGCCATCGGCTTCGCCTCGGACGTTGAAATGGATCGCGATCGTTTCTGGCAGTGTACTCCAGTTCACGATTAAGTAGACGAAGGAGAAAGCCAAAAGGATAACGGATAAACCTTCATGCCAGCGCTCAAGAGAAGTTTTTGCTATCTTGATTTTAGGTAATTGGGTCATTAAATAAGCACCGCCGTTCTGTTGGTCATGTTCATCCTGTTAATTATAGCGCAATCCGTTTCCCAGCTGCACCTTTTTTTCATTTATTTTCCACAAAAAAGCCTCCATCCGCTGCCGATAGGCGGGACTGGAGGCGATGGTTGTATTCTACGACCGCTTTGTACGACGAGAATTCATCCATAACGGAATGCGGAATATTAAATTGATGAGCAAAACGACAAAAACGAGCACGGCAGCTGCTTTCTGGGCAATTTCCTGCGCATCGCCGACGATCGCCTCCGACTGCACATACCAGAGATGAACGGCGAGCGTGGCACCTGGTGAGAAGAGGCTGAAATCCCACATTTCACCGGATGTCGTTACGCCCGCAGTTAAAATAATAACGGCGCTCTCGCCAAATGCGCGGCCCGCGACAAGACAGATTCCTGTAATAATGCCATTTAGTGCAGCGGGAATGAGCGCACGCGTAATCGTTTGCAGGTGAGTGCCGCCCAGCGCAAAGGACGCGCTCTTAAGCTCCTTCGGCACAGCGCGAATTGATTCCTCGGTTACACGAGTCAGAACAGGCAGATTTAGAAAGGCCAGACTGACCGCGCCGCCTAAAATAGTTAACCCAATTTCAAAATATTCGACGAATAGCGCGATGCCAAACAAGCCGAAAATAATGGAAGGAACTGAGGCGAGTCCTTCTACGCAAATACGGACGAAGCCAATCAGCTTATTATCAGGTGCAAACTCTGCTAAATAGATGCCTGCAGCCATGCCGAGCGGAATCGAAATGATCAAGGAAATGAATAAAATATAGAAGGAGTTCACCAGTGTTGGCCCAATGCCGCCGCCTTCATCAATTTCACTCGGCAAGCCGAATATAAAATTCCACGTCAGCTTCGGCATGCCATCCTGCAATATCAGATACAGCAGTCCAAATATGAAGGCAATGATAATAATGCCCAGTGACCAGACGATGCCTGTGAACAAACGATCTTTTACCAGATTGAGACCTCTTCTGCCGCTAAACGGATTGGGGAGGGGGCTTGTAGGTATGGCCTGCTTCATGCTTGTATCCCCTTTCTTTGAATCCAGCGAATGGCGACAATCATAATTAAGGAGATGACTAGCAGCAGGAAGCCCATTAAGTAAAGAGCGTAATTCCAGGTGGAGTCAAATGGCACGTTGGAAATTTGCATAACGATGTTGCTGGTGAGGACGGAGGTAGGCTTAAGCAGGCTGTCAGCGAGCTGAGGCGTATTGCCGATTACCATAACGACGGCCATCGTTTCACCGACCGCACGCGCCATGCCGAGAATGACGGCATACATGATGCCGCTTTTGGCTGACGGCAGCAGTACTCTCCATACGGTTTGAAAGCGTGTAGCGCCTAGAGCGTAGGAAGCGTCGCTAAATTTGGCAGGGACAGCGCTTATCGCATCATCACTGATTCGGCTTACCGTAGGCAGAACCATAATTGTAAGTACAAGTGCCGCTGCGAGGAGCCCATCACCCATGCCGCTGCCTGTAACATTCCGAATGAAAGGGATCAGTACGGTTAGGCCTAAATAGCCGTATACGACGGAAGGAATTCCGACAAGCAGATCCAGTACGGGACGAAGCATGTTTTTGAGCCAAGCGGGTACAAATACAGACAGGAATACGGCAATAATCAAAGAGATTGGAACGCAAATCAGCAGTGTTAAGGCTGTTAAAGCGAAGGTGCCGAAAATAAAGATAAGCGCTCCATATTGTTCGTTCTCGGGATTCCATTCAGCCGAGAAGAAGAAATCAGCAAACGAAATGTGGCTGAACGTTAATACACCGGTACGGAACATGAGCAGCAAAATTAGAAATAGGATGAGACAGACGAAGCCTGCGGCACCGATGCATAAGTAGCGGAAGAGGCGATTTGTGAAAAATAGCCGAGATCTCCGGTCGAAGGGTTTGCTGCTGCCTGTCAAAATAGCGCTGCCGAGCTCCGTTGATTGCCGCGCCTGATGCAAGGCCTGAGTGGATTCCAACATAGATAATAAGCTCCTCTAAGCGAACGCAGCCGATGCCTGCCTTTTCAGCGAGCGGATCAGCTAGGTTCACTATGAAATAGATAGGGCCGGCTTAGGCGCTTATTTGCGCAAGCCGGCCGCTCCTGTAAGTTGAAACTATTTAATTGCCGAGATCGGAATGAATTTAAGCTTTTTCAATGATCCGTTTTGAAACTTTGTGCTTTGTACGTATTTAATAAATTCCTTAGTCGCGCCTGTAGGCTGACCCTTAGTCATATAGTAGCCGTAGCCCCATACTTTGTATTTGCCGTTAACAACATTGGCTTCAGTAGGTGCGATATCGTTAATTTTAAGTGCAACCATTTTGTCCGTTACATAAGCCAAATCCATATAACCGATAGCGTTAGGCGTCGTTTCGATCGTTGTTTTCATATCGCCGCTTGTTTTTACTTCCTTGTAGTTATCGCCTTTGGTCATAAAATCAGTACCAGCGAGTGCTTTGTCTTGAAAATTGACGCGAGTTCCTGAACCGAATGTACGGTTTACGACGATAATTTCGCCATCCTTGCCGCCAACCTCTTTCCAGTTTTTAATTTTACCGGAGAAGATGCCTTGCAGCTCCTTGGTTGTCAAATTTGTCGTTGTTACATTTTTATTCACGACAGCTGCGAAAGGGATGATGGCTACTTTATGAGCAACTTGACCGTCGAATTTTTTGAAACCCGGTACATCCTGAGAAGCATCCCAGTCTACAGCTCCAATATCCGCAATACCTTTGCGAACCGCTTGAGGTCCTGTAATGGAACCGGCAGCCGATGCAGAAATTTTAACCTTTGGATTCAGCTTTTTAAACTCATTTGCTGCTTGAAGTGTCAAGGGCAGCAGGGCAGATGAGCCGTTAATGACGATTTTGCCGGAAAGCTTGCTTGCTGCAGTAGCAACAGGAGTGGAAGCAGGAACGGAACTGAAGCCGACTACAGCGATAAGCGCCGCGATCGTTAATTGTTTAAACCATTTCATTAGGAATGACCTCCATTAGTTAATTAATTAGTTAGTAATGTTTTTCCATTTCCCTTGAACCGATACTGCCAATTGTCCATCGATAAGTGCTGCAATATTAGCATTGCTTGAAACGATCAATTCGGATGCAAGATCCGACACAGTTAGTACGAGCGTGCTTGCTCCTGTTGCGCTATCAATTTCATAGATGGCGTTCGTGCTGTTTCCATCAGCAGTTAGAAGGTAGAGCTTGCTTCCGCCTTGAACGAGCTGGTAAACGTCTTTGTCAGCGAACGATGGCGTGCTGACTTTGCCTGCTTGATCAATGGTCACGAGCTGTCCAACACTTGCTTCGTCGGCGCTCACGCTGACGTAGCTGACTTTGGAGCCATCTGCCGCGAGTTTAAGGAATACTTTATCTGCTGTATCCTTCGTAAGCTGTGCAGGTTTATTGTCTGCTGCTTCAGCGTTGTAGAAGTAAATTTGCGGCTCAGTGCCTGTTGCGTCGATAGCAACATCATCAAGCTCAACGTCCTTGTCGCTGTCAGCCGTTACTTTCGGCTGCTTGAAGACGTAGAAAGCAAATTGCAAGCCGTCTGCTGATACTTCTAGGTTCGCTTTATAGTCGACCTTGTCTTCAAGTACTTTAGAGACACTGCCATCGGCTAGTGAAAGCTTAGCAATAACAGAGCTTTTGTCACCTTGCAGGAAGAAGAGGGAAGAGCCGTCCTTCGACCATTGCAGCTCATTTTTGATCGAGCTGTCTGTGCTGACTTGCGTCGCTTGCTTCGTGCTTAAATCAATGGTGAACACAGCGCCATTCGCATCGGAGTAAGCCACTTTTTTGCCATCCGGGGATAGAACCAGCTCGGACGTGTCAGAGGATGCCAGCAGAAGCTCATATTTGCCAGTAGCTGCATCAACCAGGTAATCTTCACGACCTTCGCCTGCAGTGTTCGAAACGATAAGCTGGGAGGAGTTGACCCAAACTGCACGCTCAGCACCTTCAAGCTGTTTAACCATGCTGATCGTGTTGTCTTCATATGTACCGCCAAGTGCTTTAACAAATGCTGCTGGTTCAATAAAGGTGGCGTAGGCTACTTCTTTAGCTGGGTGCGAAAGAGCAGTCGATACACCGTTTACGTTAATTGTTTTTGAAGCGGCCTTTAGCTTCAATGTGTTCTCGCCAAACTTCACAACTACGGTATGGTCGCTGTTGATATGGAGGGTAGCGCCAATTGCATTGGTGATGTCTCGAACAGAGGCTAAGGTTACGCCGCCATCCACAATGGTACGAATAGAGATAGGGTTGGCATTAACGAGAAAGCTTGCTTGGTTGATTTGTACAGCTTGCTTGCTGGATGCCGTTTGAGCGAATATCGGTGTAACGGTTGCTGCGCTTATTGCTGCTGCGATCATTGAGATTGCCATTGCTTTTTTCATTTGCATGGAGGAGAGTCACCTTTCTCAAATGGGTTATTTTTTTTACTTTATAAATAGAAGCTCCGACGGCCTTGGTCGGTATGAATAATTGGCTTGATCCCTCCCAAGCAGCAGTAGTACGGAACTTTTCTTTTGTGAGGCGTTCATTTCTACTAAATCATATCAGTGAATTATTATCCCATTATTTAGAAATGGTATAGATATTGTAAAGGAAGGGCTGAAGGGAGATTTATATCATGTCCAAGCATGGCGATAATTCCAAGGGGGAAAGTGTGGTTTAAAAGTGTAATCTTTATTTATATCATATCTATTCATGGGAAATCAACAAAAAACAAAAAAACCTTGAAATCATTTCAAGGCTGTAGTATCTTCGGTATAGGAGATCTATGAGGAGGTGAGCGGAGATGGAAAAGATGGCGATGCAAATGATGATGAATATGTGCATGGAAGAAATGATGTGCAAGATGAAATCAATGAAGATGATGATGGACATGATGACAGAAATGAACATGATGGACAGCATGGATATGAACATGATGATGATGAAAATGCAAGAATGCGACGAAATGTCTACCATGATGATGAAGATGATGCGTGATATGGAGCAAGTATCCATGTAATGTTTCAGAAACTATGAATCTGGCCATTCATAGAATGTGAAGAGGATAACCGGCAGAGCAGTACACTGCATGCCTTCGTTCAAAGCGTACCCTACATAGCTAAGCAGAGCAGATCACTGCATGCAGGCTTTTTTTTGTTTTCAGAGCTTTTTCTTTTTCCGCAATCCAGCCTCGTACTCTCACCTTATTGTGCATAGTGAGCTTTCAGCTTGCTTGCAATCATGACCCGTTGAAGCTTGAACTCCCATACCTTTTCTCTTAGCTGCTTCTGCTGCTGTTCTGAATGCTGAGAACTGCGAAGCTGCTCATATATATCAAGCATTTTACGATTAATTTGATCGAAACGAAGCCATAGGTCTACACGAATGCCATGCTCAATGACGAGACGAATATGGTTCTCTTTGGCACGCAGTGATTGGAGGATTTGTTGCTGCCAAGCTGTATCTCCGATATTCACGGCAAAGTTATAAAGATCTAAATAATCATCAACCCATGCTGCTGCAATCTTTTTCTCGGAATAGGTCATTCTAGACAGCTCCAATCTCCATAACGTTTGTATACCTAGTATTATACTCGGAATTAAAGGGATTGCAAGTGGTTTTTATGGAGGTAGAAGAGATAGGGAATTCCCATCTTTAGGGCACATATATATTCACAACAAGTTAATTCATATAAATTTAGTTGGAATTAACTTGCTGTGGAGTTGAGGCTTTTTTGAATAGATAAGAATTTATAAGTTTTTCATTATAAGTCGGCTTATCTGTCAAAGAAGGATTAGGATGGCGATCAGCTCTTTAAAGCTGCGAAAACAGCAAATAAGTTGTTTTTATATACACAGTCGTTTTGCTCAAACCCAGCTTCAAGTAACCAGTCCAGCTGATCTTGTACCGTGGCGTTTATATCGACCTTTCTTCGTTCAATAGATGCTTCAATCGCTTTGGCATCCAAGCCGCTCTGCCAAATCGCTTCTTTCCACTTAGACATATAGTAATCATCCCAATAGACCGTTGTGCCAGCCGCCTGATCAGCATTAACGAATATGCCGCCGTCTAGAAGGAGACCATGAATGGTTTGAAATAGCGCTCGTTTTGCAGGATGCGTCAGATGGTGAATGGATAGTGAGGAGATAATTGCATCATACTTCTCGGTATAAGGATAGCTGGTATAATCAGCTGTGATGTAGCTGACAGCAGGATCTTGACCGAAGCGGGAGTGGGCTTCCTTCAGCATCTCCTCGCTTAAATCAATCAAGGTTAGTGAAGCGTTAGGATATTTGCTGCGTATGAAGGAGGAGAAAAGTCCTGTACCGGCGCCTAAGTCCAATATGCGTGGAGCATCGCTGCTGCAGTTTACTAGGTCAGCTGCTATCCCATAAAAATCATCAAAGCAAGGAATAAGCTGGCGGCGCTGACGATCATACTCGGGAGCGACGTCATCAAACTGTTTTTTTACAATATCACTCATAAAATTAGCCTCCTCAAATTATGCTGGACAGATGCTGGAATTTGCTTTTATTGTGTTAAGTTGTATATTACAGCTTCCAGCTTCATTATAGAAATATATAAACGATATAAACTTTATAGAATAAATCTATAAGACGGATTGGATATTAAAGTTAAAATGTGGGTATTGCATCTCCGTCGTTTTGATGTTATTATTGGTAAAATTTTATGATTATCGTTGATTTTATATGACAAGATGAATAGCTTTTATATTCGATGACGAGAAAGAGTACGTTATGGGCCTGATCAAACAGAGAGTTGGGGCAGCTGAAAACCAACGTTCGGGTACTAGCGGAAAGCCATCTCTGAGAAGCGGGCTGAACGAGAGTAAGCTCTGCCGCATTTCCAGCGTTAACGGGAACATGTATTGATAGATACATGAGCAGAGTGTCGCGCTTTGGCGTGAAACTAGGGTGGTAACACGGGTGGAGACTCGTCCCTTTACAGGGATGGGTCTCTTTTTTTTGTTTTCTAATCACATTTTAGGAGGAAAAAACATGAAAACATGGTCAATGAGCCAAATGATCTCGCCAATCGTACAACAAATTCCGCCCTCGGGCATTCGTAAGTTTTTTAGCTTAGCGGAGGGGAATAAAGATATAATCTCACTTGGTGTAGGGGAGCCGGACTTCGTAACACCGGAGCATGTACGGGCAGCCAGCATTCGAGCATTGGAGCT